>NZ_JBEZLP010000048.1:0-81800 GCF_040652195.1 Streptomyces sp. NPDC048278
GGGAGACGTCGCTGCCCTCCTCGACGGCCTCGCTGAACGCCTCGGGGGTCTTGTTCACCAGACCGGCGGCCTCGGCCCGGCCCAGTGCCGGGGGCGCGCCGCCGTCTGCAGGCGCTCCGGCAGCAGCGCCATCGCGCCGCCGCCGGTCGCGCCGATGAGCCGTAGATCCGGGTACTTGTCCAGCCACCCCGCGAAGGCGATCATGGCCATGCCCATGGTGACGTCGCCGAACCGGCCGATCTGCTCGACGAAACCGATCTCGTCGACCCGTTCCGTGCCGACCGGTTCGGCCGGGGCGTGTACCAGGACCGGCACCCCCGCCTCCGCGGCCAGCGCGAAGAAGGAGTCGGCGCGCGGGGAGCCGAGCAGCTCCCCGTGGACGCTGGACGTGGTGATCAGGCCGACGAAGGCCGGGTCCTGAAGGGTCTCCCGCACCCCGTCGAGGTGATCGTCGTCGCCGAACGGGTTGGCGTACACATAGCCGCGCAACCGGTCGGGGAACCTGGCGATCAGCCCCGACATCCAGGCGTGGAAACTGCGCAGCCGGTCTCGTGGTTGCGCGTAGTTGTCCACGCCCGGTACCCGCGCCATCGCTCCGGCGCCGACGGGGCTGCCGATGATGGTGAGGTCGATGCCGGCCTCGGCGCGAGCGGCGAGCATGCCGTCGACGTCGGTCAGGCTCGGGGGCATGGGGAAGCGTTCGGCCGCCTCCGGCGGGGAGAGATGCCCGTGGATGTCGATGATCACGTGTCGCTACCCGGTTTCGGTGTGAGTGCGCGGGTGACCGCGGCACAGTCCTGGTCGCCCAGTCCCTGCTCGATGGCACGGACGTGGGTCTCCGCCGCGGCGCTCGCCAGCGGCAGGCTCAGGCCGACTGCCGCCGCCTGCTTGGTAGCGAGCATGAGGTCTTTCGCCATCAGCCGCAGCCGGAAGTCCGGCTCGTCGAAGCGGCCGGAACCCAGGCGCCTCGACTTGAACGCCATGACCGGAGAGGCGAAACCGCTGCCCGCCGTGGTCTTGAGGAACAGCTGCCGGTCGAGGCCGCAGGCGGTCGCCAGTTCGGTGACCTCGGCCAGGGCCTGCACCTCGATGCCCATCAGGAGGTTCAGGCACAGTTTCATCCGCATGCCGGAACCGAGTGCGCCCAGATGGACGACCTCCTTGCCCAGCGCCTCCAGCAGCGGGCGGCAGGCGTCGAAGGCCTGCTCCTCGCCTCCGACGAAGAGCCGCAGCTCGCCGTCACGGGCATGGTCCCGGTTGCCGAGCATGCCGACGTCCACGACCGAGGGGATGTCCCCGGCGATCTGGAGGACCTCGTCCGGGGAGACGGTGCTGGCGCAGACGAGGACCCCGGGGTAGGGGCCCCTGGACAGGACGCCGTCGGGTCCGTGCAGCAGGGAGCCGAGGGCTTCGCCGTCGGCGACGACGCAGATGGCGGCGCTCGTGCCCGCGACGGCGTCGGCGGGGTGTGCGGCCACGAAGGCGCCTGCCTCGGCAAGCGGCTCGGCCCGCTCCGCGGTACGGTTCCAGACCCGGACCTGTATGCCCCGGTCGAGGAGGCGGGTGGCCAGACCGGAGCCCATCGTGCCGAGCCCGAGTACGGCGACGGGGCCGTCGGAGGTGCGCGTCATGACGTCACCCCCTGGGTCTCCTTGACGACCCGGAACCGCAGCGACTGTGTCGAGTCGACCCACTCGCGCAGCGGAGCCACCAGCGCGCGGTGCTCCGCGCTCTGCTGCCAGGCGAAGAAGTGCTCGGCCGTCTGCCACTCGCTGGTGATGACCCACTGCCGGGAGTCGTCCACGGGCGCTCCCAGCCTCTCGACGATGTGGCCGGGGGTCCGGGCGACGGACTCACGGAGCTGGTCGTACAGCTCCAGGAAGCCCTGCTCACCGCCCTCGATCACTCGGACGGTGAAGACGACGCTCAGCTTGTCGGCCGGTCGGCCGTCGGTCCTCGTGCCCATGTCTCCTCCTGAGGGTGAGATCCGGCAGGACACGACTCCCACTGCCACATGTCCCTCGTGCGGACGCAACTCCGAATGGAGCACGGGCCAATGGGGACAAGGGGACGACGCTCTGTGATTGCTCTCTTCGGGTGAGTGACGACGCGGTGCGTTTCACCGACTGCCGGGGCCCGAACGGCCGCACTCGAACGGGGGTCGGCGACCCCCGGTGCGAGTCGGGGGGATCAGGGCCCCTACGGGGCCGCCCAGGTCATCCGGTCGCGCTGCCCGAGACCCACTCGGTCCACGGCATGTTCCAGTCGCTGAGGCCGTTGTCCGGGGCAAGCGCGGTCTTGTCCGCGGAGTTCTTGACGATCACGATGTCACCGATCATCGAGTTGTCGAAGAACCACGCGGCGCGCTGCTTGGCGTCGCCGCCGCCCTTGACGTCGTTCAGGCCCACGCAGCCGTGGCTGGTGTTGACCCTGCCGAAGATCGAGTCGGCACCCCAGTAGTTGCCGTGGATGAAGGTGCCCGAGGCGGTCAGGCGCATGGCGTGCGGTACGTCGTCGATGTCGTACGCGGGCTTGCCGTCCTTCTTCGTGAGGCCGACGCTCGCGCCGTTCATGTGGATCTGACCGAACTTCTCGGAGATGACCATCCGGCCGTTGTACGTCGGGTGCTCGGCGCTGCCGGACGAGATCGGGATGGTCTTGATCTTCTTGCCGTCGCGTACGACGGTCATCTGCTTCGTCCTGGCGTCGACGGTGCTGATCTGGCTCCGGCCGATCTTGAACGTGACCGTCTTCCGGACACCGTTGCGGGCGAGCTCGACGGTGACGGTGGAACCGGGCTTCCAGTAGTTCTCGGGGCGGAAGTCCAGGCGGTTGTCGCCGAACCAGTGACCGACGACCCGCTGCCCGCTGCTGGAGCTGACCTGGATCTCCGACTCCACGGCGGCCTTGTCGCCGACGGCCTTGCCGAAGGAGATCGACACCGGCATGCCCACGCCGACGGTCGAGCCGTCCTCGGGGGAGAGGTGCCCGATGAAGTCGTTGGCCGGGGAGACCGTGGTGATCGTGGCGTTCCCGATGACGGAGCGGCCCTTGGCGTCCTCGGCATCGGCGGCGACCTGGTACCTGGTAGCCCGCTCCAGCCGGCCGTTCGACTGCCAGGACGTGCCGTCGGCGGACAGGGTGCCCGGGATCTCGGCACCGGTCGCGACGGCGGTCATGGTCACCTTGGTGAGGGTGCCCTTACTGACCGTGACCTTGACGGGTTTGTCGGTTCCGACGCCGTAGGCACCCTGCCCGGGCGTGATCTTTATTCGGGCGTCGGAAGCGTCCTGGGTGCCCGCCTTGTCTCGCGGCGCATGCGATGCGGGCTGAGTCCCGGCGGTGTCGCCGCCGGTGGCGGCGTTGCTGGTACCGCCGAGGGCCGTGAGTGCGAGGACGCCGCCGAGTGCACCGGTCATGGCCGTCAGTCCGACGTGTCGCTTACTTGGCGTGATCAAACGCTTCTCCCATGCCGCTGGTCATTGAGATCTCCGGAGCTGGTCCCCGGAGGAGGTAACTGGCACCAAAGAGGCATTTTTACCTATTCACCCGCCCCGAAGGGATGAATTGTGGTGAATTCCACGCCCTCGCGATGCCCTGGGCGTCGCTGACTGCGCGGTGCTTGCCGCCCGGCCGTGCACGGCCGACCGGGCCGGTTGTCCGTGCGCCCCACGTCCCCGGCGCATTTCACCGCGCGGCCAATCCGCCGCCCGAGCTGCTCCGGATTACGCACGGGCCCCCGATCGCGAGGGGCGGGACAGGAGGGCAGTGATGGAGCGGACGGCGAGGGGTGCCCCGTACGGCTCGGTCGGCCCGCCGGGGCGCGTGAAGCGCACTGCCGTGGTGGGGTCCGGGGTGTCGGGACTGACCGCCGCGTACCTCCTGAGCGCCGCCGGCCACGTCACGCTGTACGAGGCCGACGACCGGCTGGGCGGACACGCGCACACCCACGAGCTGACGTCGCCGCACGACGGGCGGGTGCACCGCGTCGACTCCGGTTTCATCGTGCACAACCGGCGCACCTACCCGCGGCTGCTGCGGCTCTTCGACGAACTCGGGGTGCCCACGCAGGAGTCGGAGATGAGCATGTCGGTACGGTGCGAGGGGTGCGGCCTGGAGTACGCCGGTGCCCGCGGCCCGGCCGGACTCTTCGCCCAGCCCCGCAGCCTCCTGCGCGGCCCCTATCTGCGGCTGCTGGCCGAGGTGCCCCGCTTCCACCGCGCGGCCCGCCGGCTGCTGGCGCGTGACGGCGAACAGGCTTGGACACTGGGGGAGTTCCTGGACCGGGAGGGCTTCTCCGCCTACTTCCGCGCCCACTTCGCGACGCCGCTGGTGTCGGCGGTGTGGTCCTGCGACGCCGTCACGGCCCAACGCTACCCGGCCGCCTACCTGTTCCGCTTCCTGGAGCACCACGGGATGCTCGCGGTGAGCGGTTCACCGGTGTGGCGCACGGTCAGCGGCGGCTCGCACACCTACGTCGACCGGATCGCCAAGCAGGTCGGCGAGGTCCGCACCGGCACGCCCGTACGGTCCGTGCGACGCCATGCCGACGGCGTGGACGTCACCACGGGGGACGGCACCACCGAGCCGTACGACGCCGTGGTCATCGCCGTCCACCCGGACCAGGCGCTGCGGCTGCTCGCCGATCCGACCAGGCGGGAACGTGACGTGCTGGGCGCGTTCCGCTACTCCCGCAACACCACCCTGCTGCACACCGACACCCGGCTGCTGCCCCGCGCCCCCGGCGCCCGCGCCTCCTGGAACCACCTCATGCCGTCGTGTTCCGCCGACTCCGGCCGGGTGCAGGTCAGTTACGACATGAACCGGCTGCAACGCCTCGACGCCGCCGAGACGTTCATCGTCACCCTGGGCGGCGAGGACCGCGTCGATCCCGGCCGGGTGCTGGCCCGCATGGTCTACGAACACCCCGTCTACACCCCGGAGTCGGTGGCCGCGCAACAGCGTCTGCCCGAACTGACCAGCGCTGTCTGTGCGTTCGCGGGCGCCTACCACGGCTGGGGGTTCCACGAGGACGGCTGCCGCTCCGGCGTCGAAGCGGCCGAGGCGCTGGGGGTGCGCTGGTGAACGCCGTACCCGCCCTCTACACCTGCCGGATCGCGCACACGCGCACGACCCCCCTGCGGTACGGGCTGCGGCACCGCACCTACATGTGGCTCATCGATCCGGAGCATCCGCCCCGACTGCCGCTCCTCCTGAGGCCGTTGGCCCGTTTCGACCCGCGCGACCACTTCGCCGGCGACCACCCCTCGATCCGGGGCGGTCTGGACGACTTCCTCGCCGGTCACGGCATGGACCTGGACGGCGGCCGGGTCCTGATGCTCACCCACGCGCGGGTCTTCGGGTACGTGTTCAACCCGCTGACCCTGTACTGGTGTCACGGCCCCGGCGGGGAACCGCGCTGCGTGGTCGCGGAGGTGCACAACACCTACGGCGGACGGCACTGCTACCTGCTGCGGCCGGACGCGTCCGGGACCGCACGCACCGGGAAGGAGTTCTACGTCTCGCCGTTCTTCCCCGTCGACGGCCGCTACCGCATGCGGCTGCCGACGCCCGGGGAGCGGCTCAGCCTGACCGTGCACCTCGACCGCGAGGACGGCCGGGCCTTCACCGCGACCGTCCGCGGCACTCGCCGTGCGGCGGCCACCCCTGCGGCCCTGCTGCGGCTGGCGCTGCGCCACCCCTGGTCCACCCTCGCCGTGTCGGCCGCGATCCGCGTCCACGGCATCCGCCTCTACCTGCGGGGACTGCCCGTCCAGCCCCGCCACGGACACCGCACCCCGGAGAAAGCGACATGAGGACAGCAGAGTCCCGCACTTCCCCCGACGAGCACCCGGTCACCCCTGGCGGACCCCCGGTCACCCCCGATGGACCCCCGGTCACCCCTGACGGATCCGCGGTCACCTCTGAAGGATCCCCGGTCACCCCGGCCGAGCACCCCGTCACCGCCGCCGTCGATGCCGCCCACTGGCCCGACGTCGCCGCCGTACCGGCCGCCTCCCGGGCCCGTACCGCCGTCACCGCGGCCCTCGTCCGGCGGGCCCTCGGCCGGCTGCCGCTGCGGGCCCGGTTCGCCGGTGCCGCGGACGCCGGGCTGGGCGGGCCGCTGATCGAGGTGCGCGACCCGGCCGCCTTCCACGCCCGGATCGGCACCGGCGGCCTGGTCGGGTTCGGCGAGTCCTATCTGGCCGGCGAGTGGGACGCCCCCGACCTGGTGGCCGTCCTCACCGTCCTCGCCGGGCACGCAGCCCAACTGGTCCCGGCCCCGCTGCAACGGCTGCGCGGCCTGTGGGCACCGCGCCATCCCCCCGCCGAGCGCAACACCCCCGACGGCTCCCGCGCCAACATCAGCCGCCACTACGACCTGTCCAACGACCTGTTCGCCCTCTTCCTCGACGACACCCTCACCTACTCCGCCGCCCTCTTCCGGGGCTTCCCGGCGAGCCGGGACCGGCTCGCCGCAGCCCAGCACCGCAAGATCGACCGGCTGCTCGACCTGGCCGGCGTGGGCGCGGGCACCCGGCTGCTGGAGATCGGCACCGGCTGGGGCGAACTGGCCCTGCGGGCCGCCGCGCGCGGCGCCCGGGTCACCTCGCTCACCCTCTCCAGGGAACAGCGGGACCTGGCCCGGCGGCGGGTGCACGAGGCCGGTCTCGCCGAGCGGGTCGCCGTCGAACTGTGCGACTACCGCGAGGCTCGCGGGGAGTACGACGCGATCGTCAGCGTGGAGATGATCGAGGCCGTCGGCGCGGAGTTCTGGCCGGTGTACTTCCGCACCCTGGACAAGCGGCTGGCACCGGGCGGACGGGTGGCACTCCAGGCCATCACCATGCCGCACGAGCGGATGCTCGCCAGCCGCTCCACCTTCACCTGGATCCACAAGTACGTCTTCCCCGGCGGCCTCATCCCGTCCACCCGGGCGATCGAGGAGACCGTCCGCGACCACACCGCGCTGCGCCCGGCCCGCCGCGACGCCTTCGGCGCCCACTACGCGGAGACGCTGCGGCTGTGGCGCGAGCGGTTCACCGAGCGCGCCGACGAGGTCACGGCGCTCGGCTTCGACGACGTCTTCCGCAGGCTGTGGACCTTCTACCTGGCCTACTCCGAGGCCGGGTTCCGGGCCGGCTACCTCGACGTACAGCAGTACCTGTTCAGCAAGGAGGACCCCGCCCCATGACCACCGACACCGGACCGTCCGGCCGCGCGGCCGGGTGCCGGCGCAGCAGACGCCGGACGGGCGTGGACCGGATCCCGGGCGTACGGCCAGGCCCCGGCGGTGACGGCGGGCCGCCGGTGCCCACGCCCGCCTGGTACGAAGGGCTGGACCGGCCGTGAGCGGGTTCCCGTGGAGCGCGTTCGCGCTCAACCTCGCCTGGGCCGCTGCCGCGGCCCTCGCGGTCATGCTCGTCACCTTCGCCGTCGCACTGCGCACGGGCGTCCACCGGATCGTGGACGTGGCGTGGGGCATCGGGTTCACCGCGGTGGCCGTGGTCACCCTGGCCGCCTCCGCCGGGCACGGGGACGCCGTACGACGCCTGCTGGCGACGTCGCTGACGGCGCTCTGGGGGCTGCGGCTCGCGGTGCACATCGCCCGCCGGGGCCGGGGCCACGGCGAGGACCCGCGGTACGAGGCGCTGCTGGCGAAGGCGCCCGGCAGCCGGAACGCGTACGCGTTCCGCATGGTCTACCTGCTCCAGGGCGCCCTCGTATGGCTGGTCTCCCTGCCCGTCCAGGCCGCGCAGTACGTGCCCGGCCCGCCCGCCGCCCTCACTTGGGCCGGTACGGCGCTGTGGGCGGTCGGGATCGGCTTCGAGGCGGTGGGGGACGCCCAGCTGGCCCGCTTCCGGGCCGACCCCGCCAACCGGGGAAGGATCATGGACCAGGGGTTGTGGGCCTGGACCCGGCACCCCAACTACTTCGGGGACTTCTGCGTGTGGTGGGGCCTGTTCCTGCTCGCCTGCGACTCCCCGGCGGCGGTCGCGGTGTCCGTGGTGTCGCCGGTGGTGATGAGCCTGCTGCTGACCAGGGGGAGCGGAAAACGGCTGCTGGAACGGCACATGGCCGACCGGCCCGGGTACGCCGCCTACCGGGCCCGCACCAGCGGCTTCTTCCCCCGCCCGCCGCGAGGCACCCGGTCCTGACGGCGCGGCTGACCCGTCCGGCGCCCGCGGCGCGGCTGACCAGTCGGGGTCCGCTACGGCCTCCGCGGCGGGCGCCCCGCACCGTCCGGAGCGGCGAGTTCCGCGGCGAACTGGGCTCCGGTGAGCAGGGCCAGGTTGGACAGCCAGAGCCAGACGAGGAAGACGACGATGCCCGAGAGCGAGCCGTACAGCCTGCTGTAGGCGCCAAGCGTGGTGGCGTAGGTCGAGAAGCCCGCGGAGACGGCCAGCCACAGCGTGGCGGCCAGGACGCCGCCGGGCAGGCTGTGCCGGCGCGGGCGCGCGGCGGCCGGACCGGTGTGGAAGACGACCACGACCAGCAGGGCGACCAGACACAGCAGCACCGGCCAGCGCAGCAGACTCCACGCCCACGCCACGGTGGTGTCCATGCCGAAGGAACGGCCGACGGCCTCCGCGAGCGGGCCGGTCAGCAGCAGGGCGAGCGAGCCGACGAGGAGCAGACCGAGCAGCAGGAGCGCGGTCAGCACGATGCGGGGTGCCTTGCGCCAGGTCGAGCGGCGGTCCTCGACGCGGTGCATGCGGTGCAGGGCCCGGCGGAACACGGCGAGATAGCTGGAGGCCGACCACAGTGCGCTGGCCGTGCCGGTCACGAGCAGCGGCCAGGCCGTCCCGTCCGTGTCCAGCGCGTGGGCGAGCGCGGTGTGCAGGTCGGCACCGGAGTCGGCCGGGGCGTAGGCGGTGACGTGGCTGATGAACTCCTCGGCCGTGTCCGGGCTGATCAGACCGAAGGCGAGCACCGTCGCCAGCAGGGCGGGGAGCACGGTCAGGATCGCGTAGTACGTCAGCGCCGCCGCGTAGTCCGTGATGTCGTCGTTCCACAGCGACACCGGCGTGCGCCGCAGCGCCGGCCACCACGTGGCGGGCGGCCACCAGGCGGCGGTGCGGCGGCTTCGGCCGGTGTACGGCTCAGCGGACATGCGGCGTGCGGTGCGAGGCGGCACTCAGACGGATCCTTGCGTGTGTCGTGTACGGCTCTGCCGCACTCGTGGCTTCCGCCATCATCCCGTGCGGGGCGGGCAGCACGGTCAGCGCGATCGACGCGGTGACGGCGGGGGGCGTCCACCCGCCGCCCTCGGCCCACCGGCTCGGCGCGCCCACCGGCAGGAAGGCTCCGAACCTGCCGAACCGGCCGGCGAACGCCAGGGCCGTGCCCGCGATCATGCCTACGAACGGCGTGCTCATGTACCCGTCCACCGCTACCCGTCCACCTCTCGTTCGGATCCGCTTCTGCCCGTGCCGGGACGCGCTACTCCACCCGGGCCTCGGCCGGGGCCGCGGACTCCTCGTCGGCGGGCTCCGGCGGGAGAGGGCCGTGCACGTGGTCCGCCGCGTCCGAGGCTCCGGTTCAGCCCGGGAAGGCCAGCAGGGCGAGCGGGGCAGACGTGGGCCGCTCGGAGCCGCCGGCGGGTTCGACGGTGACGCCCACGCCCGACGCTCCGTCGACGGCACCGCGCAGCAGGACGGCCTGGTCGCTGCGACCGGGGTCCATCAGGCCCGCGGACCGCATGGTCCCGTCGTCGTCGAACCACAGCTGGTAGACCTTTCCGCCGGGCGGACGGGCCATCCCCGAGACGGCGAACACGGCCCGGTCCTGACCGCGGGAGACGACGACGGTGCCGGTGGCGCCACCCGTGAGGACGGCGGCCCGGGTCTCCGCGTCCGGCGCGGCCAGTACGGCGGCGATCGCGTCCGTCGCCTCTGTGGCGTGCCGCGCCCGGTCACGGGCCTCCACGGCCTGCTGGTGCTGCCACACGGCGGTCCCGCCGAGCGCCGCGACCGCCGCGAGGCAGGCGGCGAGCGCCCACCTGGACAGGGCCCGGGCCCGCGGGCCGGACCGGACGGACAGGGACTGGGCAACTCTGCCGGGCGTCTCCTGCCGGACGGCGGTGATGCGGCGCAGCACCTGTTCACGCATGGCCGGAGCGGGCGCCACGGCGACGGCGAGTCCCAGGCGGGCCGCGGTCGCGCACAGTTCGGCCGTCTCCTGCGGGCACGTCTCGCAGCCCTCCAGGTGGCGCTCGAACGCCGCGCTCTCCTCGTCGGACAGGGCGTGCAGGGCGTAGGCGCCCGTCAGCCGGTGCGGATCGGTGGTGGTCGTCACGCGGTCACCCCCAGGCAGTCGCGCAGCCGGATGAGCCCGTCGCGCAGCCGGGTCTTCACGGTGCCCAGCGGAAGCGCCAGCGCCTCCGCCACCTCTCGGTAGGTCAGCCCCCGGTAGTACGCCAGGGTGACGGCCTGGCGCTGGAGCTCGGTCAGGGTGCGCAGGCAGCGGCGCAGCTGCTCCCGCTCCAGCCGCGCCTCGACGTGCTCGGCCACCTCGTCGAACTCGGGCACCCGCGCCAGCAGCGCGGCCCTGTGGTCCCGGGCGACCGCGGCGTCCACCGAGCGCACCCGGTCCACCGCCCGGCGGTGCGCCAGCGTGAGGATCCAGTTGATGACCGTGCCGCGGTCGGACCGGTAGCGGGGAGCGGTCCGCCACACCTCCACCAGGACCTCCTGAGCCACCTCCTCCGACTGCGCCCGGTCACGCAGCACGGCACGCACGACACCCAGGACCGGACCCGCCACCGAGTCGTAGACACCGGCGAACGCCTCCTCGTCCCCGAGCGCCACCCGGCCCACCAACTCCTCCAGGCCAGGCCGGTTCGAGGGGTTCGAGCCGATATTCACCGCTTCTTTCACCGAGGGCCTCCACGGTCGGGACTTGTCCGGGCGTAATCCGTTCTCGTCGGGACCGTGGATTGGTTGCGCTGACGACGAAACCCACAGATGGCGGCAGGAGATCCGTACTGGCCCATCCGAATGATTCACCGGCGCCGCAGGGTGAACGACGGCACGCTGTGCCCCGAGTCGACGGTCGGCGGTCGCTCGCGCCCCTACGTTGGCCCGTGTGTCGCTGAGCTACGCCTTCGTGAACCTGAAGCCCGGGGTGGGAAAGACGACCAGCGCGGTCTGGTTGGCCCACGCGCTGCACGAGTCGGGCATCCCACCGCTGCTGGTCGACAGTGACCCCGCGTCCTCCGCGCTGCGCTGGAGCGAACTGGCGGGCGGCTTCCCGTTTCCCGTGGTCGCCCTTCCGGTGGGCGATGTGCACCGGCGCGTGAACGACTTCCTGGGCGAGCGGCGGGCCGTCGTGTTCGACGCCCCGCAGATGGAGGACCACGCGCACATCGCCCGCAGCATCATGAGATACGCGGGCGAATGGATCGTGCCGGTCACTCCGGCCCCCATCGAGCTGGACCGCATGGCACCCATCGGGGGCGAGATGGGCGACGTGCAGTCCCTGCGCGCCCAGCCGGCCCACGCCGCCGTTCTGCTGAACCGGACCAACCGGGCCGACGCCACGCGCACGGGTCCCGACGCCGACGCCCGGGAAGCGCTCACCGAGCGGGGTTTCGACGTGCTGTCCACCCACATCCCGCGGCTCGACCTCTACGCCCAGTCGTTCGGCAGCCCGGTGGCGGCCAAGGGCTCGGCGTACATGGACCTCGCAGAAGAACTCGTCAAGCGACAGGACACGGCATGAACCAGCGCAAGGACACCTACCGTGCCGCGTTGCAGCGCGGCCCGGAGGCGGTCGTACCGCGTCTCGTCGAGGTCACCCGGCTGCACACCCGGTACGTCCGGGTGACCGTCGAGCTCGACACCGCTCTGCCGCGTGACCTCGTGCAAAGGGCGAGGTCACCGCTGGCCGCGATGGTGCGGGCGGGCGCCGCCGCCCTGCGGCCCGCGAGAAGCGAACCGTAGGCCCCGGCGCGGAAACCCTTTGCCGGTGCCGCCGCCCGGATGATGGGGTGGCACGGTGTCCGACCATGACGAAGCAGGGGCGGTCCGGCCGTTGGCCCTGGCCTGGGTGGGCCGGCATCTGGCGGCCGGTGAACGGGTCGTCGCGACCGGCGCACTGCACGGGGGCATCACCGCCGAGATGCGCCGGCTGACCATCGGCACCCGGGACGGGGACACCCGTGACCTGGTGCTGCGGACCTTCGTCGACCCGTCGTTCGTAACGCTCGCCGAGGACCTGCTGCACCGCGAGGCCGGCGCCCTCGCCCTGCTCGCGGGGACGGGCGTGCCGGCCCCGGGACCGGTCGCGGTCGACGCGACCGCCGCGCACTGCGAGTACCCGTCACTCCTGATGACGCATCTGCCGGGTCGGACGGTCCTCGACGACCGGGGCCTGGAGGCGCGCGTCCCCCTGCTGGCCCGACAACTCGTGGCGATCCACGCGTTGCGGCCCGCCCGGCGTCCCCGGGAGTACCGGGCGTGGACGACCGCCGACGCCGTCGTCCCGCCGGACGGCGCCGACGCGGCGGCCTGGGCCGCGGCGACGGACGTGATCCGCGAGCCGCCGCCACCCTACGAAGGGCGGTTCCTGCACCGGGACTTCCACCCCGGCAACGTGCTGTTCGACGTGCCGCTGGGCCTGGCCGGTCCCCGGATCACCGGGGTCGTCGACTGGGTGCAGACCTGCTGGGGTCCGGCGGATCTCGACGTGGCGCACTGCTCCACCAATCTCGCGATGCTGCACGGCCCGGCGTGGGGCCTGCGGTTCGCCGAGGCGTACGAGGAGGCCGGCGGGGTGCCGGCCGCGACCGCGAGGGAACGGCTGTACTGGCGGCTGCTGGACGCTCTGGGGTTCGCTGGGCAGGTGCGGTGGGTGGCGCGGCCGTGGCAGGAGGCGGGCAGGACGGAACTGACGACGCGGACGGTGGAGGGGCGGCTGGACGCCTACGTCGCCGCCCTGCTGGACACCCTGGGCTGAGCCGGGGCCGGAGCGCGGCCCCCCCCGTGCGCCGCGAAAACCCGTTGGCGGGCCGCGGCGACCGCTGCTACCTTTCCGGAGGCCGTGCCAGAGACGAGGAGGTGGTACCCGTGAACGCTGTATCGACATGGGTGCTCCCCTCCGGGGTCGCGGTCGGGCGATAGGTCGTCCGGGAGCGCCGTTCCAGCGCACTCCCGAAAGGCACGACCATGCATTTCACTTCCGAACAGCGTCTCGACGACGGCGTCCTCGAACGCGCATTCACCCTCGGCGAGATCCCCGGCACCCTGTGGACCCCGGAGTCCGCCACACCGGAATCGGACACACCGGAATCCGCCACACCGGCCCCGCTGGTCCTGATGGCCCACAACAACGGCCTGCCCAGGAACGAGCCCCGGCTGGTGGCCCGGGCCCGCAAGACCGCGGCGTACGGCTACGCGGTGGCCTCCATCGACGCCGCCGGGTGCGGCGACCGGCCCCGTTCCGCCGCCGCCGAGCAGGCCCGCGCCGACCTCCGCCGCGCGATGAAGGCCGGCGAGCCGGCCGACGAGATCTTCGAGTCGTTCGTCGGCCCGCTGGTCGAGAACGCGGTCCCGGAATGGCGGACCGCTCTGGACGCCCTCCTCGCGCTGCCCGAGATCGCCGGCCCGGTCGGGTACTCCGGGTGGACAGCCGTCGGCATCCGCCTCGCGGCGGTCGAGCCGCGCATCGCCGCCGCCGGGCTCTTCGCCGGGGGATACGTGCCCCGCGCCCAGCGCGCGGAGGCCCGCCAGGTCACCGTGCCCCTGCTGCTCCTGCTCCAGTGGGACGACGAGGGCAACCCCCGGCAGCGGGCGCTCGACCTGTTCGACGCCTTCGGCAGCAAGGAGAAGACACTGCACGCCAATCTCGGCGGGCACACCGGCACCCCGTGGTTCGAGCTGGAGGACGGGAACCGGTTCTTCGCCCGGCACCTGCGGTGAGGCCGGGCCGTCGGGCCGGCCGCAGACGCTGAGCGGGCGGCAGGCAGGCGATAGACAGACGGTAGGCGGGCGGTAGGCGGGCGGCAGGCAGGCGGTGCCGGCCGGGATGCCGCTCGTCGAGGACAGGCCCCGGCCTCCTCGACGGGCGGTACCCGGCCGCCCGTCCCCGCGTCCGCACCGTCAGGACGCCTTGCGCCCGCGCCGGATGGGTTCTCCCACCCGGTGCAGGTGGGCGAGCGCCTCGCGGTAGGACCGCAGCAGCCCGGTCTCGTGGTACGGCACACCGATCTCCGCGCAGTACTCCCGCACGATCACCTGGGCGCGGCGCAGGTGAGGGGTGGGCATGCTCGGGAACAGGTGGTGTTCGATCTGGTAGTTGAGCCCGCCGAGCAGCACGTCCGTGCACCGGCCGCCCCGCACGTTGCGGGAGGTGAGCACCTGGCGCCGCAGGAAGTCGGGCCGCTCGTCGCCGGTGAAGGTGGGCATGCCCTTGTGGTTCGGGGCGAACGTGCAGCCGAGGTAGACGCCGAACAGACACTGGTGCACGGCGAGGAACGCCACGGCCTTGCCGGGGGAGAGGACCAGGAACAGCGCCGACAGGTAGGCCGCGAAGTGCAGGAGGAGCAGCACGCCCTCCGCCACCCGGTTCTTCATGGACGGCGAGCGCAGCGCCCGCACGCTCGACACATGCAGGTTGAAACCCTCCAGGGTCAGCAGCGGGAAGAACAGGAAGGCCTGGTGGCCGCCGACGAGCCGGGCGAGGCCGCTGCTGGTGCGCGCCTGGTCGGTGGACCACACCAGGATGTCCGGCGCGACGTCCGGGTCGAGTTCCTCGTGGTTGGGGTTGGCGTGGTGACGGGTGTGCTTGTTCATCCACCACCCGTAGCTCATGCCGATGGCGAGGTTGCCGAAGAGCCGGCCCCAGGTCTCGCTCGGGCGGCGCCTGCGGAAGACCTGGCGGTGGGCCAGGTCGTGTGCCACGAGCGCCACCTGGCCGAAGACGAGGGCCATGGCGGCGGCGAGGGCCAGCTGCCACCAGGTGTCGCCGAGCGCGAGGAAGGCCGCCGCGCCACCCAGCAGTGCCGCGACCACCAGGCCGAGCCGCACGGTGTAGTAGCCCGGGCGCCGGTCCAGCAGGCCCGCTTCGCCGATGCGTCGGGAGAGCCTGGCGAAGTCGCTGCCGGGACCGGAGGCCGGCGCAGGGGCGGCGGCCGTCCCGGCCGCGACGGGAGCGTCGATGGAGAACGTCATGCCGCCGAGTCTGGGCACGGCCGCTGCGCGCCGACAGCTGGCCAGCCACCGGATCCGCAGGGGGACCGCCTCCGGCGCTCCGGGGGGTTACCACCCCTTTCCGCACCGCTGACCTGGCCCTTCGTGCCGCTCCGGGGCCGGTGCGGGGCCGGTGCGGCACGAAGGACCCGCGGGCGGGCGGGTCAGCGCAGTCCGGCGAAGAGGTCGTTCTCGGGGAGGGCCGCGCCGGTGGTGTCCTGGACCCGGACGAAGGTCTCCACGCCCATCAGCTCGGTGAACTTCTCCCGGCCCATCCCGAGGAAGAAGATGTTCTCGCCCTGGCTGGCGTGCGCGGCCAGCGCGTCGAACTTCTGGCCGCCGAACGCGGTGGTGTCCACCCAGGTGCTGATCTCGTCGTCGGGGAGTCCGATCTCCGCCATCGCGGCGGCCTCCTCGGGGTCCGGCTCCGGTACGTCCGCACCGAACTCGCGCATGGCCTCCCCGAACCGCTGCATCATCGAACGCGGAGCCGTCGTCCAGTACACCTTCGGGGTCGGCTCGGTCATCGCCAGCGCCGCCATCGTGATGCGGTGGGCCTGGATGTGGTCGGGGTGGCCGTAGAAGCCGTTCTCGTCGTAGGTGACGACCACATCGGGCCGGTAGCGCCGCAGGAGCTCCGCGAGCCGGGCGGCGCCCTCCTCCACGGGTGTCCGCCAGAAGGATCCGGGGGCGTCGTTCGCCGGCCAGCCCATCATTCCGGAGTCCGCGTAGTCCAGCGTCTCCAGGTGGCTGATCTTCAGGATCTCGCAGCTCGCCTCCAGTTCCCGGCGCCGCATCGAGGCGACGGCCGCCGGGTCGTGGCCGGGCTCCCCCGGCTTGACACCTCCCGGCCCGTCGCCGCAACCGCCGTCGGTACAGGTCACGAGGACCGTGCGCATGCCCTCCGCCGCGTACCGCGCGAGGACGCCTCCGGTGCCGGTGGCCTCGTCGTCGGGGTGGGCGTGTACCGCCATCAGCGTCAAGGGCCGGTCGTTCATGAAACTTTCCTCCTGTGTGACAAGGTCTCGGCGCGAGTCCGCGGCGGGTGCCTGGGCAGGCGTCCCTGAATAGCAGATCACCGGATGTGCCGCGGATCCGAGGGCACCGGGTCACGCAGGCGCGGACGCCTCTCTGGTCTGCGTCTCCCCACCCGTGCGGTGCCGGTCCCCCGGCCGGTGCAACAGCACCGGCCGGGCAGGCTGTTCCCGCCGCCCAGGGCACCACCTCGTGACCACCGGGCGTTCGAGGGCACTGAGCTGCGCATTGTCCACCTTGGCAGGAGTCTCACGAGATCTTGCATGCCAAATTTTTATTGTTGCAATCTTCTGTCGGGTTATTGCGCGAGGATGTCGACGTCATTACGGTCCCCCGTGCGTCATCACCACCCTCCGTCTCCCCTCCCGCCCCTGGCGGTGTCGGCGGAACAGTTCGGGCATTCCGCGATGAAAGGAGTGGTACGTGTTCCATTCCGTCAGAGAGCTGAGACGAGCCCTCGTCTGGGCGGTCAGCACCGCGATGCTGGCGGTCGGCTGCGTCTTCGCGCTGGCCGTCCAGCCGGCCGCGGCGGCGACCGCCGCCACCGGCGGCAGCGGCGCGAGCCTGCCGTACGTCGAGGTGCAGGCGGAGAACTCCGCCACCAACGGCACGAACATCGGGCCGAGCTACACCCAGGGCCAGCTGGCCGACGAGGCGTCGTACCGCAAGGCGACGACCCTCCAGGGCACCGGCCAGTACGTCACCTTCACCACGCCGGTGGCGACCAACTCGATCAACTTCCGGTACAGCATCCCCGACACCTCGGGCGGCTCGGTCTACACCGCCGCGCTGTCCCTGTACGTCAACGGCGTCAAGCAGCCCGACTTCACCCTGACCAACGCCTACAGCTGGTACTACGGCAGCTACCCGTTCACCAACACCCCGGGCAGCAACCCGCACCACTTCTACGACGAGGCCCACCGGCTCTTCTCCACCACCTATCCGGCGGGTACGACCTTCAAGCTCCAGGTCGACGCGGGGGACACCGCCTCCTCGTACACGATCGACTTCGCCGACTTCGAGCAGGTCGGCGCCGCCCTGACCGCACCCTCGGGAGCGGTGTCGGTGACCAGCAAGGGCGCCGACCCGACCGGAGCGACCGACGCGACCGGCGCGTTCAACGCCGCGATCAGCGCGGCAGGACCGGGCGGCACGGTGTGGATCCCGCCGGGCACCTACGACATCCCCGGCCACATCAGCGTCAACAACGTCACCGTCGCCGGCGCCGGCATGTGGTACTCGACCGTCACCGGCACGGCACCCGGCTTCTACGGCAACTCCGCGCCCTCGGCCAGCACCGGCGTGCACCTGCAGAACTTCGCGATCTTCGGCAACGTGCAGGAGCGCGACGACAGCGCCCAGGTCAACGGCATCGGCGGCGCGATGAGCAACTCGACCGTCGCCAACCTGTGGATCGACCACATGAAGGTCGGCGCCTGGATGGACGGGCCGATGGACGGGCTGACGTTCAGCGGCATGCGCATCCGCGACACCACCGCGGACGGCATCAACTTCCACGGCGCCGTCACCAACTCCAAGGTGACCAACAGCGACATCCGCAACACCGGCGACGACGGAATCGCCACCTGGGCGGACTCCGCCGTCGGCGCCGACGCCAACGACACCGTCTCCGACAACACCGTGTCCCTGCAGATCCTCGCCAACGGCATCGCGATCTACGGCGGTCACGACAACACCGTCAGCGGCAACCGGGTGGTGGACTCCGGCATCACCCAGGGCGGCGGCATCCACGTGGGGCAGCGCTTCTCGTCGACACCGGTCGGCACCACCACCCTCTCCGACAACACCATGGTCCGGGACGGCAGCCTCGACCCGAACTGGCAGTTCGGCGTGGGCGCGCTGTGGTTCGACGGCAGCCAGGGCGCGATCACCGGCCCCGTCAACGTGACCAACGCGCTGATCCAGCAGAGCCCTTACGAAGCGGTCCAGTGGGTCGAGGGCACCATCAGCGGGGTCAACCTCACCAACGTGACCATCGCCGGCACCGGAACCTTCGCGCTCCAGGAACAGACCGGCGGCGCGGCCAGGTTCACCAACGTCACGGCGACCGGCGTCGGTTACACCTCGCCGGTGTACAGCTGCTCGGCCGGCAGCTTCACGGTGACCGACGGCGGCGGCAACTCCGGTATCAGCGGCACCCCGTACTGTGGAGGGTGGCCGGCCCCGGTCTACCCGCCGTACCCGTCCGAAGGCGTCACGGCCACCCCGGGTGCGCTCAACTTCGGTTCGGTGCCCACCGGTTCGACCAGCGACGCGCAGACCGTGACGGTCTCCAACCCGACCAACTCCGCCGCGTCCGTCTCGTCGATCTCCACCAGCGGCGACTACTCCCAGACCAACACCTGCGGCTCGTCGATCGCGGCGAACGGCTCGTGCACCGTCGGCGTGAAGTTCGCCCCGACGGCCACCGGCAGCCGGAGCGGCTCCCTGACCGTCAACGCGGGCGGGGTCACCGACACCGTCACCCTCTCCGGCACGGGCACCGCGCCGGGGCCCGTGCTGAACACCGACCCGGCGAGCCTCGCCTTCGCCGCCACGGTGGTCGGCTCCCCGGCCGCCACCCAGACGGTGAAGGTGACCAACTCGGGCACCACCTCGGCGACCGTCTCCGGCGTCACGGCGACCGGTGACTTCAGCCAGACCAACAACTGCTCCTCCCTCGCGGTCGGCGCGTCCTGCACGGTGACCGTCGGCTTCAGGCCCACCACGGGAGGCTCGCGCACCGGCAACCTGACCGTCACCGGCAACGCCAACAACAGCCCGACCGTCGTCGCCCTGTCCGGCAGCGGCATCGACAGCACCACCGACATCGCCGCCGGGCGTCCGGCGACGGCGAGTTCGAGCAACGGCCCGTACGTCGCCTCCAACCTCACCGACCCGGACGCCTCGACGTACTGGGAGGGCACGAACGGTTCGTTCCCGCAGTGGGCCCAGGTCGACCTCGGCCAGAACTACGGCGTCGGCAAGGTGGTGCTCAAGCTCCCGCCCGCGACCGCCTGGTCGGCCCGCACCCAGACGCTGTCGGTGCAGGGATCCACGGACGGCTCCAGCTTCTCCACGATCAAGGCGTCGGCCGGGTACACCTTCGACCCGAACGCCAACGGCAACACCGCGACCATCACGTTCAGCGCCGCCACGGCGCGCTACGTGCGGGTGAACATCACCGCCAACACCGGCTGGAACGCGGCCCAGTTGTCGGAGTTCGAGGTGTTCCCCAGCGGCGGCGGCTCCTCCCCGGCGACCCTGTCGGCGAGCCCCGCGGCACTGACGTATCCCACCCAGGCCCTCAACACCGCGAGCAGCGCGCAGACGGTCACGGTGACCAACACCGGAACCGCCGCCGCGACGGTCTCCGGCGTCACCGTCACCGGCGACTTCTCGCAGACCAACACCTGCGGGACGTCGATCGCGGCCGGGGCCTCCTGCACGGTGGCCGTCACCTTCACACCCACCGCGTCCGGCACCCGCACCGGCGATCTGAGCATGGCCAGCAACGCGTCGAACGGCACGACCACGGTCGCGCTGACCGGCACCGGCGCCGGCACGGCCAGCAGGAACCTGGCGGCCGGAGCGGCCACCACCGAGTCCAGCCACACCGACGTCTACCCGTCGTCGAACGCGACGGACGGCAACCAGGGCACCTACTGGGAGAGCGCCGGCAACGCCTTCCCGCAGTGGGTGCAGGTGGACCTCGGTTCCGCGCAGAGCGCGAGCCGCGTCGTCCTCCAGCTCCCCGCGACGTGGGGCGCCCGCAACCAGACGCTGTCCCTGTCGGGCAGCACCGACGGCTCCTCCTTCACCACCGTCAAGCCGTCGGCCACATACACCTTCGACCCCACCACCGCCAACACCGTCACCCTCACCTTCGCCGCGACCACCCAGCGGTACTTCCGGGTGAACATCACGGCGAACGACGGCTGGCCCGCCGGCCAGATCTCCGAGTTCCAGGTGTGGAACACCTGATCCACCCCACGGTGCCGCCGGGCGCGATCGTCAGCGCGCCCGGCGGCACCGACCACCGAAGGCGACCCGACCGGAGGAGCGCCCACCGGCTCCGGGCGGCGGTCGGTCAGTTCGACGGCGGAAGGTCCATGGAACCCGGTGTGACCAGCCCCGTCTCGTACGCGGCGATGACCGCCTGGGCGCGGTCGCGGAGCTGGAGCTTGGCGAGGACGTGCGTCACGTGGGTCTTCACCGTCGCCTCGCTCAGGTGCAGACGGGCGGCCAGCTCCGCGTTGGTCAGGCCGCGGGCCAGGGACTCCAGGACCTCGAGCTCCCTGCGGGTGAGCGTGGACAGGTCGCGGTGCAGCGTGGTGGTACGCCCCGCGGGCTGGGCGAAGCGCTCCACCAGACGGCGGGTGATGGACGGCGCGAGCAGCGCGTCCCCGGAGCGGACCAGGCGCACGGCCGCGGCCAGGTACTCCGGGGTGACGTCCTTGAGCAGGAACCCGCTGGCGCCCACGGCGAGCGCCCCGTAGACGTACTGGTCGAGGTCGTACGTGGTGAGGATGATGATCCGGGGCGGGCTGGGCGGCGCCTCCGGGCCGAGAATGCGGCGGGTGGCCTCCAGGCCGTCCGTACCCGGCATGCGGATGTCCATCAGGACGACGTCGGGGAGCGTCCGCCGGACGGTGGCCACGGCCTCGTCGCCGTCGGCCGCCTCGCCGACGACCTCGATGCCGTCCGCGGCCAGGATCATCCGGAAGCCGGTGCGGACCAGCGCCTGGTCGTCGGCGATCACCACCCGGGGCGGTCCCGCACCGTCGGCGGCGCGCTGCGTCTCGGTACTCACTCGACCTCCACCGGGATGACCGCCAGGACCGCGAAGCCTCCGTGCGGGCGGCTGCCGGCGGACAGCGTACCGCCGTAGACCGCGAGCCGTTCGCGCAGTCCGATCAGGCCACGGCCGCTGCCCGCGATCCGTGAGCCGCGCTGCCCGCCGGTGTCCTCGACCGCCACCCGTACCTCGCCCGGGGCGTGCTCCACGCGCACGGTGACCGTGGCACCCGCGGCGTGTCTGACGGCGTTGGTCAGCCCCTCCTGCACCACCCGGTACGCGGCGAGATCCACCCCCGCGGGAAGCGCGGCCGGGGTGCCGGTGACGGACACCTCGACCCGGGTGCCCGTGTCGCGCACCCGCCCGGTCAGTTCGGCCAGCTGGCCGAGGCCCGGCTGGGGCGCCAGATCCGCGGTCGCGGCCGGCTGCGGTCCGTCGGAGGCCATCGTCAGCAGACCCATGACGTGCCGCAGCTCCGCCAGCGCGGCCCGGCCGCCCGCCTCGACGGCCTTGAGCGCCTCGCGGGCCTGGTCGGGGGAGACGTCGAGGGTCTTGCGCGCCGCACCGGCCTGAATGGTCATCATGCTGACGTTGTGGGTGACGACGTCGTGCAACTCGCGTGCGATGCGGGCGCGTTCCCGCTCCACGGCCTGCCGGGTCGCCTCCTGCTGGGCGCGGCCCCGCTGCTGCCACACGTGCACCGCGTTGGCGGCGAGCGCCACCGGCAGCAGCACCAGGACCGGGATCAGGCCACGGTCTATCTCCGGCATCAGCGACAGGACACCGAACGCGGTGCCGCCCAGCGCCAGGCTCGCCAGTGCCGGTGCGCGGTACGGGCTGTACATCGCCGCGCTGTACGCCGCGATCAGCGCGCTCGCGAAGGCGAACACCTGCGCGTCCTCGGTGATGTCGCCCTGGTGGAAGCCCCAGGTCGCGGCCAGCACGGCCCAGAAGGCGGCCAGCGGATACCGCCGGCGCAGTGCCAGCGGTGCCGCGCAGAGCACGCCCAGGGCCAGCTCCCACGGCCGGGCGGGAGGCAGCTTCCGCTCGGTCCCCTGCCGCGGCTCGGGGTTCTGGTCGCCGGACAGGTCCGGCCGGGACGGCGCACCGGAGCCCGTGTCGGTGCCCGTGCCCGTCCCTGTCCCTGTTCCTGTGCCTGTGTCGGAGGCCGATGCCGAGACGCGCGGCACCTGCGGCCGGTTGTCGTAGGTGGAGCGGTCGAGATCGGCGGAGACCGTGCCCACCGCGAGTACCGCGGCGATCAGCAGATCCGCGATCCAGATCCAGCGCGAGTGCCGGGGAAGCGCACCGGCGGAACGCCACCACCTGCCCCCTCGGGACGACTGGACGACGCCTGCGCGCAGCCCCCGCACGAGGGCCGGCCACCATCGGACGATCCGCCTGGCTCCATTCACCGGGCCATTGTGTCAACCGGGCGCCGGCCCGGGATCCGTCTGCGTGCGGGGACGACTCAGCCTGTGGACTAGGCCGCTGGGTTGAGACGGCCGGACCTCCCCCGGACACGGTAGGAATCTTCGGCACAGCGGCGGACGCGGCACCGGACCCCCCGCACCTAGCTTCGTCGGTACGACAAGAGACCCGGCAACCCTGGAGGAGCCGTGAGGGACCTGACCGACCCGCTCATCGAGCTGCGCGACGTGAGCAAGGCGTACGACGAGGGCCCGCCCGCGCTCTCCGGGCTGTCGCTGGACGTGCGGCCGGGCGAGGCCGTCGCCGTGCTGGGCCCGTCCGGCAGCGGCAAGTCGACGCTGCTGAACCTCGTCGCCGGCCTCGACCGGCCCACCGAGGGCAGTGTGACCGTCGCCGGGGTGCGGGTGGACCAGCTGAACGAGGCCGGATCCGCGAAGTACCGCAGGACGTGGATCGGCATGATCTTCCAGTTCTTCAACCTGCTGGACGACCTGACCGTCGCCGACAACGTGCTGCTGCCGGCCCAGCTCGCGGGCATGCCCCGGGCCCAGGCCGCCGCCCGCGCCGACGAACTGCTCGGCCAGCTCGGCATCGCCCGCCACGCGCACGCCTACCCCGGCCGGCTCTCCGGCGGTGAACGGCAGCGGGTCGCGGTGGCCAGGGCGCTGATGAACAGTCCGGCACTGCTGCTGGCCGACGAACCCACCGGCGCACTCGACTCGGCGTCCGGGGCGGACGTACAGACGCTGCTGCGCGAGCTCAACGACGACGGGCTGACGATCGTGCTGGTCACCCATGACCTGGCGCTGGCCAAGGCCTGCGCCACCCGCACCGTCGAACTGGTCGACGGACAGGTCGCCCGGGACACGACGCACGGTCTTCCGCGGGTGAGCCGATGAGCGCCCCGTGGCCGTCGGGCCGGGCGGGCACCCGACTCGAAGAACCCGGCTCGGCCGTGCCCGCGCCCGACGGCGGCGGCCCGTCCCGCGGAACGGGGCCTGCCCGGGGCGCCCGCGGGGGCGGTGCGCTCGGCAGAGTGGTGCGCGCCGGTGTGGGGCGGCGCCGGGTGCAGACCGTCGTGATGGTGCTGACGACCCTGCTCGCGGTGGCCGCCTCGGTGCTCGGCGCCGGGCTGCTCGTCGCCTCCCAGGGCCCCTTCGACCAGGCGTTCGGCAAACAGCAGGGAGCCCATCTCAGCGCGGAGTTCGACGGGACGAAGGTCTCGCAGGCGCAGCTGGCGGCGACCGGGAACGCCGACGGCGTGGCGGCCGCGGCCGGTCCGTTCCCCATGGCCTCGCTGCGGGTGCAGAGCGCCACGGGCGGGGCCCTGGGCATCACCCCGCCGCCGCTGACCGTGGTCGGCCGCGCGCAGGCGGACCAGCCGGTGGACAAGGTGACGCTCGTCGAGGGCACGTGGGCCGCGAAGTCCGGCGAGATCGTCCTGGACACCAGTGCGCGCACCCCGGGCGTGACGGTGGGCAGCCGGCTGGAGGTCACCGGGCCGGGCGGCAAGACGGAGCTGACCGTGTCCGGCATCGCCGAGTCCGTCGGCGAGAGCGCCGACGCCTGGACGCTGCCGGCCCAGCTGCGCGAACTGGCCGGCTCCGGCACGGGCCTGGGCTACCAGATGCTGTACCGCTTCGACCACGCCGACAGCAGGGCGGAGGTCGCCGCGGGGAAGAAGGCCGTCTCCGCGGGACTGCCCGCCGGGGCCCTGCGCGGCGCGCAGTCCTGGCTCGACGTCAAGCAGATCGCGGACGACAACGTCTCGGCGTTCGTGCCGTTCGTGACCGCGTTCGCGCTCATCGGCCTGGCGATGTCCGTCCTCATCATCTCCATCGTGGTCAGCGGCGCGGTCGCGGCGGCCACCCGGCGCATCGGCATCCTGAAGGCCATCGGCTTCACCCCGGCACAGGTGGGCCGGGCCTACGTCGCACAGGCCCTGATCCCGGCCTCGGCAGGAGCCCTGCTGGGCGTGGTCGTGGGCAACCTGCTGGCCGTGCCGATGCTGAACGAGGTCGAGACCGCGTACGACACGACCTCCCTGCTCATCCCGCTGTGGATCGACGTCCTGGTGCCCCTGGCGGCGCTGGCGCTGGTGGTCCTCGCCGCGCTGGGACCGGCGCTGCGGGCCGCCCGGCTGCGGACCACGGAGGCGATCAACGTCGGCCGTACCCCCCGGGAGGGACGGGGGCGCACCGTCCGGCGGCTGCTGACCCGGCTGCCGGTGCCGCGCCCGGTCAGCCTCGGCCTCGCCACTCCGTTCGCGCGTCCCGCGCGGGCGGCGACCACCGCCGCCGCCGTCGGTTTCGGGGCGCTGGCGGTCACCTTCGCGGTGGGCCTCAGCAGTTCGCTGTTCGCCATCCAGACGGACGGCAACCCGGACTCGGTCGGTGACGTGACGGTCAGCACCGTGGGACGGCCCGGCGCCCCGGCCCGCCAGGGCGCCGGCGACCGCGAGGCGCCCACCCGCGGTGCCGAGGGCACGGCGTCCGGGACGGGCTCCCGTACCGAGGACGGCTCCCGTGCGGACGCCGGTCCCACCGCCCGCGACGACCAGGGGGGCCGCGGTGACCCCGGGTCCGCGACCGGTCCGCAGACCCAGGTGAAGCCCGCCGACCCCGCCGAGGTGGCCGCCGCGATCCGGGCGCAGTCCGGCACCGGGTCGTACTTCAGCACCGCCAAGACGCAGGTCAGCGTCGCAGGTGTCAAGGGTGGCTCACCCCTGGTGGTCTACCGGGGCGACGCCGCGAACAGCGGGCAGCGGATGCTGTCGGGGCGCTGGTTCTCCGCACCCGGCGAGGCGGTGGCACCCGCCCGTTTCCTCCAGGCCACGGGGGCGAAGATCGGGGACACCGTGACGCTGACCGACCAGGGGCACAGCGCGCGCCTGAAGCTGGTCGGCGAGATCTTCGACCTCGGTGACCAGGGCATGGCGGTGCGCACCGACGCCGCGTCGGTGACACAGCTCGTGCCCGACGTGAAGCCCGACCACTTCACGGTCAGGCTCGCCGCGGGCACGGACAAGGGCGACTACGTGGACGGGCTCAACGCCAGGCTGAAGACCATCGGCGGGGTGGCCACGAGCAGCGACGACGACCGCTCCTCGACCGTCATCGTGGTGATGCAGTCGCTGATCGCGATGCTGACGGCGATGCTCGTGGTGGTGGCCTGCCTGTGCGTGCTCAACACGGTGGTGCTCGACACCCGCGAACGCGTCCACGACCTCGGGGTGTTCAAGGCGCTGGGGATGACACCCCGGCAGACCGTCACCATGGTGCTCGTCTCCGTGACGGCGACCGGGCTGGTGGCCGGTGCCGTCGGCGTACCGCTGGGCGTGGCGCTGCACCACTTCGTCATGCCGGCGATGGGCCGGTCGACCGGCGCCGAGATCCCGGCCGCCGACATCGACGTCTACGGTCCGGGACTGCTGGCGCTGCTCGCCCTGGGCGGCGTCGTCATCGCGGCGGCCGGCGCCCTGCTGCCGGCCGGCTGGGCGGCGCGTACGGGGACGGCCCGGGCGCTGCGCACGGAGTGAGACACGGGGCGGACCCGGCACACGAACGCCCGGGCGGTACCGGATCCATCCGGTACCGCCCGGGCGTTCACGCGCGGCTCAGACCTGCCGGCCGGACCTGTCGTCCGCGCGCCGGTCGGAGAAGCGGCCGACCTTGGCCAGTACGTCCGTGCTGTACAGGCGCCGGGCCTGCTCCAGGGCGAAGTCCGCGAGGTAGCGGCGGAGCGCGTCCGGGTCCTCCTCGGCGGCGTTCAGCATCCTGCGGTTCGCGGCGACCGCCTGGCCGCGGAACCGGTCGAGGGCGTCCTCGACGGCCCGGTCCAGGTCCCCGGGCGGGTGCACCTCGTCCACGAGCAGGCGCGCCTCCGGGTCGGTGGCGTGGATCGTACGGCCCTCCAGAATGATCTGGCGGGCCAGCCGGGGTCCCGTGAACCGGGTGAGGCGGAAGTTGGCGGCGCCCGGCACGATGCCCTCCTGCGCCGCCGGGAGGCTGAGATACGCGTCCGACGCGGCCAGCACGTGGTCGAGGACGAGGAGCAGTTGCATGCCCCCGCCGATCGCGAACCCGTCGACGGCCGCCACCCACGGTTTCGCCCGCACCGCCGGCGGCCAGTGGCCGTCCCCGTCCGGGTGCAGACCGCCCCAGATCTTGCGGAGGTAGCCCAGCTCACGGCGGAGCAGGAAACCCATGAGCGAAATGTCCCCGGCGTGCAGGGACTTGAGGTTGATGCCCGCGCTGAACACCCGTCTGCCCCGGTAGCGCGGGTGCGTCATGACACCGCCGCGCAGCAGGCACACGTCCACCGCGGGGTCGAGCAGGGCGAGGTCGACGGCGGTCTCCATGTCGTCGACCTGGCGTTCGTCCTCGGCGTTCAGGCAGTCGTCACGGCACAGGGTCAGCCTGGCCACGCCGTCGCGGCGCTCGACGCGCACCGAGCCGAGGTCGGCCGTGCCCGACGCCGTGTACGCGGGCAGCAGAGCCAGCGCGCGGGGCGTGGGCCGGAGCATCGTCTCCAGCAGGTGGCCGCCCGCGGCCGGCGCATGCAGGACGGCGCTGAAGAAGATACCGAGGTCGATCTCGTGGCCCTCCTTCAGCGCCTGCGGCAGCCGCCGGTCCGCGGCCAGCTCGGCCGGTGTCGGCAGCAGCCCGGGAAAGGCCGCCCCGGCCGCCTCGGCCAGCTCGGCCGGCCGCAGCCGACGGGTGTACCCGGCGGTGGCCTCGGCGTACACGGCCCCGGCGTGCACGGCGAGGAACTCGGCCCGGACCGACCGGCGTTCGTCGGCGTGCGCCGGATCCGACCGGGCCCGCCCGCGCAGCGCCGCACGGTCCGCGGCGAGTGCGGCCCCGCCCGCCCGAGGGCCGGAGCCGTCCCGGGCGGTCGTCATGCGGTCGGCTCCGCCGCGGCGAGCCGCAACGCCCGGTCGCAGGCCGCCAGATGGGCGCCGAGAGCCTCCTCGAACGGTACGGTCCCCGCGTCGAGGAGCAGTTGGCGGCGGATCGCCAGTTCGGGGCCGGGTACACCGGCCGCCAGGCCTGCCGCGACCGCCGCCGCGCCCGCCACGTCGTCCGTCACCTCGTCGACCAGGTGCAGGGCCAGCGCCTCCGCCGCGTCGATCGGGGTGCCGAACAGCGCCGCCCGGCGGATCGCCGCGATCCCGGGCGTCTGCTGGACCAGCCGGTGCAGCGCCATGCCCGGCCAGGTCACGCCGTCCAGGGCGGGCAGCCGCAGCCGCAGCGAGCGGGTCGCCACCCGCAGGTCGGTGGCGAGCAGCGCGTCCAGGGCGACGCCCCCGCAGGCCCCGTCGGCGACGGCGACCGTGACCGCGGGCAGCCGTTCCAGCCGGCGCAGCACGCGCTCCCACTTGCTGACGAGGCCGACCGTCATCCCCTGCGCCCACCCGGAGCCGGGCGTGCCGGTCAGTTCGAGGACGACCGGGCCCCGGGCCCCGCCGTCCTCGGCCGCGTCGCACACGGCGCCCACCGCCGCGACGGTGTCGGCGCCCGGTGGCCGGCCGCCGTCGATGTGCACCCTCAGATAGTCGTTCACCGGATTCTCCTCACCACTGGACCAGTGCCGTCTCGATCGTGGAGCCGGGTCCCATCGTCATCAGCACCCCGAAGTCGCCCGCCCGCACGACGCCTTCGCGCACCAGCCGCTCGTAGGAGAACAGGAAGGAACCGCTCGACAGGTTGCCGTAGTCGCGCAGCACGCCGCTGGTGTGCCGCAGGTCGTGCCGGGTGAGTCCGAGGTTGACCCGGACGGCGTCGATGACCTTCTTCCCGCCCGAGTGCACCAGCCAGTGCCCGATGTCACTGCGCCGCAGCCCCTCGCCCGCGAGCAGGCGGTCCACCACCTGCTCGGCGTTCGCGCCGACCACGTAGGGGATGTCCGGGTCCAGGTAGAAGCTGAACTTGTGCTGGTCGTCGTCCCAGTCGTAGCGCATCGCGTCGATCGCGCTGTCGATGAGGTGGCTGGCGAAGCCCAGCAGCCGGGGTCCCGCCGAGGCGCCGGGCACGGCCGGCAGACCGCCGGACGGCGGTCCCGCGGCGTCCGGCGGGTCGGCGCTCAGCGCGATGGCGGCGGCCCCGTCACCGAAGAGGCTGTTGACGACGGAGGTGCGCATCGAGCCGTCCATGACGTAGGCGGCCGAGCACGCCTCCACGCACAGCAGCACCGCCACCCGGCCGGGATGGGCGGTGGCCCAGGCGGCCACGGCGTTGAGGGCGTTGAGCCCGGCGTTGCACCCCATGCCCACCACGTCCATGCGGCTGGTGCCGGCCCTGATGCCGGTCTCCCGCATCAGGTGCGCGCTGACCCCGGGCGTGAGCAGCCCGGTGGTGGTGACGCAGCACAGGTGGTCGATGTCCGCGAGGGCGAGACCGGCGTCGTCCAGGCACCGCCGTACGGCCCTGGCGCCCATGTCGAGGGCCAGCCGTTTGTGCTTGGCCAGCAACTGCCCCTGGGGCTCGGTGCCGAAGGCCCCGGTGCCGTCGCGCGGGGGCAGGGTGAGAAAGCGCCGCTCGATGGCGCTGTTGAGGAAGACCGACCGGGTCCGGGGGTCGGTGATGCCGAAGAGGCCGAGCAGTTCGCGCTGCCCGTACGCGTTCCCGGCGACGGCGGTGCCGGCGCCGATGATCCGGGCCGGTGTCAGGGTGTGCTTGCCGTGCGGCTCCACCGCCGCGGGCGCCGGCCGGGCGTCGGGCGGGGTACTCGTGGTGGTCATCGGTAGGTCCACCCCCACATACGGGGCTTGCTGCGCGGACGGCGTACGACGTCGGTCACTCTCGTCGTCCTTTCAGGTGCGGGCCGTGGCCGTGATGAACCGCGCCAGTCGCGCGATTCCCTCACGGATGTCGGCGTGGGTGAGATAACTGACGGACAGCCGGAGCACGTGCTCCCCGCCGCCCTGCGGATAGAAGTAGGACATGGGCGTCCAGATGACGCCGAACTCCTCGGCCGACCGCGTCAGCGCCGCGTTGTCGGCGGCGAAGGGCACGGTGACGGTCAGGAAGAACCCGCCGCTCGGCCGGTTCCAGCGCACGCCGAGCGCGGTGCGCCGCGGCTCCGGGAGACAGACGTCGAGCTGCCGGAGCGTGGCCCGCATGGCCGCGCCGTAGTGCGCCGCGGTCTCGGTGTTGAGGGCGGCGGCGCCCCCGCCCGCGGACAGCAGCATGCCGGCGACCGCGGCCTGGCTCAGCGCCGAGGTGTTCACCGTCACCATGCTCTTGATCCGGATCAGTTCGTCGGCCAGCAGCCCGGTGCCGCCGTCCCGGTCGACGACGGGCTGGTCCGCGACCACGTAGCCGACGCGGGCGCCGGGGAAGAGGGACTTGGCGAAGGAGCCGAGCTGGACGACCCGCCGCTGCCGGTCCAGCGCCTTGAGCGTGGGCTGCTGCGGACCCGGACTGACCAACCGGTACGGGCTGTCCTCCAGGATCAGGATGTCCTCGCAGGCCGCCAGCCGCAGCAGTTCGCGCCGCTCGGCCGCCGGCATGGTGGCGCCGGACGGGTTGGAGTGGTCGGGGACGACGTAGAAGGCCCGTGGACGGCGACCGCGGGCGCGCACCGCCCCGATCGCGGTCGCCAGGTCGGCACAGCGGAACCCGTCCGGTCCCTCCTCGACCGCGACCGTCTCGATGTCCAGGAGCCGTGCCGCGCCCGTGATGCCCACGTAGCAGGGGCTGGACACCAGCAGCACGTCCTCGGGTCCGGCGATGAGCGCGCGCAGCGCGAGCAGCATCGCCTCCTGGCAGCCCACGGTCACGACGATCGCCTCGGGCGGCACGTCGATCCGCTCGTCGAGACGGAGCGACTCGGCCACCAGCTCACGGATCTGACCGCCGGTCGGCCCGTACTGGAACAGCGCGTCACGGATCCGCTCGGCCGACCAGCCCGCCTTCTCCAGGTGCTGCATGTAACGCCGGATGTACCCGAAGATGCTCTCCGGATCGAAGAAACCGTCGTAGGGGCGCCCGGGGGCGAAGGAGACGGCCCGCGGATAGCGGTGCGTGATCTCGTTGAGGAAGTTCATGGTGTCCAGCAGCGGATCGCGGACACTGGCGTGCAGGTGCTCCCGCGCCAGCACGACGTCCGCGGCCGGGGCCGGGGGAGCGGCCACGGAGCACCGCGGGCGCCGTACGGACGCGGAAGCGCCCCCGGCGACCAGGTCCGGCCCCGCGTCGGACACGGACGCCAGGCCGGTCAGCGCCATCGCGTCGCCCAACTCCTCGGCCACGATGCCCAGGACGTCCGCGACACCGTCCCGGCCGGCCACGGCCAGGCCGTGCAGCACCGGGCGGCCCAGGAGCACCGCGTCCGCGCCCAGCGCGAGCGCCGCGAGCACGTCCGCGCCGCGCCGCACGCCGCCGTCGAGGAGCACGGGGACCCGGCCGGCCGCCGCCGCGGCGACCTCCGGCAGTGCCTCCAGGGCGGCGGGCGCGCCGTCGAGCTGCCGGCCGCCGTGGTTGGAGACCACGACCCCGGCCGCGCCGGCGGCCAGTGCCCGCGTGGTGTCCTCGGCGGTGAGCACGCCCTTGACCAGCACCGGCAGCGCGCTGACGGACCGCAGCCAGGACAGGACCGTCCAGTCCGGCCCCGGGTCGAAGGCCTCGCGGGCGTGGTCGGCGGGGGAGGCGAAGCCGGTGCCGGACAGGTTGGCCGGCGTGATCTCCGGCGGCAGCCGGAAGCCGCCGCGCAGGTCCCGCAGGCGCCGGCCGAGACGCGGGGTGTCCGCCGTCAGCACCAGAGCCTCCACGCCGGCCCGTTCGGCCCGCTCGATCAGGGCCCGCATCGTGGCACGGTCGCGGAAGCAGTACAGCTGCAGCCACAGCGGTGCCCCCGCGGCGGCGGCGATGTCCTCGAAGGTGCGCCCCGCGAAGGTGCTGACGACCAGCGGCACGCCCGCCGCCCCGGCCGCCGCCGCGGTGGCGACCTCACCGTCCGGGTGCACCAGGGTGTGATAGCCCATCGGGGCGACGCCGACCGGCGCCGCCCACTCCCGGCCGAGCACCCGGGTGCCGGGACCCGGCCGGCCCGCGCCCGTGAGCACACGCGGACGCAGCCGCACCCGGTCGAACGCCGCCGTGTTCGCGGCCAGCGTCCGCTCGTCCCCGGCGCCACCGGTGACGAAGTCCCATACGCCCGGGGCCATCCGGCTCTGGGCCCGCCTCGCGTAGTCGGCCAGGGTGAGCGGCCCCGGCTCGCCGGCCGGCGACGTCATTCGGTGGCCAGCCGGTCGCGTTCCACGGCCTCGTACAGCGCGCGGATGTTGGCGCTGCCGAACCCACGGGAGCCGCGGCGCTGGATCAACTCGTAGAAGAGCGTGTTGCGTTCGTAGGGGGAGCGGCTGAACAGCTGGAGCAGGTGGCCCCACTCGTCGCGGTCCGCCAGCACCTGCGCGGAACGCAACTCGTCGATCTCGTCGCGCAGTCCGGGCAGGCGCTCCAGCAACGCGTCGTAGTAGGTGTCCGGGACCGACAGGAACTCGATGCCACGCGTGCGGAAGTCCGCCACGGCCGGGATGAGGTCGTCGACCAGGAAGGCCAGATGCTGGACGCCGGGGCCGCCGTTGCGTTCGAGGAAGGCGTCGAGCTGGCCGGTGCCCTTCGACAGGTCCGGGGCGACGAAGGTGAACGTGACCCGGCCGGAGGCATCGCGCACCACGATCGAGTCCATCGCGTGCGCCCCGACGTCCACGTACTCGGAGGAGTAGCGGGAGAACCCGAAGGCGTCCCGGTAGAAGTCCGCGTAGGTGTCCAGGGTGCCGCCCTCGACGCAGACCGCGACATGGTCCAGGAGCCGGATGTGCCGGGCGCGCCCGGCCGGGTCCGGCACCGCGTCCGGTACGGCGACCCAGCTGTGGCCCGGCGGCAGTCCGTCGCCGGGCGCGTCCGCGGGCAGCAGGGTGTGGGCGACCCCGCCGAAGCCGGAGACCACCGGGGCGCCCGCCGCCGAGGCGGACCGCCGGGCCCCGGCGGCCACCGCGGCCCGTACCGCCCCGGGCACGTCGTCGCAGGCGAACGCGATGTCCGCGACGCCGTCGCCGTGCGCGTCCAGGAAACCCCAGGTCGCGGGACCGGTCGTGACGACCAGTTGCACGGAGCCCTGCCGCAGCAGCGCGGAACTGCGGTCGACGGCCACCGTGTCGGCGGTCCGTACGAAGCCCAGGGCGGTGACGAGATAGTCGACGACCGCCTTCTTGTTGCTGGTGTAGAGCTCGATGTACGCGATGTCCGTCCCGGCCATCGTCACCAACGCCATTCCTGCTGACCGTACAGGTGCCCCGACTTGATGCCGTGGTCCGCGCACCAGGTCATGAACTCCTCGATCTGCTTGATCTGGTAGGTGTCCTCGTTGTACGTGGTGGCCATGACGTGTCCGAGCCAGGGCTCCTCGCCCATCGCGTACACGTACGCCTCGCCGGCGCCCAGCTCCGTCATGATCGCCGCCGCCTGCTCGGCGTTGGAGCCGGACAGCTTGCGGGAGCTGCTCATCTTCTTCGTCACCGGCTTGGTGAGCAGCGCCTGGTACAGCCAGGTGAGCGGGGCGCCGTCGCACTCCATGCCGAGGAAGGCGTAGTCGGCGGTACCCAGGTGGCGGCGCACATAGCGGTACAGCGCGGGGTCGATGCCGGAGGAGTCGGCGCCGACGAACGCGGACCGGCCCGCCAGGTCCACCCAGTAGGTCGACTTGCTGCGGATGTCGAGGTCGCAGTGCTCGCCGAGGAACGGCGTGGCCACCACCTTGCCGCCCGGGAAGGGGAACTCGTCGTAGTCGTCCGCCTCCAACACCGGGAACCCGAGGTGCTTGAGGTACAGGCCGATCGAGGGGTCCTCCAGGTTGCCGCGCGAGGAGCGGGGCACCACGACCGTGCCGACCCGGCCGCGCAGTTGCAGCAGTGTCTCCAGCACGATGTGGTCCTGGTGGCCGTGGGTGATCAGCACCAGGTCGATGAAGTCCGGCAGGTCGTCCAGGGTGTAGCGGTCGTCCGCGTCCCCGTCGGCGCTGATGAACGGGTCGGTGAGGACCGCGCCGCCGGGGGTCTGGAGCAGCAGGCAGGCGTGGCCGAGGTAGCGGATCCGGCCGCCGGCCTCGATGTGCCGGTCCGGTGCCAGGCTCGGCTCGGGGGCGAGCAGCCCGGACAGCTGCGCGGCCTGCGCGTCGTCCAGCCCCAGCGCCTCGCGCAGGTGCCCGAGGGTGGTCGGGCGGACCCGGGTCCGGAACAGCTCCTCCAGGCCGGGGTGGCGGAAGGGGATCTTCAGCTCCAGTACGTCGGGCGACGGCAGCCTCGGTGTGCTGAGGATGAACGGCCGCTCGACTCCGGGCTCCAGCGAGAGCTGTACCGACTGCCGGTCCTCCATGTAGACCGGGCTCTGGTAGACGAGCGGTTCGATGAACCGCAGCGCCGCCTGGTTGTCGGTGTCGTACGCCAGCTCCACGAGGCCGCCCAGCTCCGGCGGCAGCTTCGGGTACAGCGGCGTCAGGTCGTATCCGGTGGCGTTGGTCCGCAGCAGCTCCTGGCCCTCCGCGATCGCCTCGGCGAACCGCAGCATGCCGGCCCGCTCGCGCTTGATCTCGTCGAGGAGTTCCGCGACCTGGGAGCTGGCCTCCTCCGGGATGTTGACGAAGAATCCGCCGCGCAGCTCGGGATTGCTGCTCGCCGCGACATGCACCTGCGGCGACTGCAAATAGGATTCGAGCATGGGTACCTGAAGAAAGGCCAGATTCATCGCGGCCTGCACAGGAGCCACCGTGTGAAACCAGCCGTAGAAACGGTCGACCAGCGGCTCGATTATTGCTTTCGACCGCAGAAACAGCTGCTCGTCGGGCATGAAGGTGCCTACCTCCCGCAAAGAAGGAACAGAATTCCCAGCCGGTGATTCCGTGTTCTCTGCGCAGCACTATGGCCCGCATACGGCTCGGGGAACAAGACGCGCCGAGCGGTGTTCAACTGCGGCGGAAACACAGTTGAACACCGCTCGGCGAGGAAAAGGAGGAGGGGCCGGACGGGACTGTTCCCGCCGGTCCGCGGGGGTCGGCCGACCGGTCCGGCCATGGCGCTCGCGGGACTTCGGCGGTGCCGCCCGGAGCCTGCGGATCTTTTCCGCGGCCCGCCGCGGTTCCGTGCCGTCCGGCCGTTACCCGCACGAACTCGGAACCCGGCCCGACGCCTCTCGGGCAGCCGTTCCCGCCCGGGCGGCGCGAACCGCGGCGCGGCTCCCGGTGTGCGCAGCGGAATTCCACGACCGGTGCGGAACGTACGTACTCCTCGGGAATCGGCAATTCGCTCCCGCGTGGAAAGACCTCGCGCCAGGTCGGTGCGGCGGTGTCAGTGCGGCGGCCAGCCGCGGGCACGCAGCGACTCCTCCAGCCCGGCCCCTGCCCCCTGGGCGACGCTCAGCCGCACCAGGCCGGTCGGCTGCACCGCCGAGTGCTCCAGAGAGACGTCCTCGATGTTCACCCCGGCCCGGCCGGCATCGGTGAACAGCCTTGCCAGTTCGCCCGGTTGGTCGCCGATACGGACCGTCACGGTCTCGTACGGCGCCGGGTGCACGCCGTGCTTGCCGGCGATCCTGGCCCGGCCGGCCACTCCCCGGCGCAGCAGCCCCGCCACGGCCCGGGTGCCGTCGGCACGTTTGGCCTCGTCCGTCGCGGCCATGGCACGCAGTCCGGCGACGGCGTCCGCCAGGCCTTCCGTCAGGGTCTCCAACAGGTCGGCCACGACGGCCGAGTTGGCGCCGAGGATGTCCACCCACAGCTCCGGGTCGGCGGCTGCGATCCGGGTGAGGTCGCGCACCCCGGGCCCGGCGAGCCGCACCTCGCGCTCCTCCGCCCGGGCCAGCAGGTCCGCGACCAGACCGGCCACCACGTGCGGGAGGTGCGACACCAGGCCCACGGCCCGGTCGTGGGCGTCCGCCGCCATCACCACCGGCACCGCCCGGCACGCCGAGACCAGCTCCAGCACGGTGTTGAGGGTGTCGGTGCCGGTGTCCGGGGTGGGGGTCAGGACCCAGGTGCAGCCCTCGAAGAGGTCGGCCCGGGCGCCCAGCGGGCCGCTGCGCTCGCCGCCCGCCATCGGATGGCCGCCGAGATAGCGGACGGTGTCGCAGTCGAGGGCGAGCGCGTCCATGCGGGGCCCGGCCTTGACGCTGGCCACGTCGGTGAAGTGCCGTGCCACCCCTTCGCCTTGCACGTCGCTGAGCACACCGGCGACCAGGGCGGGAGGCACCGCGAGCACCGCGAGCTCGACCGGCTCCCCGGGCGGTGCGACGGTGCCGGCGCCGAGGGAGGCGGCGGTTCGCGCGGCGCCGGCGTCCGTGTCCCGCAGGTGCACGGTCGCGCCGTGCGCGCGCAGGGCGAGAGCGACGGAGGTGCCCATCAGGCCGGTGCCGATCACCAGGGCGGTCTTCATGGCGAGTGTGTCCGTTTCCGGGAAGGGGGACGGCGCCCGTTCGGTTCGTCGGTTTCCGTGGGGAACGCGAGCCGGAACGAAGGCGGAACGAAGCCGGGACGAAAGTCCGAAGTGCCGTCGATTTCCGTGGATGACACCGTCCTCAGCTGAACCACAAACTCCGGTTCATGGTCCTGTATCCATGGTTGCCGGGCGTCCTCGGCATGTCCACATTCACTCCCGGCGCCCGGCACCCCATGCATGGAATTAGAGCATCCGCTTATCCGAATGAGAATGCGCTGTGAAGGTTCGGGTCCCGACCCTGTCGTGCGGCGGCCCGGTCGGCGAGGGTGTTCCCGCGTCCCCGGCTGCGGACCTGGTAAGTGTCGAGACGCCGGTGCGGACCGGGCCGGACGGCAGGTGTCTAGACCTTTTGTCAGCTACGGTCGAGAGTCTCGACAGTGCCGTGGCGACTGATGAAGATGGGGACTGGTCTCTTGCAGAGGGCCCGCAGCGCCACGAGTGCCGAGCACGCACAGGGGCCGCGGACGCGGTTTCCGTCCCGGCCGGAGCGCCCTGTCCCGCGGCTCGGTATTCCGGCAGCCGGCCCGGTCGACGATCAGCGCCACACGGGTCACAGCTGTTCAACGGAAACCATACGGGGGATACATGGATCCATTGATTGCTGGGCCACCGAAAAACATCGGTGAACCCCGGGCTGTCAATTCTGACGGAACAGAGAGAGTCAGGTCCCAGACACGATCGAATATCTGGAGCAAAAACACGGAAACCGTCCCGATCTCGTCCCTGCGCCCCGGAGAGTCGCCGCGCACGGAAGGGCAGGACAAGGAGCACATCGCCAGACTCGCCGAGGTCGACACGCCGTTCCCACCCATCCTCGTCGACCGGCGCACCATGCGCGTGATCGACGGGATGCACCGGATTCTCGCCACCCTGTGGCGGGGCCGGCAGGACATCGAGGTCGAGTTCTTCGAGGGAACCGAGGAAGACGCCTTCCTGCGAGCCGTCGAAGCCAACGTGACACACGGCTTCCCCCTCTCCCAGGCCGACCGGCGAGCCGCCGCCACGAAAATCATGATCACCCACCCGCACCTGTCGGACCGCGCCATCGCCCGGTCCGCGGGCCTCGGCGCCAAGACCGTCGCGGCCATCCGACGCCGTTCCGCCGACGCACTGCCACAGGTGGACGCCCGCGTCGGCCGGGACGGCAGGGTCCGCCCGCTCAACAGCCTGGAGGGCCGGTTACGGGCCGCGGCGGTACTGGCCGAACGGCCGGAGACATCGCTGCGCGAGGTGGCACGACTGGCCGGAATCTCACCCGCGACGGCCGGCGACGTACGCAAACGCCTCAACTCCGGTCTGCCACCGGCCCCCCTGCCACCCGTACCGCACCCCGCGGAGTGGCCCGAGGACGGGTCGGAGTCCGACCAGGAACCGGACCCGGCTGACACCTCCGCGGTGCAGGACCTCCCGGGCCCCCGGATGTCGCGGGTGCCCCGGCAGCGACGCCTGCCGGGGCCACTGCTCGACAAGCTGATGCGGGACCCGTCCTTACGGCACAAGGAAGGCGGCCGTCACCTGCTCCGCCTGCTCCAGCAGAACGCCATCGGCCCCGCCGAGTGGTCCGAACTCAGCTCCGTGGTGCCGCCGCACTGCGGTGACCTCGTGGCCGAGCTGGCCCGGCAGTACGCCGAGACCTGGCAGGGATTCGCGAAGGAACTGGAGGAGCGGGAACGCTCCCTGAACCGCGAGACCGCATGCGGGGAGGCGGCCTGCGGCTGAGCACCGCAACCCGGTGCCGCGCACACGACACGGCGCCTGCCCCGGTCCACCGACCGGGGCAGGCGCCGAAGTCCGTCCACTGCCGCCCGCTGCCCGCCGTGCGACGTACACGTCACGGGACCGGGCCCGCGCCCCCGCTCACAGGATCGGCCTGCGGATCCAGACCAGCCCGAACGCGGCCAGCGCGCCCGCGGCCACCGCGTAACCGGCGAACTCCGTCCACTGGAAAGACCAGTAGCGCCCGGCCGGCTGATACGTCACCTCGAAATGCAGGTTCTTCCCCGCCAGACAGGCCACGTCCCGGGCCCGGTCCCCGGTCATACAGCTCTTGACCTGATCGGTCCGCACCGGCTTGCCCGCCGCGTCGAGCAGGGTGTGAGCCGAGTCCAGCACCCACGCCCCCGCGATCACGAAGTCCAGGATCTGCACCTGCTTCCCGCCGAGATCGACCCGCCCGTTCCCGGCCGTCTGCGCGCTGAGCGCCTCCGTCGTCGTCACCGGCTCCCGCAGCTGCGGGCGGACGAGGAAAGGCACCGCCACCTGGACCGCCACCAGCACGGCCAGGGCGACGGCCATCGCCGGCAGGGTACGGCGCACCAGCAGCCCGACGAGCGTGGCCAGCACGAACGCGAACACCGCGTACGCCGGCGGCGTGATGTTGCGCGAGCCGAACGACAGAGCGGCGAAACGGTTGCCGTCCACCTCGTCGTACGGACTGGCCGCCCAGGTCAGCAGCAGGCTGAAGGCGCCCGTGAACACCACCGCGGCCAGCGCCGGCACCGCCAGCTTCACCGCAAGCCAGCGCGTGCGCGTCACGCTCTGGCTCCACACCAGACGATGCGTCCCCGCCTCCAGCTCCCTGGTGACCAACGGAGCGCCCCAGAAGATCCCGATGACCACGGGCACCGCCAGCAGCACCACACTCACGAGGAACACCAGCGTGTCGTACTGCCCGAGGAACGCGTCCCGGGCGGTCGCGCAGCTGTGCCGGGCCGCACAGCCGGCCACCACCTCGTCGTACCGGTCGCGCAGTTCCAGGCCGAGCACCACCAGCACCACCGCGAAGGCGGCGAGCGCCGCCCCGGCGGTCAGGGCCTGGGCACGGAACTGACGCCAGGTGAGCCACGTCATGGCCGGACCTCCGAGGGCTGCGACGAGACGGCGGAAGGGCTCGCGGCCCGCTCCAGGTACGCGAGGATGATGTCCTCCAGATCCAGGTGCTCCGCCCGCACCGCGTACGGCACCGGGCCGGGCGAACGGACGATCAGCGAGCTCTCGTCGCCCGAACCCTCGGCCCTGATGACCTCCGCCGTCGCCGGCAGCTCCGCCAGCTCCTCACGGCCCCCCGACAACCGGTAGTGCATCGCGACCAGGTCGTCGGCCTCGCCGGTCAGTCTGACCCGGCCGTCGGCCAGCACTACCAGGTAGTCGCAGACCTTCTCCAGGTCGCCCAGCAGATGCGAGGACAGGACCACCCCGACACCGAGATCGGCGACGAACTCCATCAGGTTCTCCAGGAACCCGCGGCGCGCCAGCGGATCGAGCGAGGCCACCGGCTCGTCGCACACGAGCAGTTCGGGGCGCTTGGCCGCGGCGACGGTCAGCGCGAGCTGCGCCCGCTGCCCTCCGGAGAGCCGGCCCGCCCGCTGACCGGGGTCGAGCCCGATCTGCCGGATCCGGCCCTCGGCCAGCTCCTGGTCCCAGCGCGGATTGAGCTTCGCGCCCAGCCGCAGATGCTCCGCGACCGTCAGGTTCCCGTAGACCGGGGTGTCCTGGGCCACGAACCCGACGCGCGCCAGTTGCTCCGCGCCGCTGCCGGGCCGCCTGCCGAGCACCGAGATCCGGCCCTCGGACGGCTCGACCAGGCCGCAGGTCAGCCCGAGCAGCGTCGACTTGCCCGCGCCGTTCGGACCGACCAGGCCCACCACCCGGCCTGCCGGTATCCGCAGGTCGACACCGGACAGCGCCGACCGCCGGCCGTACCGTTTCCCGAGGCCGTCCGCCTCGATCGCAAGGGACATCCGATCACCTCTCCTGTGGGGGAACCGTGGGGGGAACTGCGCGTGGGGGAATGGGGGAAACGTGGGGGCGAACAGGCGGCGCGGGCCGGTCAGGACGGGTCCGGCAGCGGCACTTCGAGCCGGCGGCCCGCACCGTTCGGCGCCTGCCGGGAGAACTGCGTGTGGTACAGCTGCGCGTACAGCCCGCCCGCCGCCAGCAGCGAGTCGTGCGTGCCCCGCTCCCGCACCCGGCCCGCGTCGACGACCAGGATCTGGTCCGCGTGCCGGATCGTGGACAGCCGGTGCGCGATCACCAGCGAGGTACGGCCGCTCAGCGCGTTCGCCAGCGCCTGCTGGATCGCCGCCTCCGACTCCGAGTCCAGATGCGCCGTGGCCTCGTCGAGCACCACGATCGGCGGCGACTTGAGCAGCACCCGGGCCAGCGCGATGCGCTGCTTCTCGCCGCCCGAGAGCCGGTAACCCCGGTCGCCGACCACGGTGTCGAGGCCGTTCGGCAGCGCGTCGATCACCTCCCAGATCCGCGCCGCCCGGCACGCCTCCTCCAACTCGGCGTCCGTGGCGTCCGGATCGGCGTACAGCAGGTTCGTGCGGATCGTGTCGTGGAAGAGATGGGCGTCCTGCGTCACCACGCCGATCTGCTCGCGCAGCGACGCGAACGTCAGCTCCCGCACGTCCTGCCCGCCGATCCGGACCGCCCCCTCCAACGCGTCGTACAACCGCGGCACCAGGTGGGTGATCGTGCTCTTGCCCGCGCCCGACGGGCCCACCAGAGCGGTGAGCTGACCCGCCGGCGCACGGAACGACACGTCGTCGAGGATCCACGAGTCGTCCGCCTTCTCCGGCACGCGCCGCTCCAGCGACTCCAGCGACCTGAGCGACACCTGCTCCGCCGTCGGATAGCGGAACGACACCCCGTCGAACTCGATGTCCGGGGCCACCTCGCCGGCCGCGGGCAGCGCCCGGGCGTCCGCCCGCTCCTCCAGCAGCGGCTTGAGGTCCATCACCTCGAAGACCCGGTCGAAACTGACCACCGCCGAGATGATGTTGCGCTGGATGCTGGTCAGCTGGTTGATCGGACCGTACAGCCGGAACAGCAGCGTCGTCAGCGCCACCAGGGTGCCGATCTGCAGCACCCCGTCGATGACCAGGCTGCCGCCCAGCCCGTACACCAGGGCCGTCGTGCAGGCGGTGAGGAGCGTGGTGGCGATGAAGAACATCCGGCCGTAGACGTCCTGCGTGACCCGCAGGTCGCGCACCTTCGACGCCCGGCCGTCGAAGGCCTCGGCCTCCTGCACCGGACGGCCGTAGAGCTTCGAGAGCATCGCGCCGGCCACGTTGAAACGCTCGTTCATGATCGTGCCCATGGCCGCGTCCTGCTCCATCGCCGCCCGCACCAGCCGCTGCACCCGCTTGCCGAACACCTTCGCGGGCAGGAAGAAGATCGGGATCATCAGCAGCGCGACCGCCGATATCTGCCAGGACAGATAGAACATCGCCGACACCACCAGCGCCATCGTCAGCACGATGGACACCGACTGGGACAGCACCGAGGAGACCACCTGCTGGGCCCCGATGATGTCCGTGTTGAGCCGGCTGACCAGGGACCCCGTCTGGGTCCTGGTGAAGAACGCCACCGGCTGCCGCTGCACGTGCCGGAACACCTGGGTACGCAGCGTGTACACGAGGCCGTGGCCGATCCGGCCCGAGAACAGGGCCTGACAGTAGATCGCCCCGGCGTCCACCAGCGCCAGACCCACCAGCGCCAGCGACAGGCCCACCACCAACGACAGGCGCTTGTGCATGATGCCCTCGTCGATGATCAGCTTCAGCAGCACCGGACTGGACGCCGTGATCAGCGCGTCCACCCCGGTCGCGAGCAGCATCGCCGTCAGCGCGCCGCGATGCCGCAGCGCGTACGGGACGATCCTGCGCACCGTGCCCGGCTTGATCTGCTGCCGGGTGATGGACTCGTCGTTGAACCTCATACGCCGGGGACCGAGGGGCTCCGGGCCGCCCATCATCGCCATGGGACTTCCTTCCGATCGGGGCCCGGCTGCGGTCAACCGAGCGAACTGTGCTTGTCGAGGAACTCGATGACCGCCTGGTTGAAAGGCTCCGGGCGCTCCAGATAGCCGAGATGGCCGCAGTCCGACAGCTCCACGAGGTCGCAGTCCGGGATGGCCTCGGCGACCTCCGCGCCCAGATGCGGCGGACTGATCCGGTCATCGGTGAACGTGATCACCCGGCACGGCACCGTGACCCGTGCCAACTCCGCACGCCGGTCCCGTCCGGTGTCGATCCAGGCCTGCCCGCCGGCCTCACCGTCGCCGGAGTACTCGAACAGGTCGAGCCACGCCGCCACGGCGGACTCGTCGTCGACGGTCGCGGGCGACAGCATGTCGAACACCGTCTTCACCGCCCGGTACTCGCGCGGCAGTTCGAGACCGCTCTCCCGCAACGCCCGGCCCGCCGCGTCCTGCGCCCGACGCGCTCGATCGGAACGGGACTTCGTCGCGGCCAGCACCGCGGTCCGCACCAACTCGGGCTGCGACAACGCCAGTTCCTGGGCGATCAACGCGCCGAGGGACACCCCGACGAGGTGACACGGACCGAGCTCAAGGGCCCGGATCAGACCCGCGGTGTCCGCGACCATATCGTCGAGCGAGTATTTCCCGGGCGGTGTCGCGGAAGGCGCCACACCCCTGTTGTCGAATGCGAAGGTCCGATATCCGGCCGCGTTCAGCGCAGGCGTCTGGTACATCTCCCAGACACGCGCCGACGCACCCGATCCCATGATGAGCAGGACATTGACACCGGACCCCGAAACCGAATAGGCGAGTTGGATGCCGTTGCTCTGGAGGTAAGGCAAGATGGCCTCCCGATCCGCGCGTTGTGGAGATGCCGTCGTCGGGACACGCGCACACTATGCCAGCGACCTGGTGAACACAGAACGACGGTGTTCAACCGCTGCCTTGCGCCAGTTGAACAGCCGTGGTGAAGGGCCTGTTGGACAGTGGATAGCGCCCTTGTCATCCTGGCTTCGGCCGACGAGAGTTGCGCATCGAGTCGCCCGGTCAATTCGGCCAGGGAGATGTCCCCTCGTCATCGGGGCCGCGAATCCACTGGTCACCACGGTCCGAGAGGAAGGCTTGCCATGAACCCCTTCGAAGATCCCGACGCGAGCTATCTGATCCTGGTCAACGAGGAAGGACAGCACTCGCTCTGGCCGGTCTTCGCAGACGTGCCCGAGGGATGGACCAAGGCGTTCGGCGCGGCCGGACGCCAGGAATGCCTCGACTATGTCGAGAAGAACTGGACCGACCTGCGTCCGAAGAGCCTCATCGAGGCCATGGAGAAGGACCGCGCGTAAATCGCGGACGGAGAAGAACCGCGGGTAACAAAACCGCGGGCAGCAGAACCGCGCACAAGGCGAGGCGGACGGCCTGGCGAGCCGTCCGCAACAGCCGCCGGTGCACGCGGATCCGCCTTTCACACCGCCCGGTGGCCGCCCAATTCCGCCACCCGTGGCGTCCGGTGGTGCAAGTCAGTGAATCGATCGGGAGATGGGAATCGTTGTGTCTCGAGTCGGGATGGCGGACCGCACGACCGGAAACACGGGTGAATACGTCGAGATCCGCGGCAGCCTCGACACGGACCTGCTGCTACGGGCCCTGCGCACCACGTCCGCGGAAGCCACCGACCGCCTCCGGAGCCACCCCGCCGGCGACACCCCCGCCGCAGTCCGCCTGACGGACCTGCGCACCGAGCCCGACCCGCGCGCGGCAGCCGAGCGCGACATGCGCGAGGACCTGCGGACCCCGCCCCCGCCCGCCGGCACCGGCCGCCCGCTCACCGCCCAGACCCTCTACGTCCTGGGCCCGGACCACGTGCTCTGGTACCGGCGCAGCCACCGCCTGGTCGAGGACGCGCGCGACGCCGCACGCCTCCGCGACCGGGTCGCCGCACACTACGCCGCCCTCACCACGGACACAGAGCCCCCCGAGCCCTTCGAGCCACGGCACCGCCCGGACACCCCGGCCGACTACCCGAACTCCCCCGCGTACGAGGAGGACAGGCGCTACTGGGCGCGCTCGCTCGCCGGCCTCACCGAGCCCACGGACCCCGGACGACGGCTGCGAGTGACCGCCGGCACCGACGCGACCGCCCTCGCGGCCGTCGCCCTGACCGTGCACCGGCTCACCGGCGACGAGGACGTCGTCATCGGTGTCCTCCCCCGGATCCAGGCAGCCACCGGAGCCCAGAACGTCCTGCCCGTACGCGTCAGGCTCACCCCGCTGATGACCGCACAGGACCTCGTCCGCGCGAGCGTCGACGCCCTGCGCTCCGCACTGAGCCACCGACGCTTCCCCTACGACCACATGCTGCGCGACCTCGGCCTCGACGCCGGCACCCCCCTCCACGACATCGAGGCCGAGCTCCTCCCCGCGCACCCGGCCCCCCGCTTCGGCGACTGCGCCGTCTCCGTCCACCACGTCCCCGCCACCGAGCGCGACGAGGAGACCGAGCTGCGGTACCGCCGGGCGCTGGAGTGGCTGAACAGCGCCGCCGCCGACGAACCCCTCGCGCACGCCGATGTGTTGGTGTCGGGGGAGTGGGGTCGGTTGGTGGGTTGGGGCGGGTTGGGGTGTGGCGTGGGTGGTGGGCTGGTTTCGGGGTTGGGGTTGTTCGAGGAGCAGGTGGGGTTGGGCGGGGATGCGTTGGCGGTGGTGGGTGAGGGGGGTGAGGTTTCTTTCGGTGAGTTGGATGTGCGGGCGAATCGGGTGGCTCGGTGGTTGCGCGACGCCGGGGTGGGGGTCGGTTCGTCGGTGGGTGTGGTGTTGGGGCGTGGGGTTGATGTGGCGGTGGTGCTGTTGGGGGTGTGGAAGGCGGGTGCGGTGTTTGTTCCGGTGGATCCGCGGGTTCCGGCGGAGCGGATGCGGTTCGTGTTCGGGGACGCGGATGTCATGTGTGTGGTGACGTCGGGTGAATGTGTGGGGGCGGTGCCGGGGGATCTGGGCGTTCCGGTGCTGGTGGTGGACGAGCCGGGTGTGGTGGCGGGGTTCGACGGTGGTGCGGTGTCCGATGCCGAGCGTGGTGGGGCTGTGTTGCCGTTGGCCGGTGCGTATGTGACGTATACGTCGGGGTCGACGGGGCGGCCGAAGGGTGTGGTGTTGACGCATGGTGGGGTGGCTCGGCTGGTGGCTGCGCAGCGGGAGCGGCTGGGGGCGGGTGTGGATGCGCGGGTGTTGCAGTTTGCGTCGATCGGGTTTGACGGGGCGGTGGCGGAGTGGGTGATGGCTCTGTGTTCGGGTGGGGTGTTGGTGGTGGCTCCGGGTGGGGTGCTGGTGCCGGGGGCGGGTCTGGAGGAGGTGCTGGACCGGTTCGGGGTGACGCATGCGACGGTGCCGCCGGCGGTGTTGGCGGTGCTGGATCCGGCGCGGGATGCGTCTTCGGTAAGGGTGCTGATCTCTGCGGGTGAGGCGATGGACGCTCGGCTTGTGGAGCGTTGGGGTGTCGGGCGTCGGCTGTTCAACGGGTACGGGCCGACGGAGACGACGGTGGCGGCGACGATATCGCCGGCGTTGGTACCCGGCGACGAGCCGGTGATCGGTACGCCGATCACGGCGACGGGTGTGGTCGTGCTCGACGACTGGCTGCGGCCGGTGCCCGCGGGTGGGGTCGGGGAGCTGTATGTGACGGGGGCCGGGCTGGCTCGGGGTTATGTCGGTAGGAGCGCTCTGACTGCGGAGCGGTTTGTCGCCTGTCCGTTCGTCGCGGGTGAGCGGATGTATCGGACGGGTGACCGGGTGCGGTGGACCGCCGATGGTCAGTTGGTGTTCGCCGGGCGGGTTGATGAGCAGGTGAAGATCCGGGGGTTCCGGATCGAGCCGGGTGAGGTGCGGGCGGTGCTGGGCTCGGCCGCGGGGGTGGAGCAGGTCGCGGTGGTGGTGCGGGAGGACGAGCCGGGACAGAAACGGCTGGTCGCCTACGTCGTCACGGAGACGCCGAGGACGGCGGGGACGGCGGGGACGGCGGGGACGGCGGGGACGCCGGGAACGGCGGAGGTTGTGGCGGGGCTGCGGGAGTACGCGGCCGAGCGGCTGCCGTACTACATGGTGCCCTCCGCGATCGTGCCGCTCGACCGGCTCCCGCTCACCGTCAACGGCAAACTCGACCACCAGGCCCTGCCCTCACCGGAACAGGCTCTGCGCGACAGGTCCGTCCGGCAGCCCGGCGATGTCCGTGAAGCCCTGCTCTGCCGGGCGTTCGCCGAGGTCCTGGGCGTGGACTCGGTCGGCGTCGACGACGACTTCTTCGCCCTGGGCGGCCACTCCCTGATGGTGGTCCGCCTCATCTCACGCGTCCGCGTACTCCTCGGTGCCGAGGTACAGGTGCGCGCGCTGTTCGAGGCGCCGACCCCGGCCGGGCTCGCGGTCCACCTCGACCAGCAGGGTGCCGGCCGGACCCGGCTCGCCCTCACCGCCGGCAGGCGCATGCCGCACGTACCGCTGTCCTTCGCACAGCAGCGGCTGTGGTTCCTCGGCCGCCTCGAAGGCGCCCGTCCCACCTACAACCTGCCCGTCGCCCTGCGCCTGACCGGCGACCTGGACCGGGCCGCACTCGCCGCCGCACTGCGGGACGTCATCGGCCGGCACGAGACACTCCGTACGGTCTTCCCCAGCATCGACGGCGAACCCCACCAGGAGGTCGTCAACCTGTGGGACCTCGACTGGGACCTGGAAACCGTGGACCTGCGGACGGCGAACGGCCCCGGCCTCGTCGAGACCGTCCGCGAGAAGGCGGCCCACGCCTTCGACCTCTCCCGCGAAATCCCCATCCGCGCCTGGCTGTTGGAGACCGGACCCACCGACGCGGAACCCGGCGACGACGTGTCCGCGGACCTCGTCGAGACGAGCCTCGGCGAACTGCGTCTCAGCGCCGACGACCGCCCGGCGGCTGCCGGCGCCCCCGAGAGCGGCACGGACCAGGCGGTACTGCTGTTCGTCGTGCACCACATCGCCAGCGACGGCTGGTCCATGCGTCCCCTCGCCCGCGACCTGTCCTTCGCCTACGCGGAACGGCGGGCGGGACGTGCGCCGCAGTGGGCGCCCCTGCCGGTCCAGTACGCGGACTACGCGCTGTGGCAGCGCGAACTGCTCGGCGCCGAGGACGACCAGGACAGCATCCTCGCCCAGCAGGTCGGCTACTGGCGGGCGGCGCTGGACGGCATACCGGAGGAACTGGAGCTGCCGTTCGACCGGACCCGCCCGGCGGTGTCCGACCATGCCGCCCACATAGCGCCGCTGACCGTACCGGCCGACGTGCACGCACGGATCGTCGCACTGGCCCGGGCCGAGGGCGTGACCGTGTTCATGGTGCTCCAGGCCGCGCTCGCCGTGCTGCTCTCCCGCCTCGGCGCGGGCGAGGACATCCCCATCGGCTCGGCGGTGGCCGGCCGCACGGACGAGAACCTGGACGACCTCGTCGGCTACTTCCTCAACACCCTTGTCCTCCGTACCGACCTGAGCGGCGACCCCACCTTCCGCGACGTGCTCACCCGCGTGCGGGAACGCAGCGTCGAGGCGCTGGCCCACCAGGACGTGCCCTTCGAGCGCCTGGTCGAGGAGCTCGCGCCGAGCCGGTCGATGAGCCGCCACCCCCTCTTCCAGGTCATGCTCACCCTCCAGAACGTCGAGCGAGCCGCACTGGACCTGCCCGGTGTCCGGGCCGGCGGTGCCGTACCCGCCGACGCCCTGGTGCTCGCCGCCAGGCTCGACCTCGAACTGACCGTCTCCGAGACATACGACGCCGATGGATCCCCCGCCGGACTGCGCGGCGGCCTCACCGCCGCGGCCGACCTCTTCGAGGCCGGCACGGCCCGGACGATCGCCGAACGCTGGGCCCACCTGCTCGACGGACTCACCGCCCACCCGGACCACGCACTGCACGGCACCGATGTGTTGGTGGCGGGGGAGCGGGGGCGGTTGGCGGAGTGGGGTGGGCTGGGCTCCGGTGCGGGTGGGCTGGTTTCGGGGTTGGGGTTGTTCGAGGAGCAGGTGGCGCTGCGCGGTGGTGCGTCGGCGGTGGTGGGTGACGGGATCGAGGTCTCGTTCAGCGAGTTGGATGTGCGGGCGAATCGGGTGGCTCGGTGGTTGCGCGACGCCGGGGTGGGGGTCGGTTCGTCGGTGGGTGTGGTGCTGGAGCGGGGGATCGACGTGGCGGCGGTCCTGCTGGGGGTGTGGAAGGCGGGTGCGGTGTTCGTGCCGGTCGATCCGCGGGTTCCGGCGGAGCGGATGGGCTTCGTGTTCGGGGACTGCGGCGCCGTGTGTGTGGTGACGTCCCGGGAGTGCGCCGGGGCGGTGCCGGGGGAGCTGGGCGTGCCCGTGCTGCTCGTCGATGAACCGGGTGCACTGGTGGCCTTCGACGGTGGTGCGGTGTCCGACGGTGAGCGTGGTGGGGCTGTGTTGCCGTTGGCCGGTGCGTATGTGACGTATACGTCGGGGTCGACGGGGCGGCCGAAGGGTGTGGTGTTGACGCATGGTGGGGTGGCCCGGCTGGTGGCTGCGCAGCGGGAGCGGCTGGGGGCGGGTGTGGATGCGCGGGTGTTGCAGTTTGCGTCGATCGGGTTTGACGGGGCGGTGGCGGAGTGGGTGATGGCTCTGTGTTCGGGTGGGGTGTTGGTGGTGGCGCCTGGTGGGGTGCTGGTGCCGGGGGCGGGTTTGGAGGAGGTGCTGGACCGGTTCGGGGTGACGCATGCGACGGTGCCGCCGGCGGTGTTGGCGGTGCTGGATCCGGCGCGGGATGCGGGTTCGGTAAGGGTGCTGATCTCTGCGGGTGAGGCGATGGACGCTCGGCTTGTGGAGCGTTGGGGTGCCGGGCGTCGGCTGTTCAACGGGTACGGGCCGACGGAGACGACGGTGGCGGCGACGATATCGCCGGCGTTGGTACCCGGCGACGAGCCGGTGATCGGTACGCCGATCACCGCGACGGGTGTGGTCGTCCTCGACGACTGGCTGAGCCCGGTCCCGGTCGGGGTCGCGGGTGAGCTGTATGTGACAGGTGCCGGTCTGGCCCGGGGCTACGTCGGCAGGGGCGCGCTCAGCGCGGAGCGGTTCGTGGCCTGCCCGTGGGGCGCGGGCGAGCGGATGTACCGCACCGGGGACCGGGTGCGGTGGAACGCGCGCGGGCAGTTGCTGTTCGCGGGGCGTGCGGACGACCAGGTGAAGATCCGGGGGTTCCGGATCGAGCCGGGCGAGGTGCGGGCGGTGCTGGGCTCGGCGCCGGGCGTGGAGCAGGCCGCGGTGGTGGTGCGGGAGGACGAGCCGGGACAGAAACGGCTGGTCGCCTACGTCGTCACGGAGACAGCCGAGAGCGCCGGAACGGCGGAACTGCGGGAGTACGCGGCGGCCCGGCTGCCGTACTACATGGTGCCCTCCGCCATCGTCCTCCTCGACCGGCTCCCGCTCACCGTCAACGGGAAGCTCGACCACAACGCCCTGCCCGCTCCCGCGCACACCGCGGACGGAGCGGACGGTGCGACCCGTGGCCCGGCGAACGCCCGCGAGGAAGCCGTGTGCGCCGCCTTCGCCGAGGTGCTGGAGGTGGACGCGGTCGGCGTCGAGGACGACTTCTTCGCGCTGGGCGGGCATTCCCTGCTGGGAGTGCGTCTGGTGGAGCGGCTCCGGGTGCGCGGGCTGGCGGCGACCGTGCGCGCCCTGTTCGAGGCCCCGACCCCGGGTGGGCTCGCGGCGCTGGTGGCGACCGCCGGTCCGGAGGGTTCCCGGGCGGCGGGCGGCGTGCCGCTGGGTACGACGGTGATCACACCGGAGTCGGTCCCGCTGGCGGGGCGGACGGCGGCGGAGCTCGACCGGGTGGTGTCGACGGTCGAGGGCGGCGCGGCCAACGTGGCGGACGTCTATCCGCTGGCGCCGCTCCAGGAGGGGCTGCTGTTCCACCACCTCCTGGCGGAGGGCGGAGTCGACGCCTATGTGACGGTCGTGGTCCTGGAGTTCGACGGGTCCCCGCGGCTGGACGCGTTCGTCGAGGCGTTGCGGCGGGTCGTGGACCGGCATGACGTCTATCGCACCGGGGTGGTCTGGGAGGGCATCGCGGAACCGGTCCAAGTCGTCTGGCGCCACGCGGAGTTGCGGACCCACACCGTGGATCTGGACGCGGCGGCACCGGCCGACCCGGTGGCCGCGCTGGTGGGCGCGGTGGGCCGGTCGATGGATCTCGCCCAGGCACCGCTGATGGATGTGCACAGGGCTCGTACGGCAGACGGCCGGCATCTGGCGCTGCTGCGGATGCACCACCTGATCCAGGACCACACCGGCATGGCGCTGCTGCTGCAGGAAGTGCGCGCGTTCATGCGCGGCGAGGAGGCGCAGCTGCCCGCTCCCGCCCCGTTCCGGGACTTCGTGGCCCAGGCGCGCAACGACATCGCCACCGCCGATCACGCCGGTTTCTTCCGTGAGCTGCTGGCAGACGTGACCGAACCGACCGCGCCCTTCGGCCTGTTGGACGTGCACGGCAACGGCGCCGAGGTGGTGCGCGCCCACCGTCCGGTGACGGACGTGGTGGCCGAACGGGTCCGCCGCGTGGCCCGGAGCCTGGGGGTCAGCCCGGCGACGGTGTGGCATGTGGCGTGGGCGCGGGTGCTGGCGGCGGTGTCGGGCCGGGACGACGTGGTGTTCGGGACCGTACTGCTCGGCCGGATGAGTGGCGGAGCCGGTGCCGACCGGGCGTTGGGCCTGTTCATGAACACCCTGCCCGCCCGGGTGCGGACACGTGGTGTCGGCGTCGGCGCCGCGGTGGCCGCGATGCGGGAACAGCTGGCCGGTCTTGTGGCCCACGAACACGCGCCGTTGGCGATCGCGCAGCAGGCCAGCGGGGTCGCGGGGGACACCCCCCTGTTCACCGCCCTCTTCAACTACCGCCACAACGACCGCGGACTCTGGGTCGACGACGTCAACAACGAGTCCAACGACGGACTTGAGGGCGTCACCACCCGGTATGTCGAGGAGCGCGACAACTACCCGCTCAACGTCTCCGTCGACGACCTCGGCGACCACGGCTTCGAACTCGCGGTCGACGCCGTGAGCCCGGTCTCCCCGCAACTCGTCGCCGACCTGGTCCACATGGCCATGGACCGTCTCTCCACCGCCCTGGAGACAGCCCTCGAAGGCGGCCCGGAGGTCAGCCTCGACACGATCGACGTCCTCGACGCCGGGCAGCGACGGCAGCTGGTCGACGAGTGGAACGCCCCGCCCGTGGCGGCGCGGGACACCTCGCTCGCGGAGCTGTTCGAGGCGCAGGCCCGCCGGACCCCGGACGCGGTGGCCGTCGTCGCCGACGGCACCGAGGTTTCGTACGCCGAGCTGGACGCCCGCGCCAACCGGCTGGCCCGCCACCTCGCCGGCCAGGGCGTGGGGCCGGAATGCGTGGTCGCCGTGGTGATGGACCGCGGCGTGGACGTGGTCACGGCGCTGCTGGGCATCGTGAAGGCCGGGGCCGCGTATCTGCCGGTCGATCCGCAACAGCCGCCGGAGCGACTCGCGTTCATGCTCGTGGACAGCGGAGCCGACTGCGTGGTGGCGTCCCGGTCGGTGGAGAACGTGCTGTCCGGCCCGGTCTGCGATGTTCCGCTGCTGTTCGTCGACGATCCGGCGACCGCCGCCTACCTGGCCGGGCTGCCCGGTACCCCGTCCCCGTTGCAGGACGGCTCGGTGCGGGTGTCCCCGGACCATCCGGCATACGTGATCTACACCTCGGGCTCGACAGGCCGGCCCAAGGGCGTCGTGGTCACGCACCGCAATGTGGTGCAGCTCTTCGCCGCCGCCGACCAGGTGTACGACATCGGACCCGACGACGTGTGGAGCTGCTTCCACTCGTTCGCCTTCGACTTCTCGGTGTGGGAGATGTGGGGCGCGTTGCTGCGCGGCGGCCGACTGGTAGTGGTCGGCTTCTCCGTGTCCCGCTCACCGGGCGAGTTCCTGGAACTGCTGGCCCGCGAACGGGTGACCGTACTGAGCCAGACGCCGTCCGCCTTCTACCAGTTGACGGCCGCCGAGGCGGAACGGCCGGACATCGGAGCCCGACTCGCCCTGCGCTACGTCGTGTTCGGTGGCGAGGCGCTGGAACCGAGCCGCCTGGCGGAGTGGTACGCACGCCGGCCGGCCGACGACGGGCCGGCACTGGTGAACATGTACGGAATCACCGAGACCACCGTGCACGTCACCCATCTCGCGCTGGACGCGGGCTCCGCCGCGCCGGACGCCGGGTCCGCCGCGGGCGGCGGTGGCAGCCCCGTCGGCCGCGGCCTTCCGGGCCTGCGGACCTATGTGCTGGACGCGGGGCTGCGGCCCGTCCCCGTCGGCGCCGTCGGCGAACTGTACGTCGCAGGCGACCAGTTGGCGCGCGGATACCTGCGGCGCGCGGACCTGTCCGCACAGCGCTTCGTGGCCTGCCCCTTCGGCGCCGGGGAGCGGATGTACCGCACGGGCGACCTGGCCCGCTGGACCGCGGACGGCTCCCTGGAGTACCTCGGCCGCGCCGACGAACAGGTGAAGATCCGCGGCTTCCGCATCGAGCCGGGCGAGATCGAGGCGGCACTGGTCGCACACCCGGGCGTCGCGCAGGCGGCCGTGGTCCCACGCGGCGACCAGCCCGGCGGCCCCCGGCTCGTCGGCTACGTCACGCCCGACCAGGAGAACGCCGACCGGATCGCGACCTGGCTGCGCCTGCGCGACGAGGGAGCCCTGGACGCCGCGGAACGCCACGAACTGCCCAACGGCCTGACCGTACTCGGCCACAACCGCACCAACATCGAATTCCTCTACCGGGAGATCTTCGAACAGAACGAGTACCTCAAGTTCGGCGTCCGACTCCCGGAGAACGCCTGCGTCATCGACGTCGGCGGCCACGTCGGCATGTTCTCGATGTACGTCAACGAGGTCGCCCCATCCAGCCGCATCCACGCCTTCGAACCCATCCCCGAACTCGCCGCGCTGTACCGGATCAACGCCGAACTCAACGACGTCGATGCCGTCGTCACCAACTGCGGTGTCGGCGAGCACGCGGAGACGGCCACCTTCACGTACTACCCCCAGATGTCGATCCTCTCCGGCCGCTTCGCGGACGAGGCCGCCGAACGCGAGACCCTGCAACGCTTCCTGCGCAACGAACACGCGGCCGAGATGAGGGACGCCGACGACTCGCTCATGCGCGAGATGCTCGCGCAGCGCCTGCGCGGCGAACAGGTCGAGGTGCAACTGCGCACCCTGTCCGACCTCATCCGCGAACAGGGGATCCCGGCGATCGATCTCCTGAAGATCGACGCGGAGAAGAGCGAGCTGGAGGTCCTGCGCGGCATCGAGGAGGAGCACTGGCCGCTCGTCCGCCAGATCGTGGCCGAGGTGCACGAGGTCGACGGACGGCTCGCCGACGTCGTCGGCATGCTCCGCGACCGCGGCTTCGACGTCCGCCACGACACCGCCGAGGACGTCGCCGGCACCGGACTGCACATGGTCTACGCCGTCCGCCCGGGCGCGGTCGCCGCGGGCCGGACGACACCGCCGCAGACCTCGGACCGGCCCCGCCGCCACGCCCCGGACCAGCTCGTCGACGACCTGCGCACGCACCTCAAACAGCGCCTCCCCGGCTACATGGTGCCCGCAGCACTGGTGCTGCTCGACAGCCTGCCGCTCACCGTCAACGGCAAACTCGACCGCAAGGCCCTGCCCGCACCCGACCGGACCACCGGGACCGGCGCGGGCGACCGCGGCCCCTCGAACGCCCACGAGGAGATCCTGTGCGCCGCGTTCGCGCAGGTGCTGGGGCTGGAGTCGGTCGGTGCCGAGGACGACTTCTTCGCCCTCGGCGGGCACTCCCTGCTCGCCGTCCGGCTCATGTCCCGCATCCGCGTCCTGCTCGGCGCCGAGGTCGAGATCCGGGTGCTGTTCGACGCCCCCACCCCGGCCGGCATCGCCGCCCACCTCGCGGGCCGGCAGGACGGTGCCGCCCGCCGCCCCGCGCTCACGAGCGGCGCGGAGCGCCCGGAGCGCCCGGCCCGGATCCCGCTGTCGTTCGGACAACGCCGACTGTGGTTCCTCGGCCAACTCGAGGGGCGCAGCTCCACCTACAACGCACCCTGCGTACTCCAACTGACCGGTCCGGTCGACACCGACGCGCTGGGTGCCGCGCTGCGGGACGTCGTAGGCCGGCACGAATCGCTGCGTACGGTCTTCCCGGCCACGGACGGCGAGCCGTACCAGCACGTCGTCCCGCTGGAGGAACTCGACTGGACGCTCCAGCCGGTGGACCTCGTCGGCGCCTCCGCGGACGACGTGGCCCAGGCGGTACGCCAGCGCGCCCGGCACGCCTTCGACCTGGAGCACGAAGTGCCCTTCAAGGCGTGGCTGCTGCACACCGGCGCCGACCAGTACGGCCTCATGCTGGTCGCCCACCACATCGCCAGCGACGGCTGGTCCATGAGCCCACTGGCCGCCGACCTGTCGACGGCCTACGCGGCACGGCGAGCCCACCGGTCGCCGGAGTGGACGCCACTGCGGGTCCAGTACGCCGACTACGCGCTGTGGCAGCGGGAGTTGCTCGGCGACGAGAGCGACCCCGAGAGCCTGATGTCCCGCCAGATCGACTACTGGCGCGACGCTTTGGACGGCGCCCCCGAAGAACTGGCCCTGCCCTTCGACCACCCACGCCCCACCACCGCCACCCACCGCGGCCACAGCATGCCGCTGAGCATTCCCGCCGAGACACACCGGTCGCTGGTGGAGCTGGCGAGGGCTGAGGGTGTGACGGTGTTCATGGTGTTGCAGGCGGCGTTGGCGGTGCTGTTGTCGCGGTTGGGTGCCGGTACGGACATTCCGATCGGTTCGGCGGTGGCGGGTCGTACGGACGAGGGTCTGGACGATCTTGTGGGTTGCTTTGTGAATACGTTGGTGGTGCGGACGGATGTGGGCGGTGATCCGTCGTTCCGGGATGTGCTGGCGCGGGTGCGTGGACGCAGTCTGGAGGCGTTGGCGCATCAGGATGTGCCGTTCGAGCGGTTGGTGGAGGAGCTGGCGCCTGCGCGTTCCATGGCCCGGCATCCCCTCTTCCAGATCGTCCTCACCATGGAGAACACCGTCGACGCCACCCTCGACATCCCCGGCGTGGCCGTCGAACTCCTCTCGGTCGACCGGCCCGTGGCCAAGTTCGACCTCGACGTCATGATCCGCGAGACACACGACGCCCACGGCCGGCCCGCGGGACTGCAGGGCTCGATGACCGCCGCTGCCGACCTCTTCGACCCCGCCACGGCGGAGGCGATCGCGGTGCGCTGGGAACGAGTGGTGAACCAACTCGCCACGACCCCGGACCGGCGACTGCACGAGGTCGCTGTGGCGTCGGCGGCGGAGCGTCGGACGGTGGTGGAGGAGTGGAACGACACGGGTGGTGTGGTGTCGGGTGGTTCGGTGTTGGGGTGGTTTGAGGAGTGGGTGGGGCGGTCGCCGGGTGGGGTGGCGGTGGTTGCGGGTGGTGTGGGGGTGTCGTACGAGGAGTTGGATGCGCGGGCGAATCGGCTGGCTCGTTTTCTTGTTGCGCAGGGTGTGGGTGCGGAGTCGGTGGTGGCGTTGGCTCTGGATCGTGGTGTGGAGATGATCGCGGCGGTGTTGGGGGTGTGGAAGGCGGGGGCGGCGTATGTGCCGGTGGATGTGGGTCTGCCGGTGGAGCGGATCGCGTTCATGCTGGCGGACAGTCGCGCGGTGTTGTTGTTGGGCTCGGAGGATGTGGTTGGGGATCTGCCTGCTGGTCGGGTGCGGGTGGTGGCGCTTGATGATCCGTGGACGGTGAAGCAGCTCGGTGCGTTGGAGCCGTCGGCGCCGGTGGGGGTGTCGGTGCTGCCGGAGCAGGCTGCGTATGTGATGTATACGTCGGGTTCGACGGGTCGTCCGAAGGGCGTGGTGGTCACGCATGGTGGCCTGGCGAACTATGTGGGGTCGGTGCCGGGCCGGCTGGGTTGGGGGGTGCCGGGGGAGCGGTACGGGTTGTTGCAGGCGCAGGTGACGGACCTGGGGAACACGGTGGTGTTCATCAGTCTGGCGACTGGCGGCGAGTTGCACATTCTGGACGCGGAGTCGGTGGTGGACCCGGGGGCTGTGGCTGCGTACGTGCGTGATCACCGGATCGATCATGTGAAGGCGGTGCCGTCGCATCTGGCCGCGTTGTCGTCGGTGGTGGGTGCGGAGGCGGTGTTGCCGCGGAAGTCGTTGGTGTTGGGTGGTGAGGCTGCTTCGCCGGAGTGGGTGCGGGAGCTCGTGGACGTCGGTGCCGGTGCCGGTGGGTGTGTGGTGTTCAACCACTACGGGCCGACCGAGACCACGATCGGTGTCCTGACCACCGTCCTGGACGAGGAGATCGTCGCTGGTGGTGTGGTGCCGGTCGGTACCCCTGTCGCCAACACGCGGGTGTTCGTCCTCGACGAGTGGCTGGCGCCGGTGCCGGTGGGTGTGACCGGCGAGCTGTATGTGTCCGGCGCGCAGGTGGCGCGCGGGTATGTGGGTAATGCGCCGCTGTCCGCCGAGCGCTTTGTGGCGTGTCCGTTCGGGGCCGGTGAGCGGATGTATCGCACCGGGGACCGTGCCCGCTGGGCTCCCGACGGTCGGCTGGTCTTCGCGGGCCGGGCGGACGACCAGGTCAAGATCCGTGGCTTCCGGATCGAACCCGGCGAGATCGAGGCCGTTCTCGCCGCGCATCCGGAGGTCGCGCAGGCCGTTGTCGTCCCCCGTTCGGATGCCGGCGAGGATGCGCGCCTGGTCGCCTATGTCGTCCCGGTGGACGCGGAGGATGTTCCTGAGGAGGCGCGTGTGAAGGCCTTTGTCGGTGGGCGGTTGCCTGAGTACATGGTGCCGAGCGCGGTCGTATTCCTGGACGCGTTGCCCCTGACGTCCAACGGCAAGTTGGACCGTAAGGCGTTGCCTGCCCCGGAGTACGTCACCGGTGTGGGCCGGAGTCGTCCGGCGGCGGATGCTCGTGAAGAGGCGTTGTGTGCTGCGTTCGCGCAGGTGTTGGGGCTGGAGTCGGTGGGGGTCGAGGACGACTTCTTCGCTCTGGGCGGGCATTCCCTGCTTGCCGTTCGGCTGATCTCCCGTATCCGTGCCCTCCTGGGCGTGGAGGTGGAGATCCGGGTGTTGTTCCAGACCCCGACCCCCGCCGGGCTCGCCGCGTACCTGGCGGAGCAGGCCGGTGGTTCCGCACGGCCTCGGCTGATGGTGGGTGTGCGGCCCGAGCGGGTGCCGTTGTCGTACGCGCAACGGCGACTCTGGTTCCTCGCCGAGCTTGAGGGCGACAGTGCCACGTACAACGCACCCAACGTGCTCCGCCTCACCGGCGACCTCGACGCCGATGCGCTGGGCACGGCGCTGCGTGATGTGATCGGCCGGCACGAATCACTGCGTACGATCTTCCCCACCGTTGACGGAGAGCCGTACCAACAGGTCACTCAGGTCGCCGAGTTGGTCTGGCAGATGGAATGTCTCGACCTGACCGCCGGTACGGCGGCGGAACGGGATGCCGTGATCGCCGCGCGTGCGCGCTATGCGTTCGCGCTGGCCACCGAGGTGCCGATTCGGGCCACGCTGATCAAGGTCGACGACCGTGAGCACCAGCTGGTGCTGGTCGTCCACCACATCGCCAGTGACGGCTGGTCCATGACCCCCCTCGCCGGCGACCTGTCGCTGGCGTACGCGGCCCGCCGACGTGGGCAACGGCCGGACTGGGCGCCCTTGCCGGTGCAGTACGCGGACTACGCGCTGTGGCAGAGGGAGCTGCTTGGGGACGACGGCGACGAGGAGAGCCTGATCTCCCGGCAGGTCGACTACTGGCGCGATGCGTTGGCGGGCGCTCCCGAGGAACTGGACCTGCCCTTCGACCGACTGCGCCCCGTCACGGCGAGCCACCGCGCGCACAGCGTGCCGCTGCGGGTACCGGCCGACGTGCATGCCGGCCTGGTGGAGTTGGCGAGGGCTGAGGGTGTGACGGTGTTCATGGTGTTGCAGGCGGCGTTGGCGGTGCTGTTGTCGCGGTTGGGTGCCGGTACGGACATTCCGATCGGTTCGGCGGTGGCGGGTCGTACGGACGAGGGTCTGGACGATCTTGTGGGTTGCTTTGTGAATACGTTGGTGGTGCGGACGGATGTGGGCGGTGATCCGTCGTTCCGGGATGTGCTGGCGCGGGTGCGTGGGCGCAGTCTGGAGGCGTTGGCGCATCAGGATGTGCCGTTCGAGCGGTTGGTGGAGGAGTTGGCTCCGTCGCGGTCGATGGCCCGGCATCCCCTCTTCCAGGTCGTCCTCACCACCGACGCCATGGGCGAGTCGATGCTCGAACTCGAAGGCCTGGACGTCGAACTCCTCCCCATCGACCGCCCGGCAGCCAAGTTCGACCTGGACGTCATGGTCGGCGAGACCCATGACGAGCTGGGGCGCCCAGCCGGGCTACGAGGCTCCGTGACGGTAGCCGCGGATCTGTTCGAGCCCACGTCGGTGGAGTCGATCGCCGCTCGTTGGGTGCGGCTGCTGGAGCAGGTGGCGGTGGCTCCGGATGGTGCTGTGCATGCGGTGGGGTTGTTGTCCGATGTGGAGTTGCGGCGGGTGGTGGAGGAGTGGAACGACACGGGTGGTGTGGTGTCGGGTGGTTCGGTGTTGGGGTGGTTTGAGGAGTGGGTGGGGCGGTCGCCGGGTGCGGTGGCGGTGGTGCATGGGGAAGTCGGGGTGTCGTACGCGGAGTTGGATGCGCGGGCGAACCGACTGGCTCGGTATTTGAGGGGTCTGGGGGTTGGTCGGGAGTCGGTGGTGGCGTTGGCTCTGGATCGTGGTGTGGAGATGGTGGTTGGGGTGTTGGGGGTGTGGAAGGCGGGGGCGGCGTATGTGCCGGTGGATGTGGGTCTGCCGGTGGAGCGTATTGCGTTCATGCTGGCGGACAGTCGTGCGGTGTTGTTGTTGGGTTCGGGGGACGTGGTCGGGGATCTGCCTGCTGGTCGGGTGCGGGTGGTGGCGCTCGACGATCCGTCGACGATGCGGCAGCTTGAGGCTGCCGATCCGAGTCCGCCCGTGGGTGGGGTTGCCGCTGACGGTCTGGCGTATGTGATCTATACGTCGGGTTCGACGGGCCGGCCGAAGGGCGTGGCCGTCACGCACGGTGGGCTGGCGAATTATGTGGGGTCGGTGCCGGACCGGTTGGGCTGGGGGGCGCCCGGGGAGCGCTACGGCCTGTTGCAGGCTCAGGTGACCGATCTCGGCAACACGGTGGTGTTCACCAGCCTGGCCACTGGCGGTGAGCTGCACATTCTCGATGCGGAGTCGGTGGTGGACCCGGGAGTGGTGGCCGCGTATGTGCGTGGTCAGGGGATTGATCATCTGAAGGTTGTGCCGTCGCATCTGGCCGCGTTGTCGTCGGTGGTGGGTGTGGAGGCGGTGTTGCCGCGGAAGTCGTTGGTGTTGGGTGGTGAGGCGGCTTCGCCGGAGTGGGTGCGGGAGCTCGTGGATGTCGGTGCCGGTGCCGGTGCCGGTGCCGGTGCCGGTGGGTGTGCGGTGTTCAATCACTACGGGCCGACCGAGACCACGATCGGTGTCCTGACCATGGCCCTGGACGAGGAGACGGTCGCCGGTGGGGTGGTGCCGGTCGGTACCCCTGTCGCCAACACGCGGGTGTTCGTCCTCGACGAGTGGCTGACGCCGGTGCCGGCCGGAGTGACCGGCGAACTCTACGTGTCCGGCGCCCAGTTGGCGCGCGGATACATGGGCAACGGGCGACTGACCGCCGAGCGGTTCATCGCCTGCCCCCACCCTCTGAACGGGTCGGGCGAGCGCATGTACCGCACCGGGGACCGGGTGCGCTGGACTCCCGACGGTCGGCTGGTCTTCGCCGGGCGGGTGGACGATCAGGTGAAGATCCGTGGCTTCCGGATCGAGCCGGGTGAGGTCGAAGCCGTCCTCGCTGCTCATCCCGAGGTCGCCCAGGCGGCGGTAGTGGCTCGCGATGATGCCGCCGGGGATGTACGTCTGGTGGCCTACGTGGTCCCTGCGGACGCGGCGGACGCTCCTGACGAGGCGCGCGTGAAGGCCTTTGTCGGCGGGCGGCTGCCTGAGTACATGGTGCCGAGCGCGGTCGTGTTTCTGGACGCGCTGCCCCTGACCTCGAACGGCAAGCTGGACCGCAAGGCGCTGCCTGCCCCGGAGTACGTCACCGGTGCAGGCCGCAGCCGGCCACCGGCCAACGCCCGCGAAGAGGCGTTGTGCGCCGCGTTCGCACAGGTGCTGGGGTTGGAGTCGGTCGGGGTCGAGGACGACTTCTTCGCCCTGGGCGGGCACTCCCTGCTCGCCGTCCGGCTGATCTCCCGTATCCGCGCTCTCCTCGGCGTGGAGGTCGAGATCAGGGTGCTGTTCCAGACCCCGACCCCCGCCGGACTCGCCGACGAACTCGACCAACAGCCGACTCGGCCTGAAAGGCCGGCACTGCGGCCGATGCGTATGGAGGAAGACCGATGATTCCGTTGTCGTTCGCGCAGCGTCGGCTCTGGTTCCTCGGCCGGCTAGAGGGCCCGAACCCGATGTACAACAGCGCAGCCGTGGCCCGTGTCACCGGCGAACTGGCACCGGACACGCTCGCAGCCGCGTTGCGGGATGTCATCGGCCGGCACGAGTCGTTGCGCACCACGTTCCCCGAGACGGACGGCGAGCCGTACCAGCACATACTTCAGCCCGACTCGCTCGACTGGCAGTTGCGGACGGTCGATCTGACCGCTGCCACGGCCGAGGAGTTGACCGCGGCGATCGACGAGCGGACGCGGTACGCGTTCGACCTGTCCACTGACGTGCCGATCCAGGCGTGGTTGCTGCGCACGGCACCGGACGAGCACGTCCTGGTGCTCGTGCTGCACCACATTGCCAGTGACGGCTGGTCGCTCGGACCGCTCGCCCGGGACATCTCGACCGCCTATGCCGCCCGGCGCGGCGGTCGGGCGCCGGAGTGGGCGCCGTTGCCGGTGCAGTACGCGGACTACGCGCTGTGGCAGCGGCAGGTGCTCGGCGACGAGGACGATCCGGAGAGCCTGGTCTCCCGGCAGGTCGACTACTGGCGCGAAGCCCTGACCGGCATCCCCGACGAGCTCGCCCTGCCCGCCGACCGGCCACGCCCCCCAGTGGCCTCGCACCGCGGGCACTCGCACGACTTCGCCGTGCCCGCGGACGTGCACGCCCGGGTGCTGGAGTTGGCGAGGGCTGAGGGTGTGACGGTGTTCATGGTGTTGCAGGCGGCGTTGGCGGTGCTGTTGTCGCGGTTGGGTGCTGGTACGGATATTCCGATCGGTTCGGCGGTGGCGGGTCGTACGGACGAGGGTCTGGACGATCTTGTGGGTTGCTTTGTGAATACGTTGGTGGTGCGGACGGATGTGGGCGGTGATCCGTCGTTCCGGGATGTGCTGGCGCGGGTGCGTGGGCGCAGTCTGGAGGCGTTGGCGCATCAGGATGTGCCGTTCGAGCGGTTGGTGGAGGAGTTGGCTCCGTCGCGCTCCATGGCCCGACACCCGCTCTTCCAGGTCGTGCTCACCACGCACGCCATGGGTGAGGCAACTCTCCAACTCGACGGTCTTGAGGTCGAGTTACTGCCGGTGGACCGTCCTGCGGCCAAGTTCGACCTGGACGTGATGGTCGCGGAGACCCGCGACGCGCGAGGACGCCCGGCCGGCCTGCGGGGCGCGGTGACCGCGGCGGCGGACCTTTTCGACCCCGCCACGGTCGCGTACATCGCGGATCGATGGGCACGCACACTGCACCAACTCGTCGCGGCACCGGATCGACGCCTTCGGGACGCGCAACTGCTGACGGGCGCGGAGCGTCGGACGGTGGTGGAGGAGTGGAACGACACGGGTGGTGTGGTGTCGGGTGGTTCGGTGTTGGGGTGGTTTGAGGAGTGGGTGGGGCGGTCGCCGGGTGCGGTGGCGGTGGTGCATGGGGAAGTCGGGGTGTCGTACGCGGAGTTGGATGCGCGGGCGAACCGACTGGCCCAGTTCCTTGTTGCGCAGGGTGTGGGTGCGGAGTCGGTGGTGGCGCTGGCTCTGGATCGTGGTGTGGAGATGGTGGTTGGGGTGTTGGGGGTGTGGAAGGCGGGGGCGGCGTATGTGCCGGTGGATGTGGGTCTGCCGGTGGAGCGGATCGCGTTCATGCTGGCCGACAGCCGTGCGTCGCTGCTGCTGGGTTCGGAGGACGTGGTCGGGGATCTGCCTGCTGGTCGGGTGCGGGTGGTGGCGCTCGACGACCCCTGGACGGTGAAGCAGCTCGATGCTTTGGAACCGACTGCGCCGGTGGGGGTGTCGATCCTGCCGGAGCAGGCTGCGTATGTGATGTATACGTCGGGTTCGACGGGCCGTCCGAAGGGCGTGGTGGTCACGCACGGCGGGCTGGCGAATTATGTGGGGTCGGTGCCGGGCCGGCTGGGTTGGGGGGTGCCGGGGGAGCGGTACGGGTTGTTGCAGGCTCAGGTGACGGATCTCGGGAACACGGTGGTGTTCACCAGCCTGACCACCGGCGGTGAGCTGCACATCCTTGATGCTGATGTTGTCGTGGATCCGCGAGCCGTCGCCGGTTATCTCGCGGAGCATCGGATCGATCATGTGAAGGCAGTGCCGTCGCATCTGGCTGCGTTGTCGGTTGAGGCCGGTGTCGGGTCGGTGTTGCCGCGGAAGTCGTTGGTGCTGGGTGGTGAGGCGGCTTCGCCGGAGTGGGTGCGGGAGCTCGTGGACGCCGGTGCCGGTGGGTGCACGGTGTTCAACCACTACGGGCCGACCGAGACCACGATCGGTGTCCTGACCACCGTCCTGGACGAGGGGACGGTCGCTGGTGGTGTGGTGCCGGTCGGTACCCCTGTCGCCAACACGCGGGTGTTTGTGCTGGATCAGTGGTTGCGGCCGGTGGCTCCGGGTGTGACGGGTGAGCTGTATGTCGCCGGTGCCCAGGTGGCGCGCGGGTATGTGGGTAGTGCGCCGCTGTCCGCCGAGCGTTTCGTGGCGTGTCCGTTCCGGGCCGGCGAGCGGATGTACCGCACCGGGGACCGAGCCCGTTGGACCACGGAGGGCCGGCTGGTGTTTGCCGGACGGGTCGATGATCAGGTCAAGATCCGTGGCTTCCGTGTTGAGCCGGGTGAGGTCGAGGCCGTTCTCGCCGTTCATCCGGAGGTCGCGCAGGCGGTCGTTGTCCCCCGTTCGGATGCCGGCGAGGATGTGCGCCTGGTCGCCTATGTCGTTCCGGTGGATGTGGAGGCTGTTCCTGACGAGGCGGGTGTGAAGGCCTTTGTCGGTGGGCGGTTGCCTGAGTACATGGTGCCGAGTGCGGTCGTTCTCCTGGACGCGCTGCCCTTGACGTCTAACGGCAAGCTGGACCGTAAAGCGTTGCCCGCTCCGGAGTACGTCACCGGTGTGGGCCGCAGCCGGCCACCGGCCAACGCCCGCGAAGAGGCGTTGTGTGCTGCGTTCGCGCAGGTGCTGGGGTTGGAGTCGGTGGGGGTCGAGGACGACTTCTTCGCTCTGGGCGGGCACTCCCTGCTCGCCGTGCGGCTGATCTCCCGTATCCGTGCCCTCCTGGGCGTCGAGGTGGAGATCCGGGTGTTGTTCCAGACTCCGACCCCCGCCGGGCTCGAGGCACATCTCGCGGCACAGGAGAGTGGTCCCGCCAGGCCCGCGCTGAGGGCGGCCGTTGAGCGGCCGGAGCTGGTTCCGCTGTCGTTCGCCCAGCGCAGGCTGTGGTTCCTGGCCCAACTCGAAGGCCCCAACCCCTCGTACAACTTGCCCGTAGTCCTGCGGCTGACCGGCGAGTTGAAGGCCGAGGCGCTCGACACGGCGTTGCGGGACGTCATCGGCCGGCACGAGGCGCTGCGCACGATGTTCCCGGCCGCCGACGGTGAGCCTTACCAGCGGATAGTGGCGCCCGAGGAACTGCACTGGCAGTTGGAGTACGTCGACCTCACCTCCGCGTCGCAGGACGACGTCGTGAGTGCGGTCGCCGAGCGTGCCCGGCACGTTCTCGACTTCGCGCAGGACATTCCTGTCCGAGCCACTCTCTTCCAGACCAGCGCGGACGAGTACGTACTCGTGCTCCTGCTGCACCACATAGCCACCGACGGCTGGTCGATGAGCCCGCTGGCGCACGACCTGTCACTCGCCTATGCCGCCCGGTGCGACGGTCGACCGCCGGAGTGGGCGCCGTTGCCGGTGCAGTACGCCGACTACACCGTGTGGCAAAGGGAGTTGCTGGGTGACGAGGGCGATCCGGACAGCGTCGTGTCCCGTCAGATGGCGTACTGGCGTGAGGCCCTGCGCGACATTCCGGCGGAACTGGAGCTGCCTTTCGACCATCCGCGTCCGGTAACCGCCACGCACCGCGCGCACAGCCTGCCGCTTCGTGTGCCGGCCGAAGTCCACGGCAGGCTTGCCGAGCTGGCGAAGGCTGAGGGCGTGACGGTGTTCATGGTGTTGCAGGCGGCGTTGGCGGTACTGCTGTCGCGGCTGGGAGCCGGGGAGGACATTCCGATCGGTTCGGCGGTGGCGGGCCGTACGGACGAAGGCCTCGACGACCTCGTCGGCTGCTTCCTGAACACCCTTGTCATCCGTACCGATCTCAGTGGCGAGCCCACGTTCAGGGAAGTGCTGGCGCGGGTGCGGGAGCGCAGTCTCGAAGCGCTGGCCCATCAGGATGTGCCGTTCGAGCGGCTGGTGGAGGAACTGGCTCCGTCGCGCTCTATGGCCCGACACCCGCTCTTCCAGGTGGTGTTGACCAAGCAGAACACCGTCGAGGCCGTCCTCGACATGGATGGTGTCCACGTCGAACCTGTGTCGGCGACCCGGCGGTGGGCGAAGTTCGATCTGGACGTGATGGTCGCGGAGACCCACGACGAACAGGGGCGCCCCGCGGGGCTGCGCGGCGCGATGACCGTCGCTGCCGACCTCTTCGAACCGGCGTCACTTGCGGCGATCAACACCCGTTGGCTGCGGCTGCTGGAGCAGGTGGCGATGGCTCCGGATGGTGCTGTGCATGCGGTGGGGTTGTTGTCCGATGCGGAGCGTCGGACGGTGGTGGAGGAGTGGAACGACACGGGTGGTGTGGTGTCGGGTGGTTCGGTGTTGGGTTGGTTTGAGGAGTGGGTGGGGCGGTCGCCGGGTGCGGTGGCGGTGGTGCATGGGGAAGTCGGGGTGTCGTACGCGGAGTTGGATGCGCGGGTGAACCGGCTGGCTCGTTTTCTTGTTGCGCAGGGTGTGGGTGCGGAGTCGGTGGTGGCGTTGGCTCTGGATCGTGGTGTGGAGATGGTGGTTGGGGTGTTGGGGGTGTGGAAGGCGGGGGCGGCGTATGTGCCGGTGGATGTGGGTCTGCCGGTGGAGCGGATCGCGTTCATGCTGGCCGACAGCCGTGCGTCGCTGCTGCTGGGCTCGGAGGACGTGGTCGGAGACCTGCCTGCTGGTCGGGTGCGGGTGGTGGCGCTCGACGACCCCTGGACGGTGAAGCAGCTCGATGCTTTGGAACCGACTGCGCCGGTGGGGGTGTCGATCCTGCCGGAGCAGGCTGCGTACGTGATCTATACGTCGGGTTCGACGGGCCGCCCGAAGGGCGTGGTGGTCACGCACGGCGGGCTGGCGAACTATGTGGGGTCGGTGCCGGGCCGGCTGGGCTGGGGGGCGCCGGGGGAGCGCTACGGCCTGTTGCAGGCTCAGGTGACCGATCTCGGTAACACGGTGGTGTTCACCAGCCTGACCACCGGCGGTGAGCTGCACATCCTTGATGCTGATGTTGTCGTGGATCCGCGAGCCGTCGCCGGTTATCTCGCGGAGCATCGGATCGATCATGTGAAGGCAGTGCCGTCGCATCTGGCTGCGTTGTCGGTTGAGGCCGGTGTCGGGTCGGTGTTGCCGCGGAAGTCGTTGGTGTTGGGTGGTGAGGCTGCTTCGCCGGAGTGGGTGCGGGAGCTCGTGGATGTCGGTGCCGGTGCCGGTGGGTGTGTGGTGTTCAACCACTACGGGCCGACCGAGACCACGATCGGTGTCCTGACCACCGTCCTGGACGAGGAGATCGTCGCTGGTGGTGTGGTGCCGGTCGGTACCCCTGTCGCCAACACGCGGGTGTTCGTCCTCGACGAGTGGCTGGCGCCGGTGCCGGTGGGTGTGACCGGCGAGCTGTATGTGTCCGGCGCGCAGGTGGCGCGCGGGTATGTGGGCAATGCGTCGTTGTCCGCCGAGCGCTTTGTGGCGTGTCCGTTCGGGGCCGGTGAGCGGATGTATCGCACCGGGGACCGTGCCCGCTGGGCTCCCGACGGTCGGCTGGTCTTCGCGGGCCGGGCGGACGACCAGGTCAAGATCCGTGGCTTCCGTGTTGAGCCGGGTGAGGTCGAGGCCGTTCTTGCCGTTCATCCGGAGGTCGCGCAGGCGGTTGTCGTTGCCCGTTCGGATGCCGGCGAGGATGTGCGCTTGGTCGCCTATGTCGTCCCGGTGGACGCGGAGGGCGAGGTCGATGGTGAGCGGTTGAGGGAGTTCGCTGCGGGGCGGCTTCCTGAGTACATGGTGCCGAGCGCGGTCGTTCTCCTGGACGGGCTGCCCTTGACGTCCAACGGCAAGCTGGACCGCAAGGCGCTGCCCGCTCCGGAGTACGTCACCGGTGTGGGCCGCAGCCGGCCACCGGCCAACGCCCGCGAAGAGGCGTTGTGTGCCGCGTTCGCGCAGGTGCTGGGGCTGGAGTCGGTGGGGGTCGAGGACGACTTCTTCGCCCTTGGCGGGCATTCCCTGCTCGCTGTCCGGCTGATCTCCCGTATACGTGCCCTCCTGGGGGCGGAGGTCGAGATCCGGGTGCTGTTCCAGACCCCGACCCCCGCCGGGCTCGAGGCACATCTCGCGGCACAGGAGAGTGGTCCCGCCAGGCCCGCGCTGAGGGCGGCCGTTGAGCGGCCGGAGCTGGTTCCGCTGTCGTTCGCCCAGCGCAGGCTCTGGTTCCTGGCGCAGTTGGAGGGGCCGAGCCCGACGTACCACGTCCCGATGGTGCTGCGGCTGGCCGGTGACACAAACCGCGCCGGGCTGGCGGCGGCTCTGCGGGACGTCGTCGGGCGGCACGAGGTGCTGCGCACGACGTTCCCGGCGGTGGACGGTGAGCCGTACCAGCGCATCGTTCCCGTCGAGGAGCTGGCGTCCGCCTGGGAGTTGGAGGTCGTGGACCTCGGCGGTGTTCCGGACGACGGGCTGACGGCGGAGATCGAGGAGCGGGTACGGCGTCCATTCGATCTGGGCGTCGAACTTCCCTTCCGTGGGTGGCTGTTGGAACTGGGTGCCGGCCGTGAGTGCGTGTTGGTGCTCGTGGCGCATCACATCGCCAGTGACGGCTGGTCGAAGGGCCCGTTGGCGCGTGACCTGTCGCTGGCCTACGCGGCTCGCTGTGCGGGGCGGGAGCCCGAGTGGGCGGAGTTGACCGCGCAGTACGCGGACTACGCCTTGTGGCAGCGGGAGTTGTTGGGGGAGGAGCGTGACTCGGAGAGCCTGATCAGCCGGCAGGTCACCTACTGGCGTGCCGCTTTGGCTGGTGTGCCGGAGGAGCTTGAGCTTCCCGTCGACCGGTCGCGGCCTGCTGTGGTCTCGCATCGTGGGTACGCCAGTGAGTTCGCGGTGTCGGCCGATGTGCACGCGCGGCTGGTGGAGGTGGCGCGGGCCGAGGGCGTGACCGTGTTCATGGTGTTGCAGGCCGCGCTCGCGGTGCTGCTGTCCCGGCTCGGTGCCGGTACCGACATTCCGATCGGGTCTGCGGTGGCCGGGCGTACGGACGAGGGGCTTGACGATCTCGTCGGGTTCTTCGTGAACACCCTGGTCATCCGCACCGACCTCTCCGGTGACCCGACGTTCCGGGACGTGCTGGCGCGGGTGCGTGAGCGGAGCCTTGAGGCGCTGGCGCATCAGGACGTGCCGTTCGAGCGGTTGGTGGAGGAGCTGGCGCCTGCGCGCTCCATGGCCCGGCACCCGCTCTTCCAGGTCATGCTCACCCTCCAGAACCTCGACGAACAGCACCCGGCCGACCTTCCCGACGTCCGGCTCCCCGTCGTCGCCGGGATCTCCGGGGCGGGCGGCGCGCTGACCGCCGTGTCCAAGTTCGACCTGGACGTCGTCGCCCGCGAGCTGCTGGCGCCCGACGGCAGCCCGGGCGGGCTGCGCGGCTCACTCAGCGGTGCCGCGGACCTCTTCGACGCCGAGTCGGTGGCCGCGCTCGCCGAGCGGTGGGCGTGGGTACTCGACCAGGTGGCCGTGGCTCCCGAACGGCGCCTGCACGACGTACAGGTGCTCTCCGACGCGGAGCGGCGCCAGGCGGTGGCCGAGTGGAGCGGGGTGGAGGACGACACCTCATCGCACCTCCCGCTCTCCGTGGTCGAGTTGTTCGCGGCGCAGGCGGCCCGTACGCCGGAGGCGCCCGCGCTGCTCGGTGACGGTGTCGACGTGTCGTACGCCGAGCTGGACGCGCGGGCGAATCGGCTGGCGCGCCATCTGCTCGGCCATGGTGTGGGTCCCGAGTCCGTGGTGGCGGTGGTCCTGGACCGGGGCGCCGACCTGATCGCGACCCTGCTGGGTGTGCTGAAGGCGGGAGCGGCCTATCTGCCGGTCGATCCGAGTCAGCCGGCCGAGCGGCTCGCCTTCATGCTCGCCGACAGCGGCGCCCGGCATGTCGTGACCTCCCGGGCCCGTGCCGGTCTGCTGGACGGAGCGGTGGCGGCGGAGGCGATGGTCCGTGTTGTGGTGGACGATCCGCAGGTGGCGAGCGGGATCACCGGCCGGGACGCGACACCGCTGACCGACGCCGAACGCGGCGGGGCCGTCCTGCCGCAGCGGGCCGCGTACGTGATCTACACCTCCGGTTCCACAGGGCGGCCCAAGGGAGTCGTCCTCACCCACGCGGGCGCCGTGAACCTCGCCCGGGCCCAGGCGCGCCGACTCGGCGTCCAACAGGGCAGCCGCGTACTGCAGTTCGCCAGCGTCGGCTTCGACGCGGCCACCTCCGAGCTGCTGATGGCGCTGACCGCGGGCGCGGCCCTCGTCGTCGCGCCGGCCGACGAACTGGCGCCCGGTGCGGGGCTCGTGGACGTTGTCGCCCGGTGGCGGGTCAGCCACGCGACGCTGCCGCCCGCCGTGCTGGCGATCGAGCGGACGACGGACTACACCTCCCTGCGTACGGTCGTGTCGGCCGGGTCGGCGCTGGACGCACAGGTCGCCGAGCGCTGGGCCCACGACCGCGAACTGGTCAACGCCTACGGGCCGACCGAGACCACCGTCTGCGCCACCATGTCCGAGCCGTTGGCCGTGGCAGACGCGGCAGCGGGGGCGGCAGCGGGGGCGGCCCTCGACATCGGCACACCGATCGCCAACACCCGGCTGTTCGTGCTCGACGAGTGGCTGCAGCCCGTCCCGCCCGGCACGACAGGCGAGTTGTACGTCGCGGGTGTGCAACTCGCCCGCGGGTACGCGGGGAACGGCCCGCTGACCGCCGAGCGGTTCAGCGCCTGTCCGTACCCGCTGAACGGCTCCGGCGAGCGCATGTACCGCACCGGTGACCGGGTGCGCCGGACCTCCGACGGCCGACTGGTGTTCGCCGGCCGGGCGGACGACCAGGTGAAGATCCGCGGATTCCGGATCGAACCCGGCGAGGTGCGGGCGGTTGTCGCCGCACACCCCGAGGTCCGCCAGGCCGCCGTGGTGGCCCGGGGCGACTCCTCCGAAGAACTGCGCCTCGTCGCGTACGTCGTACCGGTCGACGGCTCCGACACGGTACGGCGGAACCTGGCCGAGGGCGTGCGGACGCTGGTACGGGAACGGCTGCCCGAGTACATGGTGCCCTCGGCGGTCGTAGTGCTGGACGCACTGCCGCTGACCGTCAACGGCAAGGTGGACCGGGCCGCGTTGCCGGCCCCCGAACACGTCGCCGACGGCCTCGGCCGCGCTCCGGCCGACATCCGCGAGGAACTGCTGTGTGCGGCGTTCGCGCAGGTGCTCGGGGTGGAGTCGGTCGGTGTCGACGACGACTTCTTCGCCCTCGGCGGGCACTCGCTGCTGGCCGTCCGGCTCACCTCCCGTATCCGGGTGCTGCTGGGCGCCGAGGTCGGGATCCGCGCCCTGTTCGAGGCGCCGACACCGGCCGGGCTCGCGACGCATCTGGCGGAGCGGTCGGCGGCAGACGACGCCCGGCCGCTCCTGGCCGCGCCCCGCCGGCGCCCCGAGCGGGTGCCGCTGTCCTTCGCACAGCAGCGCCTGTGGTTCCTCGCCCAACTCGAAGGCAGCGCGGGCACCTACAACACCCCGAGCGTGCTGCGGCTTTCGGGCGCGGTGGACCGGGCGGCACTGGACGCGGCGCTGCGTGACGTGATCGGACGGCACGAGGTACTGCGGACGGTGTTCCCGGCCGTCGACGGCGAGCCGTACCAACGCGTCCTGTCGCCGACTGAGGTGGCACAGACGGGTGCGGCGGGTGCGGCGGGTGGGGCGGGTGACTGGGGCCTGGAGGTCGTGGACCTCGTCGGGGCGCACGGGGACGAGGTGTCGGCGATGGTGGCGGCGCGGGCCCGGTACGCGTTCGACCTCGCGACCGAGGTGCCGATCCGGGCGTCGCTGCTGCTGACCGACGCGGACGAGTGCCTGCTCGTACTGGTGGTGCACCACATCGCGAGCGACGGCTGGTCCATGGGACCGCTGGCGCGTGACCTGTCGCTGGCCTACGCGGCACGGTGCGAGGGGCGCGCGCCGGAATGGCTGCCGTTGCCGGTGCAGTACGCGGACTACGCGCTGTGGCAACGGGAGTTGCTCGGCGACACCGACGACCCCGAGAGCATGCTGTCCCGTCAGGTGACCTACTGGCGCGCGGCGTTGGCCGGTGCCCCCGAGGAGCTGGAGCTGCCGTTCGACCGGCCGCGACCGGCCGTGGCAGGCCACCGCGCCCACAACGTCCGGCTCGACCTGGACGCCGAAACACACGCCGGACTGGTGGAGTTGGCCAGGGCCGAGGGTGTGACGGTGTTCATGGTGCTCCAGGCCGCACTCGCCGTGTTGCTGTCCCGGCTCGGAGCGGGTGCGGACATTCCGATCGGCTCGGCGGTGGCGGGGCGCACGGACGAGGCGCTTGACGACCTCGTGGGTTTCTTCGTGAACACGCTCGTGCTGCGGGCGGACGTGAGCGGTGACCCGACGTTCCGGGATGTGCTGGCGCGGGTGCGCGAACGCAGCCTGGAGGCGCTGGACCACCAGGACGTGCCGTTCGAACGGCTGGTGGAGGAACTGGCGCCGGCCCGGTCACTGGCCCGCCATCCGCTCTTCCAGGCGATGCTCACCCTGCAGAACCTCGACCACCTCGACCACACGGCCTCGGCCTCCGCCTCTTCGGCCTCCGCCTCTTCGGCGCGCCTGCCGGTGGCGGACGGGCCCGGCGGCGGAGCGGGCGAGGTGGCCGCCGTGTCCAAGTTCGACCTGGAGGTGGTGGCCAGGGAGACCCGCGACGACCGGCAGCGGCCGAACGGGCTGCGGCTGTCGGTGAGCGGCGCGGCCGACCTCTTCGACGCGCCCTCGGTGGAGGGCGTCGCACAACGGTTGGCACGAGTGCTGGAACAGGTGGTGGCCACGCCGGGGGAGCCGGTACGGCGGCTCGAGGTGTTGTCGGACGCGGAGCTCCGGCGGGTGACGGGAGAGCGGAACCCCACCGCGGTGGAGCCCGCGGCCGACCTGGTGGCGGACCGGTTCGAAGGCTGGGCGGCGCGTGCACCGCGGCGGGTCGCGGTGGTCGGCGGCGACGGCACCGAGTTGACCTATGCCGAGCTGGACGCGCGTGCGAACGGCGTGGCGGGGCGGCTGAGGGCACTGGGTGCGGGCGCCGAATCGACGGTGGCCGTACTGCTCGACCGCGGCGTCGACCTGATCGTGGCCCTGCTCGCGGTGTGGAAGACGGGGGCGGCGTTCGTACCGATCGACCCCGGCTATCCGGCGGAGCGGATCGCGTTCATGCTCGCCGACAGCGCCGCCGGTTCCGTGCTCACCTCACCTGCCTACGCCTCCCGGACCGGCGGGCTGCCCGTCGTCCAGGTGGCGGACGTCGCGCCGTCCGCGGAGCTCGAACCGCCCACCGACCGGAGGGCGGACGGACTGGCGTACATCATGTACACCTCCGGCTCGACCGGGCGTCCGAAGGGTGTGGCCGTCACCCACGGCGATGTGGCGGCGCTGGTGTCGGACCGGTGCTGGGGGCTGTCGCCGGAGTCGTCGGTGCTGTTCCACGCGCCGCATGTCTTCGATGTCTCGGTGTACGAGGTGTGGGCGCCGCTGGTGGCAGGTGCTCGCGTGATCGTCGCTCCGGCGAATCGGGTCGACGGGGCGCTGATCCGTGCGAGCGGGGCGTCCCATGTACATGTGACGGCCGGCCTGTTCCGGGTGCTGGCGGGCGAGGACCCGGAGTGCTTCGCCGGGACGACGGAGGTGCTCACCGGCGGTGACGTGGTACCGGCGACGGCGGTTGACCAGGTGCTGCGGGCCTGCCCGGGGACACGGGTGAGGCATCTGTACGGGCCGACGGAGGTGACGCTGTGTGCCACCCAGACACCGGTGTCGGCGCCGGTGGGCTCGGTGCTGCCGATCGGCCGGCCGCTGGACGGAGTGCGCGCCCTGGTGCTCGACGGGTGGCTCAACCCGGTACCCGAGGGTGTGGTGGGTGACCTGTATGTCGCCGGAGCCGGTGTGGCACGCGGATATGTGGACCGACCCGGTCTGACCGCCGACCGGTTTGTGGCCTGCCCGTGGGAAGCCGGCAGGCGGATGTACCGCACCGGCGACCGGGCCCGGTGGAACACGGACGGCCAGCTGGTCTTCGCGGGTCGCGCCGACGACCAGGTGAAGATCCGCGGGTTCCGCGTCGAGCCCGGCGAGGTGGAAGCGACCCTGCTGACCCACCCGGAGGTGGAGCAGACGGCAGTGGTGGCACGGGAGGAGGCGCCGGGAGACACGCGACTGGTCGCCTACGTCGTACCCGTACCCGGTGCTGGTGCCGATGGCGATGGCGATGGCGCGAGGCTGGTGGAGTTTCTTGCCGCACGGCTGCCGGAGTACATGGTCCCGTCCGCGGTGATCGTGCTGGACGCGCTGCCGCTGACGTCCAACGGCAAGCTGGACCGCAGGGCGCTGCCTGCGCCGCAGTTCACCACCGACACCCCCTCCCGGGCACCCGCGAACGCCCGCGAGGAACTGCTGTGCCAGGTCTTCGCCGAGGTCCTGGGCGTGGACTCGGTCGGTGTCGACGACGGCTTCTTCGCGCTGGGCGGGCATTCGCTGCTCGCGGTGCGTCTGGTGGAACGGCTGCGGGTACGCGGGCTCGTCGTATCGGTGGGCGCGCTGTTCGAGACGCCGACCCCGGCCGGTCTCGCGGAGGTTGTCGGCGAAGCCGGTCCGGTCAGCACCGAGGTGTCGGCCGGTGGGGTTCCGGTGGGGGTGTCGGTGGTGACGCCGGAGATGGTGCCGTTGGCGGGGCTGTCGGCGGCGGAGATCGGGCGGGTGGTGTCGTCGGTTGCGGGTGGTGTGGGGAACGTGGCGGACATCTATCCCTTGGCGCCGTTGCAGGAGGGGCTGCTGTTTCATCATCTGTTGGCGGGGGGTGGTGTGGATGCGTATGTGACGGTGGTGGTGTTGGAGTTTGACGGTGTGGCGCGGTGGGAGTCGTTTGCGGCGGCGTTGCAGCGGGTGGTGGATCGGCATGATGTGTATCGCACGGGTGTGGTGTGGGAGGGCGTTGCGGAGCCGGTGCAGGTGGTGTGGCGTCGTGCGGAGCTGCGGATCGAGTCGGTGGACCTGGACCTGGAGGATTCAGCGGATCCGGTCGCGGCGTTGGTGGGTGTGGTGGGCAGGTCGATGGATCTGTCCAGGGCGCCGTTGATGGACGTACACACCGCGCGTACGGCTGGTGGTCGCCAGTTGGTGTTGCTGCGGATGCACCACTTGGTTCAGGACCACACGGGTATGGCGTTGTTGTTGCAGGAGGTGCGTGCCTTCATGCGCGGCGAGGAGGCGCAGTTGCCGGCGCCGGTGCCGTTCCGGGAGTACGTCGCGCAGGCCCGTTCCGGGGTCTCCGGTACTGAACACGAGCGGTTCTTCGCGGAGTTGCTGGGTGATGTGTCGGAGCCGACGGCGCCGTTCGGGTTGTTGGATGTGCGCGGGGACGGGGTGGAGGTGGTTCGGGCGCACTGTCGGGTCGCTGATGTGGTGGCTGGGCGGGTGCGCCGGGTGGCGCGGGAGTTGGGGGTGAGCGCGGCGACGGTGTGGCATGTGGCGTGGGCGCGGGTGTTGGCGGCGGTGTCGGGTCGTGACGATGTGGTGTTCGGAACGGTGTTGTTGGGGCGGATGGGTGGTGGTGCGGGGGTTGATCGGGCGTTGGGGTTGTTCATGAATACGTTGCCTGCGCGGGTGCGGACGCGGGGTGTGGGGGTGCGGGCGGCGGTTGCGGGGATGCGGGCGCAGTTGGCGGGGCTGGTGGCGCACGAGCATGCGCCGTTGGCGGTGGCGCAGCAGGCCAGCGGTGTCACGGGTGACGCTCCGTTGTTCACGTCCCTCTTCAACTACCGCCACAACGACCGCGCCCAGGACATCGACGACTACGCGGACGACAGTCTCGGGATCCGGGCGGTCTCCACCGAGCAGCACGACAACTTCCCGCTCAGCGTCTCCGTCAGTGACCTGGGCGACCGAGGCTTCGCCCTCAGCGTCGGCGCGACGGCACCGGCGGACGCCGAACTGGTCGCGGACCTGGTGCACACCGCGATCGACAACGTCTCCGCCGCCCTGACGATCACCTTGGCGGGAGGCCCGGACCCCGAACTCGCCTCCGTGGACGTCATGGACACCGCTCGGCGTGAGCAGGTGATCGACCGATGGAACGACACCGCGGCCGAGCTCACCGATGCCTCGGTGCTGGACCTGTTCGAGGCGCAGGCGCGGCGGACCCCGGACGCGGTGGCCGTGGTCGCCGACGGCGCCGAGACCTCGTACGCCGAACTGGACGCCCGCGCCAACCGCCTGGCCCGCCACCTCGTCGGCCAGGGCGCGGGCCCCGAGTCCGTGGTCGCCATCCTCGCCGACCGAGGCATGGACGTGACGGCCGCCCTGCTCGCGGCGTGGAAGGCCGGAGCCGCGTATCTGCCACTCGACCCGAAGCAGCCGGCCGAGCGAATCGGACACCTGCTCGCCGACAGCGGGGCACACTCTGTCCTGGCCACCCGCTCTGTGTCCCGTGCCCTCCCCGGATCCGGCCCTGGAAGCCCCGTGCCGGTACTTGTGATGGACGACCCGGCGACCGCCGCCGGCCTGGCCGAGCTGCCAGGCACCCCACCGAGGCCGGAGGACGGCGGAACCAGGGCGCTGCCCGACCATCCCGCGTATGTGATGTATACGTCGGGTTCCACGGGTCGGCCGAAGGGTGTCGTAGTCACACACAGAGGCCTGGCGAACTATGTGGCCTCGGTGCCGGTCCGGCTGGGTTGGGGGGCGCCGGGGGAGCGGTACGGGTTGTTGCAGGCGCAGGTGACGGATCTCGGGAACACGGTGGTGTTCACCAGTCTGACGACCGGCGGCGAGCTGCACATTCTCGACGCGGAGTCGGTGGTGGACGCGGATGCCGTTGCCCGCTATCTGCGTGATCACCGGATCGATCATGTGAAGGCGGTTCCGTCGCATCTTGCGGCCTTGTCGTCGGTGGTGGGTGCGGAGGCGGTGTTGCCGCGGAAGTCCCTGGTGCTGGGTGGTGAAGCGGCGTCGCCGGAGTGGGTGCGGGAACTCGTGGACGCCGGTGAGTGCACGGTGTTCAACCACTACGGGCCGACCGAGACCACGATCGGTGTCCTGACCACCGTCCTGGACGAGGAGATCGTCGCTGGTGGTGTGGTGCCGGTCGGTACCCCTGTCGCCAACACGCGGGTGTTTGTGCTGGATCAGTGGTTGCGGCCGGTGGCTCCGGGTGTGACGGGTGAGCTGTACGTCGCCGGTGCCCAGGTGGCGCGCGGATACGTGGGCAATGCGTCCTTGTCCGCCGAGCGCTTTGTGGCGCGTCCGTTCGGGGCCGGTGAGCGGATGTATCGCACCGGGGACCGTGCCCGCTGGACTCCCGACGGTCGGCTGGTGTTCGCCGGACGCGCGGACGACCAGGTCAAGATCCGCGGCTTCCGGATCGAACCCGGCGAGGTCCAGGCCTCTGTCGCCGCTCACCCGGAGATTCGCCAGGCCGTGGTGATGGCGCGCGAAGACAGCGCGGGGGAGACCCGGCTCGTCGCGTACGTCGTACCCGCCGCGCCATCGGCGGACGGCGCGGAGGCCAACCGGTCCGCCGAGGAACTCGCGTCATCCATAAGGCGGTTCGCCCGATCCCGGCTACCGGAGCACATGGTCCCGTCGGCCGTCGTCGTCCTGGACGCGCTGCCGCTGACCGGCGCGGGCAAACTGGACCGCCGGGCACTGCCGTCGCCGGAACGCGTGACGAGCGACGCGGTCAGCCGCGCTCCGGCCGACGCCCGCGAAGAGGCGCTGTGCGCCGCCTTCGCCCAGGTGCTCGGAGTGGAGGCGGTCGGCGCCGAGGACGACTTCTTCGCCCTGGGCGGCCACTCGCTCCTGGCCATCCGGCTCATCTCGCGGATCAGGACGGCTCTTGGCGCCGAGGTCGACATCCGCATGCTCTTCCAGCACCCCACACCGGCCGCCCTGGCGGTCGGCCTCCGAAACCCGAGGCGGCCCAAGCCGGAACGTCCGGCGCTGCGGCCGATGCGTAGGGAGGCACGTTCATGATCCCCCTGTCCTTCGCGCAACGGCGGCTGTGGTTCCTGGCCCAGCTGGAGGGCCCGAGCCCGACGTACAACGTCCCGATGGTGCTGCGGCTGGCCGGCGACGCCGACCGGGCGGCACTCGCGGCGGCGTTGCGTGACGTCATGGACCGGCACGAGGTGCTGCGCACGACGTTCCCCGCCACGGACGGCGAGCCGTACCAGCACATCCGGTCGCTCGTCGAGCTGGACTGGGAGCTGGAGGTCGTGGACCTCGTGGCGGCCTCACAGGCCGAGGTGGCCGACGCCGTGACGGAACGCACCCACCATGCCTTCGACTTGGCGCACGAGGTACCGATCCGGGCCTCGCTGCTGCTCACCGGTCAGAACGCGGCGACCGACCGGGCCGGGGACTGCGTCCTGGTGCTGGTGGTGCACCACATCGCCAGCGACGGCTGGTCGAAGCGCCCGTTGGCCCGCGACCTGTCGCTGGCCTATGCGGCGCGGTGTGAGGGGCGAGAGCCGGAGTGGGTGCCGTTGCCGGTGCAGTACGCGGACTACGCGCTGTGGCAGCGGGAGTTGCTCGGCGACGAAGCCGACCCCGACAGCTTGATGAACCGTCAGGTGGAGTACTGGCGTAAGGCACTGGCCGGCATTCCGGAGGAGCTGGAGCTGCCGTTCGACCACCCGCGCCCCGCCGTCGCCTCGCACCGCGGCCGGTCGAGTGCCTTCAACCTGTCGGCCGATGTGCACGCGCGGCTGCTGGAGCTGGCGCGGGCCGAGGGCGTGACGGTGTTCATGGTGTTGCAGGCCGCGCTCGCGGTGCTGCTGTCCCGCCTGGGCGCCGGTACCGACATCCCGATCGGCTCGTCGGTGGCGGGCCGCACGGACGAGGGCCTGGACGACCTCGTCGGCTTCTTCGTCAACACGCTCGTACTGCGGACGGACCTGAGCGGCGATCCCACGTTCCGCGAAGTACTGGCACGGGTCCGGGAGCGCAGTCTCGAAGCCCTGGAACACCAGGACGTGCCGTTCGAGCGGCTCGTCGAGGAACTGGCCCCGACCCGGTCCCTTGCCCGGTATCCGCTGTTCCAGGTCATGCTCAGCGTCCAGAACGTCGAGCAGGCCACCATCGACCTGCCCCGGGCGGCCCAGGCACAGCGAACCGACGCGCGCCCCGGCAACCCCACTCCATCCGACGCGGTCGGTTCGCCCACGGCCGCGGCGAAGTTCGACATGGAACTCCTCGTCCGCGAACTGCGCGACGAGCTCGGCCGCCCCGCCGGCATCCGTGGCGCGGTCAACGCCGCCTCCGACCTCTTCGACCAGCCGTCGGTGAACTCCCTGGCAGCACGCTGGACCCGCACGGTCGAACAGCTCGCGGTGGCTCCGGATGGTGCTGTGCATGCGGTGGGGTTGTTGTCCGATGTGGAGTTGCGGCGGGTGGTGGAGGAGTGGAACGACACGGGTGGTGTGGTGTCGGGTGGTTCGGTGTTGGGGTGGTTCGAGGAGTGGGTGGGGCGGTCGCCGGGTGGCGTGGCGGTGGTTGCCGGTGGTGTGGGGGTGTCGTACGCGGAGTTGGATGCGCGGGCGAACCGACTGGCCCAGTTCCTTGTTGCGCAGGGTGTGGGTGCGGAGTCGGTGGTGGCGCTGGCTCTGGACCGTGGTGTGGAGATGATCGCGGCGGTGTTGGGGGTGTGGAAGGCGGGGGCGGCGTATGTGCCGGTGGATGTGGGTCTGCCGGTGGAGCGGATCGCGTTCATGCTGGCGGACAGTCGCGCGGTGTTGTTGTTGGGCTCGGGGGACGTGGTCGGGGATCTGCCTGCTGGTCGGGTGCGGGTGGTGGCGCTCGACGACCCCTGGACGGTGAAGCAGCTCGATGCTCTGGAGCCGTCGGCGCCGGTGGGGGTGTCGATCCTGCCGGAGCAGGCTGCGTACGTGATGTACACGTCGGGTTCGACGGGCAGGCCGAAGGGCGTGTTGGTCACACATGGTGGCCTGGCGAACTATGTGGGGTCGGTGCCGGTCCGGCTGGGTTGGGGGGTGCCGGGGGAGCGGTACGGGTTGTTGCAGGCTCAGGTGACGGATCTCGGCAACACGGTGGTGTTCACCAGCCTGACCACCGGCGGCGAGCTGCACATTCTCGATGCGGAGTCGGTGGTGGACCCCGGGGCTGTGGCTGCGTACGTGCGTGGTCAGGGGATTGATCATCTGAAGGTCGTGCCGTCGCATCTGGCCGCGTTGTCGGTTGAGGCCGGTGTCGGGTCGGTGTTGCCGCGGAAGTCGTTGGTGCTGGGTGGTGAGGCTGCTTCGCCGGAGTGGGTGCGGGAACTCGTGGACGCCGGTGGGTGTGCGGTGTTCAACCACTACGGGCCGACCGAGACCACGATCGGCGTCCTGACCACCGACCTGGATCGGCACTCCGTGTCCGGGCATGGCGTGCCGGTCGGTACACCCGTCGCGAACACACGGGTGTTCGTGCTGGACGAGTGGATGCGGCCGGTTCCCACAGGAGTGACAGGCGAGTTGTATGTCGCGGGTGCTCAACTGGCGCGTGGCTACGCGGGGAACGGTCCCCTGACCTCGGAACGGTTCGTGGCGTGCCCGTATCCGCTGAACGGCTCGGGCGAGCGGATGTACCGCACCGGGGACCGGGTCCGGTGGAACACGGACGGGAAGCTGGTGTTCACCGGGCGGGCGGATCAGCAGGTGAAGGTCCGTGGGTTCCGGATCGAACCGGGTGAGATAGAGACCGTCCTTGCTGCGCACCCCGAGGTCGGGCGGGCCGTGGTCGTGGCTCGTGAGGATGTTCCGGGTGACACGCGCCTGGTGGCCTACGCGGTTCCGGCCGATGCGGAGAGCGAAGTCGACGGCGGCCGGCTGAAGGAGTTTGTCGCCGGGCGGCTGCCCGAGTACATGGTGCCGAGCGCCGTCGTTCTCCTGGACGCGCTGCCTCTGACCTCGAACGGCAAGTTGGACCGTAAGGCGCTGCCGGCTCCGGAGTATGCGGCGTCGGGTGGGGTGAGCCGTCCGGCGGCGGATGCTCGTGAAGAGGCGTTGTGTGCTGCGTTCGCGCAGGTGTTGGGGTTGGAGTCGGTGGGGGTCGAGGACGACTTCTTCGCTCTGGGCGGGCATTCCCTGCTTGCCGTTCGGCTGATCTCCCGTATCCGTGCCTTCCTGGGGGCGGAGGTGGAGATCCGGGTGTTGTTCCAGACCCCGACCCCCGCCGGGCTCGCCGCGTACCTGGCGGAGCAGGACGGTGGTTCCGCACGGCCTCGGCTGACGGTGGGTGTGCGGCCCGAGCGGGTGCCGTTGTCGTACGCGCAACGACGGCTCTGGTTCCTGGCGCAGCTGGAGGGTCCGAGCCCGACGTACAACATCCCGATGGTTCTGCCACTGGCGCGGGATGTGGACCGGGATGCGCTCAGCGCAGCGCTACGGGATGTCATCGGGCGGCACGAGGTGCTGCGTACGACGTTCCCGGCGGTGGACGGCGAGCCGTACCAACGCATAGTCCCGGAAACGGAGATGGAGTGGGACGTCGAGGCCGTTGATCTCGCGACGGCGTCGGCGGACGAAGTGGCGGCGGCCGTGGCGGAACGGGGGCAGTACGCCTTCGACCTGGCGCGCGAACTGCCGATTCGCGGCTGGCGGCTGGACATCGGTGCCGAGGCCTGCGTCCTGGTGCTCGTGATCCACCACATAGCCACCGACGGCTGGTCAAAGGGACCGCTCGGCCGCGACCTGTCGCTGGCGTATGCGGCGCGGTGTGGGGGGCGGGCGCCGGAGTGGGCGCCGTTGCCGGTGCAGTACGCGGACTACGCGCTGTGGCAACGGGAGTTGCTCGGTGACGAAGACGATCCCGACAGCGTGGTCTCCCGTCAGGTGGCCTACTGGCGTGAGGCTCTGGCCGGCGTTCCTGAGGAGCTGGAGTTGCCCGCCGATCGGCCGCGACCAGCGATTGCCGGTCATCGTGCGCACACCGTGCCCTTTGAGGTCTCGGCCGCTGTGCATGCGCGGTTGGTGGAGGTGGCGCGGGCCGAGGGTGTGACGGTGTTCATGGTGTTGCAGGCCGCGCTGGCGGTGCTGTTGTCGCGGTTGGGTGCGGGGGAGGACATTCCGATCGGGACGGCGGTGGCGGGCCGCACGGACGACGGCCTGGACGACCTCGTCGGGTGCCTGGTCAACACGCTGGTGGTACGCACGGACCTGGGTGGCGATCCGACGTTCCGTGATGTGCTGGCGCGGGTGCGTGAGCGGAGTCTCGGGGCGTTGGCGCATCAGGATGTGCCGTTCGAGCGGTTGGTGGAGGAGCTGGCGCCGGTCCGTTCGCTGGCCAGGCATCCGCTGTTCCAGGTCATGCTCACCCTTCAGACTCTGGAAAACGCGGACGTGGCTCTGCCGCGCGCGCAGGCGCCGGTGGTTGGCCTCTCCGAGTCCGCGACGGCCGTTTCGAAGTTCGACCTCGACCTGGCGGCTGTCGAGTTGCACGACGAGCACGGCGACCCAGCCGGCCTGCGCGCGGCACTGCGCGCGGCGACGGATCTGTTCGACGCGGGGTCTGCTGCGGTGCTGGTCGAGCGTTGGGTGCGGGTGCTGGAGCAGGTGGTGGCCGCGCCGGAGGTGCGGCTCCATGCGGTGGAGGTGCTTGCGGAGTCGGAGTGGCGACGGGTTGTCGGGGAGTGGAACGACAACGGGGTCGAGTTCACGGATGAGTCGGTGTTGGAGTTGTTCGAGGGGTGGGTGGGGCGGTCGCCGGGTGCGGTGGCGGTGGTGTGTGGGGATGTCGAGGTGTCGTATGAGGAGTTGAATGCCCGGGCGGATCGGCTTGCTGGGTATTTGCGGGGGTTGGGGGTTGGGCCGGAGTGCGTGGTGGGGTTGTGTCTGCCGCGTGGGGTGGACATGGTCGCTGCGGTGTTGGGGGTGTGGAAGGCGGGGGCGGCGTATGTGCCGGTGGATCCGGAGTATCCGGCGGATCGGGTGGCCTATCTGCTGGCGGACAGTGGGGCGGCCTGTGTGCTGGCGCAGCGCGAGGCTGCCGGCCCGGTGCTGGCGGAGGTGCCTGATGGCCGGGTGGTGTGGCTGGAGGACGTAGAGGTGTCCTCGGATGCCGGGGGACCGGACTGCTCATCACTGGAGGGTGTCCGGCACGTGGATGGGCTTGCGTATGTGATCTATACGTCTGGTTCGACGGGGCGGCCGAAGGGTGTGGCTGTCGGGCATGGTGCGGTGCGGAATCTGGCGGGGGTTTTTGGGCCGTTGATGGGTGTGGGTCCTGG
>NZ_JBEZLP010000049.1:0-79170 GCF_040652195.1 Streptomyces sp. NPDC048278
GAAACCCCGGAGACAGCCGTGGGAGGAGACCGACTTCATGCCGATCACGGTAGACACCACCGGGCCTGAACGGGATCGGCCGAACGGCCGGAACTGCCACCGCGAACGATGGCCGTACGGCCGAGGCGGGAGCCCGGGCCCTCGGGCGAGGGTGAAGCCACGACAAGCTAGTCCTCCCCTGCGGCCTCATCAGGAGTACGCCATGCAGCGCAACAGATTCGTCGTCGGAGTCGTCGGCGGTGCCACCGCCGTGATCGCTGTCGGCGCCCTCGGCACCCGTCTCCTCGCCGACCCCGAGTCGACGAGCCGGCTGGACTCCCACAGCACGGTCACCGTCGACGGGCACAAGGCACTCGCCGCGAGCATCGTCGCGGGCCGTACCCAGAGCAGGTACCACCCGCTCCCCTGGGTCGGAGACAAGGTCACCGGGGTCACCTGCCCGACCGGGCTCAAGGCCGTCGCCGGGGCCACCGTCACCTGTACCGGCAAGAAGGCGGACGGCTCTGGCGTACGAATCCCGGTCCGCGTCGTCAGTGCCACGGACTCGTCCGTGACCTGGAAGTTCGAGCGCTGAGCGGAGGCCCGGGAAAATGACCGCGGTACTGGCCGGGCACGGTCTGGTGAAGAAGTACGGCGCCACCACCGCCCTCGCCGACGACAGCACCATCAGCACGTCAGGCGCGATCCAGCTCGCCGTCTGCGTCACGCTGGGAGCGCTCGCCATGTTCGCCGCGATCGGCGCGAGCCGCCCCCTGCTGCGCAGGGTGACAGCGGACCCGACCCGCACGGCCAACTGAGAGATCATCAAAACATGACCACCCCCGTGTCCGGTTCCGCCCCGCCCATCCGGGTCCTCATCGCCGACGATCAGCCCATGGTCCGCACCGGCTTCCGGTTCTTCCTGGACGCCCAGCCGGACATCACGGTCGTCGCCGAGGCCGCCGACGGCGAGGAAGCGGTGGCACTGGCCCGCAGGCTGCGCCCCGACGTGTGCCTGCTGGACATCCGGATGCCCGGGCTGGACGGACTGGAGGCGACCAGACTGCTGGCCGGGCCCAAGGTGCCCGACCCGCTGCGCGTGGTCGTGGTCACCACCTTCGACCTCGACGAATACGTCTACGGCGCACTGCGCGGCGGCGCCTGCGGATTCCTCCTCAAGGACTCCGGACCCACCCTCCTCGCCGAAGCCGTCCGCGCCGCCGCGGCCGGCGACTCACTGGTCTCCCCCTCGGTGACCGTCCGCCTGCTCAAACACCTCACCGAGCAGCCGGAGCCCGCCCCGACGCCGGTCCAGGAGCCGCCCGCCGAGCCGCTCACCGACCGTGAACTGGACGTCGTCCGGCTCGTCGCCGCTGGCCGCACCAACGCCGAGATCGCCGCCGAGCTGTACATCTCGCTCTCCACGGTCAAAACCCACCTGTCCAGCGTCCAGCTCAAGCTGCCGGCCCGGAACCGGGTCGAGATCGCCGCCTGGGCCTGGCGCAACGGGCACACCTGAACAACTGTCCTTGTTCCTCAGGCTCGGCCGAGGTCAGACCGGTCCCCGGGCTCTGGGCGATGTCTACGAAAGGCTGATCCTTCACCATGCTCACTTCCCCTGGATGACGAGACATCCAGCGTCCAGGTTTCGGGATCTCTGCGGCCACTCCAAAGCGGGCCAGAACCTGTTTTTGCCTACCACCAACCCCGGCCGAACTCACCGCACAACCTTGAAACGAGATCACTGAGTGGCCGTTGACATCCCACTCCAACGGACATGGCCCTGGCAACGACTCACCGCCGCGTTTTCGCTGGTTTCGGTCAGCCCAGCTGCTCGGCGAGCCAGTCGTACATCAGCGGCTGCACCCGGGCGTAGTACTCCACGTTGCAGTGCAGTCCGTCGTCGATGAACTCAAGCTCCACGGGGCCGCCCAGGGCTGCCACGAGCCGCTTGGCGGCGGAGGCGTCCACCACGTTGTCCCGCCCGCTGTGGACCACCAGTGCCGGGCAGGTGACCTTTCCGGCAACGTCCTCCAGCTTCATCCTGGCGAAGAAGCCCAGCACTTCCTCGGTGGACTCCATCCCGCTGATCATGCGGAACAGTGCGTGTTCCGGGGTGCGTCGCAGACGGGCGCTGTCGGCGACCACGTCGTAGATCGCACCATGGCACACCACCGCCGCGACACGCGGGTCCGTCGCCCCCCTGACCACGTAGTAGGTGCCCAGACTCGCGCCGACCAGCCCGAGCCGCCGGCTGTCGACCTCCGGTCGTCCTTCGAGGAAGTCGATCGCCGCGGAGATCACCACCTCGTAGTCGGCTCTCGTGGGCAGGCCGAGTTCACGCACGGTCTCGCCCTGCCCCGGGCCGTCGAACGTCAGGGCGGCGATGCCGCGGGCGGCGAGCGCCCTGGCGCCCAGTCCGTCGGCTTCCTCCTTGCTCGCATCGGTTCCGCCGAGCACGATCACGACCGGATACGGCCCGCGATCGGCTGCTGGGAGGTAGAGGTAACCCGGCAGGTCGACCCCGGAGAAGGGGACGGACACGGGAACCACCGGCCGCGCCGACAGCGCGGTGGACCTCCGGAAGGCCTCAACGCACCGCCGGTACGTTGCGGAGCACAAGGCGGGGTCGGGGACGTTCCAAAGGGAGGCGCCGAGGAAGTACAGCGCGGCCGTCCGGTAGCCGGCCTCGGCCGTCACGGCGTGATCCCTGGACTCGGCGCTCTCGGCACGGAAGAACCATTCCTGCCCCGAACGTTCCATCTCCGTGTGCCAGTGTCCGGCGTGGGGAATGCGGTCCAGCGTGCGCATCGCCTCGAAGACGTCCAGTCCTTCGGAGATCAGCCTCATCATCTGGAAGGCCAGCGGCAGGTCGTGGTGCAGGCGTCGGGCTTCGGCAACGGGCATCGGTCCTCCTGGGGATGCGGTTCAGCCGGCGGTGGCGCCGCCGTCGACGGGGATCACGGATCCGGTGACGTAGCCCGAGTCCGCGCCGAGAAGCCAGACGATCGTCGCCGCGACTTCGTCGGGCTCGGCGATGCGGCCGAGCGGGAACAGTGCTGCGAACCTCTTCTCCGCCTCGTCGGCGGGGACACCCGGCATCCGCTCCGCGAGGATCTCCTCGAACTGGGATGTGCGGACCGGGCCCGGGCACACGACGTTGACGCGGATGCCGTCGCCGGAAACCTCCAGGGCCGCCGATTTGGTGAGGCCGACGACCGCATGTTTGGCGGCGGAATACGCCGACGCGTTGCGGACCCCGCGCAGCCCCTGCAGGGAGGAGACGTTGACGATCGCGCCTCCGCCCGCGTCCCGCATGCGGGGAATCTGGTACTTCATCGACAGCCAGGCCGTCTTGACGTTCAGTTGCATGATCTCGTCGAACGCGGCCTCGGCATAGCCGTCCACCGGCTTGAGTCCCCTGCCGCCGCCGGCCGAGTTGACGGCCAGGTGCACGGCACCGAACTCGCGCACGGCCTCCTCGGCGACCCGCGCCGCCTCCGCTTCCCGTGTCAGGTCGGCGGTCACCTCGATCGCGGTACCGCCCCCCTCACGGACCTCTTCGGCGACCGCCGCGAGGGCGTCGGCCCGCCGGCCGGCCAATACGAGCGCGACCCCGTGACGCGCCAGTCTCAGGGCGGTGGCACGGCCGATGCCGCTGCCGCCTCCGGTGACGATGGCGGTCTTCCCCCGCAGGCTCATGACGCCACCGCCGGGAAGGAGACGAGTCCGAGCTGCCGTGCGATGGCGAACTCGTCCCACATGAACCAGCCCTCGACGATACGGTGTGCCGAGTCGAAGCGCATCATGCCGATCTCGCGGAAGTGCAGGCGTCCACCGGTCGCGGGAACACCGAGAAAGGGTGCGCTGTGGGTGGCGCTGACGCTCCATCGGGCACAGAGGCGATCGCCTTCTCCGGTCATCTCCTCGATGGTGCGGACCTGGTCGGTCATGACTTCCATCATGCCCCGGTACCCGGCCACGAAATTGTCGTAGGACGATTCTCCCTGCGGATAGGTGGGCAGACCGGCGGCGCTCAGCAGGCCGGCGCCGCCGGCGCGTGTCGCGGCGAAATCAGGTGCGAACACCTTGTCCACCAGTTCCAGCCTCCCCCGGACGATCACCTCTTCCTGGAGAATCCGGAACGTCTCCTTGTTCCGCACGACCTCGTTCTGGTTTTCCATTTCAGCCTCTTTCTCTTCGCAGTGGGGTGCCTATGCCGCTACGCATGAGTTCGCTGCCTGATCAGGTGGGCGATCTCGTTGCGCACGGCGATGAACTCGTCGAGTGACTTGGTGGTGATCTGGTCGCGCGGCCCGGGCAGTTTCACGGGAATCGTCGTGACCACGCGGCTCGGCGGCGAGGAGAGCACCAGTACACGGTCGGCGAGATAGACGCTCTCGTCGATGTCGTGTGTGATGAACACCGTCGTCATGCCGAACTCCGCGTGCACCCGCAGGACGAGGTCCTCCAGGTCCTCCCGGGTCTGGGCATCGACGGAGGCGAACGGCTCGTCCATCAGCAGCAGGCGCGGACGGTAGGCCAGCGAGCGTGCGATCGCGACCCGTTGCTGCATTCCGCCGGAAAGCTGCCAGGGGTAGCTCCTGGTGAACTCGCTCAGGCCGACGGCTTCCAGGGCCTGTGCCGTCCGCTCGGCCCGGACCTTTTTCGTGATGCCCCGGTATTTCAAGGGAAACTGGATGTTGGCCTCGACGGTCAGCCAAGGATACAGCGATTCCCGGTAATCCTGGAAGACCATGCCGAGATCCTCCGGGACCGAGCGGATCTGCTTGCCGGACAGCATGACCGATCCGCCGGTGGAAGTCATGAGTCCGGAAATGCAGCGCAGCAGTGTGGTCTTGCCGGCGCCTGACGGGCCGACTATCGAGAGGAATTCCCGCTCGTGCACGTCGAACGAGACGTCCGCGATGGCCTGATGGGACGAGGACCGCGAGCGGTAGGTGTGTTCGAGGGAGGTGACTTCCAGCATGCCCGGACCTTTCTGAATATCAGTTTCCACGGCCGCGTGCTCCCTGATGCCACGCCAGGGCCCGTCGTTCGAAGGCGAGGAAGAGGCTGTTGAGCACCACGCCCAGGAGTCCGATCGTGATGATGGCGGCCCACATGCGGGGCATCGCGAACATCTGCTGGGCACGGATGAGCTGGTAGCCCAGGCCGCTGTCGCTCGCGATCATCTCGGACAGCGCCACCAGGATCAGCGAGATCGACAGGCTCACCCGCATGCCTGCGACGATCTTGGGCGATGCCGCGGGCAGAACGACACGGCGGATCCGGGCGCCGCGCGGAATCCGGAAAGCCGACGCCACGGCCAGCTGTGTGGTGCTGACGGCACGGACCCCCTCGACGGTGTTGAGCAGCACCGGCCACAGGGCTCCGAACACCACCAGTGCGACGCGCATGCGGAACCCCGTTCCCAGCACGACCAGGAACAGCGGGATCACGGCCGGCGGGGGGATGGCCCGCAGGAACTGCAGGGGCGGGTCGACGTACGCTTCCAGTTTCCCCGAGCGCCCGAGCACCACGCCGATCACCACACCCAGCACGACGGCGATACCCCAGCCCGTACCCAGCCGGGTGAGCGTCACCAGCAGGTCCCGCGCCCACGATTCCTGCGCCACCGGCCCGCTGCCGCCGCCGGACCACTGTTCGCCCAGTGTGGTCAGGATTTCGCGTGGTGGCGGGAAGTAGACGGATCTGGCGCTGACGGCCCAGAGCTGCCACAGACCGATACCCACGGCCAGCAGGACCCAGCGCTGGACGAAACCCGACGCGGCCAGCGCTGCCGCGACCGCCATCCGGCGCGTACGCGAACGGTATGGGGCGGATGCCGGCACAGCCATGTCAGATCCCCTCCTGTGCGCCGTCGGCCCGCCAGGGGCACAGCCGCCGGCCGAGCCGCAGCAGTGCCCAGTTGGTGAGCAGGCCGAGGAGTCCGGCCGCGGCGGTCGCGGCGTAGGTGGCGGTCATGCCGTTTCCGCTCTGGCTGGAATCGTTGATGTACGAACCCAGTCCGCCGGTCGACGCGACGAGCATTTCCGCACTCACCGCGACGACCAGGGCGATCGCACCCGCCACCCGCATACCGGTGACGATCAGGGGCAGTGCACTGGGGAGTTCCACGCGAACAAGTACCGCGATACGGCCGAGGCCGAACGCCCTCGCGGTGTCACGCGCACCCCGGGTCACGTCGTGCACTCCGTAGATCGTGTTGAGCAGGATCGGCCAGATGCAGGCGTAGACCACCATCCACATGTTGGCCTGGAAGGTCTGGCCGAACATCAGGATGAACAGCGGTATCAGTGCGACGGCGGGGATGGGGCGCAGCAGCTCCAGCGGGGCACGTACGAGCCGGTAGCACAGGTCGGACGACCCCAGCACGACGCCGGACGGAACCGCGATCGCGGTGGCGAGTGCCAGCCCGGACAGCAGGGTGAGCAGGGTCTTGCCGATACGTTCGAGGAACGCGGGGTCGCCCAGGAGCGCCAGCAGTCTGCCGAGGACCGTGGTGGCGTCGGGGATGTAGGCGGCGTTCACCGGGCTGAGGACAGTGGCCGCTTCCAGGAGAGCGAAGAAGGCCAGCGCGCCGGTCAGCGCGGGGACCGCTTTCGGCAGCCGCATGATCACATCACCGGGCCAGGAGCCCGGCGGGGGCGATCCGCCGCGGGATGGCGCCGGCCTTGACCAGCCGGTCGACCGGCTGTGCGAGCAGGGCGGGGTCGTTCTTGGTCACGAAGGAGGGCAGCGCTATGCGGGCTGCCACGTCGGCCGGCGTCCTGGCCACGGACTTCGCGACGCTGCGCACCAGAGCCGGGTCCTCGTTGGCCATTGCGGAGGCTTCCGCGATGGCATCGCGGAGCGCTGTGACGGTCTTCGCATGGGCCTTGGCATAGCTGCTCATGGCGTACACACCGTCGAGCGCGACTTTCTGGTTGGGGCCGGTGAGCGCGTCGAGGACGAGGTGCGTTCCCAGCTGGGTGCCGAGCGTCGTGATGAACGGCTCCACCGTGCAGGCGGCATCGATGCTGCCCTGGTCGAGCGCGGGGCCCTGGTTGGCATAGAGCAGTTCGACCCAGTGGATCTTCTTCGGATCGACACCCGCGCTCTCCAGCGTGGGTCCGGCGATGAGGTTGCAGCCGGTCATGGTCGGTGTCGCGATCTTCTTGCCCTCAAGGTCCTTGGGGGTGCGGATCGCGGGGTTCTTGGACACGATGCCCACGGTTTTCGGTGCGCCCCGGCTCACCTCGGTGACCAGCTTCATGTCCTGGCCGTTGCCGACCGCGATGAGGAACGGTGACAGCGAGGAGTAGACCATGTCCGTGTCGCCGGTGGCCATGGCCGGAAAGGCGGCCGCGACGTTGGTGACCGGCTTGAGGGTGACCTTGATGCCTTCCTTCGCGAACAGGCCTTTCTGCTGTGCGATGTACAGCGGCGCAGCGTTGATCACGGGGGCGACCGCCAGCGTCACCTGCCGGTCGAGCCCTCCCTGCGAGCCCTGGCCGCCGGCGCCGGTGGCGCCCCCGCACGAGGTGACCATGCCCAGCAGGCCGGTCAGCGCGACAGCCGAGGTGAGGGCCCGGACCGCGGGACCGCGCCGCGCCAGGAACCTTCCGGGTGTCGGGGGTCTTGCCGCGCGAACGCGCTGCGGGGGTGGGGAAGGGGCCGCGGCGTCTTCGGGTCGTGGTGCCATGTCGTCCTCCTGGCGTGGTGGGAGAGGTCCGGACAGTCCGTCGGGGCTGTCCGGGCGGCGGGGAGAGCGGGACGGGTATGGTCGTCCCGCGACGTTCACGGAGCCTGGCGGGTGACGATCGCGTCGGGCGCGAGGCCGGTCAGTGCCTCGGCGCGCATGCGGGCGGAGTAGGTGTCCGCGTCGACATCGAAGAGACCGAACCGCTGGACGTTGTGGAGCAGGAAGTCGTTGACTCCGCCGCGGTAGAGCAGTCCTACCTCGCCGCGGAGGAACAACTCCCGTTCACGGTCCGTCAGGTCGTAGGCTTCCAGGGCCTGTCGCGGAGCCGTTCGCGCCAGGGTGCGCAGTTCGGCGTCGCCGGCCAGGTCGTGCAGGAAGCGGTCGGCGTCGTAGGCGCTCACGCCGGCACCCGCCAGGCGGCGTAGGAGTGGCCGAATCGTTCCTGCGGCTCGCAGAAGACCGGCCGGCTCCCGCCGAGTGCGCCCAGCAGGCTGATCCAGTTGAGCAGTTCGCCTCCGACGTTGCCCGCCCGGTGCAGCTGCCGCGGTGTGGCCTCGCGCACCAGAGCGTCGATCTCGCCCCCACGGACGCACTCGACGACTCTGGCCGACCACTGCGGTGCGGGCACCCCCCAGATGCGGGCGGACGCTATGCGGGGGCCGCCCACCTCCAGGGAGAAGCTGCCGCTGGCCACCAGTGCGACGCGCAGGTGATCGGGCCAGTCGGCGAGCACCGCGGTCACGGCGCGGCCCAGCGCCGCGCACCGTTCGGCGGCGGGCAGGGGGGAGACGATCCCGTTCACGTACACCGGGACGACGGGTATGCCGAGGTCGGGCAGGAGGAAGTGGACGGGAACGAGTACCGAGTGGTCGGCGGCGAAGCGGCGCAGCTGCGTCGGGTCGAACCCCAGGCCGGTCAGGCCCTCGTGCAGCGTTGCGGCCAGGGCGCGGTCGGACGGTACGGTGCGGGGCGCGAGCCCGTCGGTCGCGTCGTTCGGGCCGTCGAAGGAGTCGGCGACGCCGACGGCGAATGTGGGGACGTGGTCAAAAAACGTGTTGAGGTGGTCGGAGTCGAAGAGGACCACAACGTCGGCTCCGGCCGCGGCCAGCTCCTGCCGCACGCGTGTGTACAGCCGTGCCACTTCGCAGCCGGGCCCTTCGCGGTCGACGAGGGCGGGGAAAGCGGGTGTGTGGGGCACGCCGTAAGCACCGACGATCTTTGCCATCGCCTGCCTCTCAAGCTGTTGCGCCGGGGGCGGGTAGGGGGAGGAGCGGAGGGGCATCGCTGCCGGTGTCTGTCGCCTCCGGCCGGGCGCGTTGGCCTGGTGGGGGCCGAGCGGCGGCAGAAGAGCGGGGTTCGCCGGTGACGGCTTCTCGGGGCACGCGGACGGCGGCCGGGAAGTGAGGTGCGGCCAGCCTGAGGCTCACACTCCGGCTGCGTCCGCGCTGGAGGGGGCCAGGATGGCCTCGGCCGGGACCAGGTGGGCGAAGGCACGGGTGATGTCCAGGGCGGCTGTGTGCACTTCCTGTGGTGCCGCCGCACACGCGTCCGGCACCAGGAGGGGACGCAGGCCCAGATCCGCTGCCGCGAGCGCGGTGCCCAGCACGACGAGCTGGGTCGCCACTCCCGCGAGCAGGAGGCTGTGCCGCCGGCTCTGGCGCAGGAGCAGCTCCAGGTCACTGCCCGCGAAGGCGCTTATCCCGCGCTTGCGGACCGTCCACTCCCCCGGTGCCGGGGCGACCGAGGGATGGAACTCCGCTCCCCAGCTGCCCTCGACCAGGGCCTTGTTGGCCTTCACCGCGGCGAGAAGGGGGATGTCGTCGCCCACCTCGGGGTGGCCGGGGCGGTAGGTGACGGCCACGTGGGCGACGGGGACGGATTCGGCCCGCGCCCACGCCAGCAGGCGTGCGCAGACGGACAGGGCCTGGTCGACGCGGGCCTGGTCCTCGGCCGGGACCGCGAATATCCCGTCCGGGTCCACGACGTCGTTCTGAAGGTCCATCAGGACTAGGACCGTGTCGAGGGGATCGATGGTGACCACGGGTTCTCCTTGGCTCGGAGAGGGGCTGCAATGCGCAACAGGCATAGCGGCATAGGGGGATGTTCCGGTAGCAAAGGAATGCACTCCGCATATCCGCTGCCAGTGAAGCTAATCAAACAGATAGATGCTGTCCATACTTTTTGCAGAAGTCATTTCTGTTGGCGTGCGACCGCCTGAAACCACACCGGGACCGCCGGCGTCGTCGTGTCCCGGCGTCACGGTTCTGCGGTGCCCGGGCCCGGATCCGTGCGAAGAGCCGCCGGTCAGGCGAGCGGTGTGCCGTCTGCCGTCACGAGCCCGGCCACCTGGGCCGACAGCCGCGCAAGGCGGCCTGCTTCCGGCGGCGACAGAGGCCGCACCAGGGTGCTCTGCACCTCGTTGACCGCTGTGGTGTGTTCCAGGAGGAGGGCCCTGCCGGAATCCGTCAGCCGCAGCAGCACTCGTCTGGCGTCCCGGGGGTCGGGGGCTCGCAGCAGCTCCCCCCGCTCGGCGAGCCGACGTAACACCCGGACCGCCGTTGTCTCCTCGACCGAAGCCCGGCGTGCCAGCACCCCCGGGGTCAGCGGTTCGTCGTGGTGGAGCACATCGAGCAGGGCGTACTGCGCGGGAGTGACATCGGGACCCACGAGGCGTTCCCAGAGCCGCGCGTGCTGTTGCCGTGCGCGGCGGAGCACGAAACCCGAATGCGTCAGCGAGGTCCGCACCTCTGCCGGAAGCGAGCGCGTCCCCTCGCCGGCCATCGCCCAGGGCCACTCTCGCTGGTCGCTGTCGGCCACGCGGGTCCACAGGTCAACCACTTCGGTCCGGGCCGCTGTGTCCAGCGGAGCGAGCAGCAGGTCGTCGACGCCCCTGACCAGCGGCGCGACCCGCTCCAGCGCGGCCTCTCCGGCGGGCAGCAGCGAGAGCACGCGGCGGCGGCCGTCGCGGGGGTCCGAGGTCGTTTCCACGAGATCACGTGCGCACAGGAAGCGGGTGACCTCTGTCATCGTCGCCTTGTCGGCGGCGATCCGGTCGGCAACCCGGATGTGGTCGAGACCGGGCTCTGCCCTGAGCGCGACCAGGGCGGCGTAGTGCGGGGTGGTCAGCTCGCCCACGATCTGCCGCCACAAGGCGACACGCCGCTGTTCCGCCGCGCGCAGACCGAAGCCGGGCGCCTCCAGAACGCGCAGCGGACTACCTCTGCCGCATGCGTAGCGGACCGGATCAGGCCGTGCTTCCTCCCGTGCCACGCCGTCAGTCTGCCATCGCCGGCCGGCCTCGCGCCGGGGCGGGCCGACGGAGTCCGGGAGAAGGCTGATCCGCCTGCCGTACCACCCGGCGGGACGTCATTCTTCCTCCGTTCTCGCGGTTGCGCGTCAGGTGCGCGGGTGCGCGACAGGCCGACACGAAATCCGCGACCCGAGCAGCGTTGTCATGGTTCACCGGCTCGCGGACGCGGCGCGTGCGCCGATGTCGCGCAGGTACGCGTCAGCCAGAGCGGTGACGCCGAAGTCGGCTGCGGCATCGCCGTACACGTAGAAGTCCGGCCGGATGAGGGCCGCGGAGGAACCGTGCTCCCCCAGCCACGACGTGTACGCGCCCTGCACGTCCACGACCGTGTGCTCGCCGGCCTCGTCGCCGAGGCCGACCACGGTGACGCCGACGGCGGCCAGTGCCCTGCGGCGGGCGGCGTCGATCCGGTCGACGACCTGTCGGGGCCCGATCAGCGTCCCCGGTGTCCCGGCCACGTCGTCCAGCAGTCCCTCGCCGTCCCTCCCCCGCACGACCGCCTGGATCGAGAGGGTCCCTGCGTGGCCGTTGCCCACTCCCCGGTGCAGCCCCTTGCCCAGGTGCGGAAGCGGTCTGGGCGCCGATACCTGGCCGACCGCCAGTTCGCTCTTCATGCGCTCGTCACGCAGGCGGGCCTCGTCCTGGTCGCTGATGCAGATCACGCCGCCGAGCTCCATGGAGAACTCGATGAAGTCACGGACGTGGTCGGCGCGTTCGGTTGTGTAGGTGTCGAGCAGCCGCGGGTCGGCTCCGCCCAGGACGAGGTCGAGCTTCCACTCCAGGTTGACCGCGTCACGGATTCCCGAGCACATGCCCTGCCCGGCGAACGGCGGCATCTGGTGGGCGCTGTCACCGGCGAGCAGCAGGCGGCCGTGCTGCCATTTCTTCGCCCAGCGGGCCTGGAACGTGTAGAGCGCACAGCGCTCCAGTTCGGCGGTTTCCGGGGTCATTCCCCAGGGCCGGAGCAGTTCCCAGACCCGCTCGGGATCGGCGAAGGTCTCGGGGGCCTCGCCGGGGAGCCGCATGAACTCCCAGCGGCGACGGCCGGGGCCGCCCGGGACGAGCGTGGTCGGGCGATCGGGATCGCACAGCTGCCAGATGGGAGGTGACAACGGGAACGGCCCGTGCGGGACGACGTCGGCCACGAGCCAGTCCCTGAAGTAGCCGAAGTCCTCGAAGTCCTCGCCGAGCCATCCCCGGACGGTGCTGTTAGCGCCGTCGGCGCCCACCACGAACGCGGCGCGTACCTGCCCGCGGGCGCCGGTGCCGTCCTCGAACTCGACCTCGACGCCGTCGGCGTCCTCGCGGTGTCCGACCACGTTCTGTCCCCGGCGGACGGTCACCGAATCCGATTCCGCGACCAGGGAGTCGAGTCGCGCCTCCAGTGAGGGCTGGTGGAAGAAGTTGCTCACGTTCCAGCCCGACGGGCCGCGACCGCGCCAGTCCAGACGCAGCAGGGTCTCCCGCTCCGCGTTGCGCCACTCGTAGAAGTCGTCATAGGGCTCGACGATCCCGCCCAGTGAGGTGGGCGGCAGGCCGACGCCCTGCAGTGCCCGTGCCGTCTCGTCGTCCAGGTGCACCGCACGCGGCAGTGGGTAGGCCGAGTGCTGCCGCTCCAGGACCAGGACGCTTCGTTCGCGCCGGCCCAGTTTGAGTGCCAGCATCCGGCCTACCGGGCCGTAGCCGACGATGACCACATCGTAGGAGTCCATCTGCATCCTTCTCGGTACGAGGGACCCGCCGTGCGTCTGCCGCGGTGCGGGTCCTCTCCTGTGACGACGGCGCGGTGGCCGCCGGGTTCAGCCGGACGTCGGGTTGCCCCGCGCACGGCCTGCCGTGACGCGTTGCGCAGCGCCGCGCGCACCCCGCTCCGTGCGGGCCGGGGCGAGATGACGGTCGACCGTGAGGATGCCGAGCCCGCACAGGACCAGTGCCGCCACGATCACGGCGAAGAACGCCGCGGTGTCGTCCCGCGTCATCGAGAGCACCGCGCCGCCGGCCAGTGCACCGGCCACCGACGCGATCCGGCCCGACGTCATCGCGACGCCAAGGCCCGTAGCGCGGCTCTCCACGGGATAGGCACTGGTGCCGACCGCGGACAGGCCCGCGTTCACCACGGCCATACCGAGCCCGGCCAGCCCGGCGAGGACCAGGAAGCCGGTTCCTCCCATGGCCGGTACGGAACGGGCGAGACGGACGAGCAGGGGCATGGCCCCGACGGCCGCGACGGAGAGAAGGACTCCGCCGATGAGCGTGGGCCGGGACCCGAACACCGCGACGAGGTATCCCATCGAGACCGCGCCGGCCATGGCGAAGAGGAAGAAGACCATGCTGGCGCCGAACGAACCGGTCAGCGACAGGCCGGCGCGGCTCAGCACCGACGGCAGCCACGAGTTGATCGCGATGTTGGCGAAGAATATGGCGAAGAACGCCGTCCAGAGCCCGAGGTTCAACCGGAGGTGGGGACGCGTCAGCAGGCGGCCGCCCGGCGCCCGCACGGCTTTCGCCGCCGGTGCCTTCGTGTCCTGCTGTTCGAGTTCTCCGGGATCCACCGGCCGTCCGGTCATCCGACCGAGCAGCCGAGCAGCCGCCTCGCTGCCCTCACGCGCCAGCACGAAACGGGGTGACTCGGGCACGGTGCGGACGAGGACGAGGAGCAGGGCCAGCGACGGCGTTCCGCAGATCAGGAACATCCACCGCCACCCCAGAGCGGGGATGACGACCAGCGCTGTGGCCGCGGCGACGGCACCGCCCGCCACTGTCGCCATGCCGAGCAGCCCCATGGCCTTCGTGCGCGAACCGGGCGGGAGCAGCTCCGCCACCAGGACATAGGCGTTGGGGATCGCGGCGCCGAAGCCGAGACCGCAGACGAACCGCAGCGCTGCCAGTTCCACGATCCCGGTACTGGCGCCGGCGGCCATCACCATCACGCCGAAGAGCAGGACGCTGCCGAGGAGGACCCGACGGCGCCCCCTGCGATCGCCCAGCCGGCCGCCGGCTGCGGTGCCCACGGCCATGCCCAGCAGGGCCGCCGCGAGCGCCGGGCCGAAGGCGGCCGGCGACAGGTTCCACTCCCGCATCATGGTGGGCGCGGACAGGGCGGCCAGCTGCAGATCCACCCCGTCGAACACGAGGACCGCGACGATGGCGGCGACGACGGCCTTATGCCGTCGGCTCACACCGCGCTCCTCCAGGACCAAGTCGATACTCACCGTTGAGCTCTCCTTGCCGTTGTCAGGCAGACAGGGGATTGTCCGGGCTCACGGGCGCCGGACGTCGGGGTCGGGACCGGTTCCGGCGTACGCCGTGGGGATGTGGGTCCATCCCCGGGCGAAGGCGGCGAGCGGCTCGGGGTCGACGGTGACCGGAGCGTCCGCAGTACCGGGCACGACCGGCACCAGCAGGTGCGAGTCGAAGTCGCCTCCCGTGTGCAGGACGTGCCGGCCGCGGTTGCGCGTCTCGAACTCGTAGGGGAACCAGACCTGGCCCGGCTCGCCGGTGAAGTTGCCCGTCACCACCACGCGCAGACGCTCGCCCTTGTGCCAGAAGCGGCTCGTCGCGCACAGCGGGATGTCCACCGGCACGATCTCGCCGGGCGCCAGCGGACTTTCCCGACGGAACGTCAGATACGGTACGGCAGGCGTCGACCGGGCGGGATCGGTCTCCCGGCACGACACCCGCAGCATCCCCGCGGCTCCCCACCACACTCCCGTGGCAGGCTGCCCGAGCGCCAGCACCGGCCTGGCCTCGCCGTCCCGGCCCACTTTCTGGACGAGGACGAAGAGGTCCATGTCGTTCGCGCCGTCGGCCTCCACCCACAGCCGGAGCTTCATGTAGCCGGTCAGCTCGGTGTCCTCGTCGAATCTCAGGTCGAACGACGCGGAGCCGGCCGTGGAGTCATAGTCCGCCGATGCCGCGGACCCGGGACGCTCAGGGCTCATGGTCCCGGTCGCGGCGTCGAGGAAGAGTTCGGTGTGCTGCGCCCGCGCGAGCGGCCACTCCTTCTCCCGGCGCCGCGTCCGGTGGTCCCACTCGCCCGCGTCCTGGACGTCCAGCCGCACCCGCGGGGTCAGCTCCCACCCGTTGTGCTGGCCCTTGAGGAACCGGTCGAAGAAGCGGCGGAGGTCTTCGAGGTTCTCCGGGGCGTACTGGTCCGGCCACTCGTACTCGCGGTGGATGCGCAGCCACTTCTGCGGGGACGCGATCCGCTGGAACGCCTCCAGCGTCCCGGTCAGGTGGCAGCAGTTCCAGCCGGCGGCGATGTACGCGGGCACCTCGATCTTCTCCAGGTCGGCGATCTTCCCTTCCCAGTAGGCGTTCATCGCCGGGTACCGCCGGAGCATGGTGTTGATGTCCTCGACGCGGCCGGAACCGTGCAGCATGCCGACGCGCCGGGCCATGAACGCCAGTTCGGGGATCCCTCCCGGGCACAGCGCCTGCCGGTAGTAGTCGGTGACGCCCTCCCAGGGCGCGATGCAGGCCAGGTGCGGCGGCCGCTCGGCCGCCGCCCACCACTGGGACACCGCGAGGTTGGAGTTGCCCGCCATGCCGACCCGGCCGTTGCTCCACTCCTGCACCGCCACCCACTCGATGAAGTCGTAGATGTCGCGCGCCTCGGTGTGGCCGTAGAGCTGGATGTCTCCCTCGGAATGACCGACTCCGCGCGGGTCGGGATTGGCGATCGCGTAGCCCTGGCGGCACCAGTAGTCCGGATCGGGGCCCTCGAACTTGGCCGCCGGTGACAGCGTCCCGGCAGGCACTCCGGCCGGGCTGGACGCCGCCGCGATTCCCGCGCGCTTGCCGAACTGGCTCCACCCGATGATGGTCGGCACCGTGTCCGCGCCCTCGGGACGGTAGATGTCGGCGTAGATGACGGTCCCGTCGCGCAGGGTCACCGCGACGTCCCGGTCGCAGCGGATGCCGTCGACGACCTCGGTACCGGGCTGCGGCGAGGGGTACCGCTCGGGCGCCTGCGAGGGCCTGACGGCGTCCCGCCAGACCACGGAGATCGCCTCGTCCTTGTCCTGCCCGTCCGCGGGGGCATTTCCGTTCTGGTTCGTCATCGCTGCCTTCCGTGGTGTGCGTGCGTGAGCGCCGGTGGTACGACGCCTACGGGAGTCGCCCGCCCGGCCTGCCGACGGGGCAGGGCCGACCGGGCACAGATGTCCGGCCTGACGCGATCGGCGGTGGATGCCGCGATCAGCCGGCCGTGTGACGGTCCGGTGGCGAAGCGCACTGACGGCCCGCCCATGTGTGCAATCGCCACATCCCGCAATGGGTCGGGTGGCCGGGAAGCGGTCCGTCCACAAGACGAAAACTCCGCAAAACAGAGTCATGTTCTGCAAGTCAGAAGATTGAGCCCAGGATCCCTTCCCGGTCAAGAGGGCGACACGGCTTCGAAACACGCGCGGCGGCCGACACGGAACTACGCGGGTACCGGCAGGCGCCGTTCACCCTGTCGACGACCTCCCTCGGCGGCTTCCATACCGCCGACCACCGGGCGGATCGCCATGGACCTCTCCGGGACGAGGACCACCGGGTGGCGCTCTCGGCCCGGCGGGGCGGAATCCGCAGGCCGGGCACGGTAACCGCGGTGGGCCGGGCGTACGGTCCGCCCCAGTGGGATACCCTGCGGCCCGCTGCCTCCGCCGAGGACCCCAAGGGGTCCGACGGAACCCGCACTGCATGGCCCCCCGTACCACGACACGGGACCTGCCGCCTCCGGGACACTCTGCCGCGGTCCCGGTCCGGCGGCCGGGGCCCGCGGCGCCGGCCGGCGCCCGGCAGTACCTCTTGGCGGACGCGGCGACCCACCGGGGCGGGACGTGATCCGGCCACCCGACGGGATCCGGACATTTCGGCGTCCGGCTTCACGACGCCCGCGCCCGGACCGGAGCGGCCTGCACCCGCAGCGGGATCCGGCGCCGGGAGGCACGATCCGCGCCCGGCGCCGCGGACCCGGGCGCCGTGGCGGAGCAGACACGGACGACACACCCACGTTCCCTGAGACATCCGCAGGAAAGCATTCCGGGAACAGGAGTGCACCGGCCCGGGCCTTCTCTCCGAGCCGACTCCCTGGAATTGCGGCGGCCCTGCCGCCGCCCCGGACGGCCTTCCACGACACCGCCGGCCGTCAGCGGAACCCGGCATCCTCCCCTGCGGGAAAGCCGACGGCAAGGAGGGGTTGACAGGGGAGTCGCACAGTCGAGATTCTTCTTAGCAGAGAGATACTCTGACTTACAGAGAACGAATAGACTGGTTGACGGTTTGGAGACAGGCATGACCGATCAGGACCGTCTCCTCGCGGAGGTGCGGCAGGGGATGATCCCGGCGCACATCTACAACGACGAGGAGATCTTCCGGCTCGAACGTGAACGGCTGTTCAGCCGTGCGTGGGTGTTCGTGGGGCACGAGTCCGAGATCCCCCAGGCCGGTGACTACGTCGTGCGGCGGGTGCTGGAGGACTCGTTCATCGTCTCGCGGGGTGAGGACGGCCGGGTACGGGCCCTGTTCAACATGTGCCTGCATCGCGGGATGCAGGTGTGCCGGGCGGAGATGGGTAACGCCTCCCACTTCCGCTGCCCCTACCACGGCTGGTCGTACCGCAACGACGGGCGCCTGGTGGGGCTGCCGTTCCACAAGGAGGCCTACGGCGGCGAGGCGGGCTTCCGCCGCAAGAGCCAGGCGCTGCTGCCCGCGCCGTCGCTCGACACCTACAACGGGCTGATCTTCATCAGCATGGACCCCGACGCCCCGCCGCTGACCGAGTACCTCGGCGACTTCGCCTTCTATCTCGACTACTACACGAAGCAGTCGCCCAGCGGGATCGAGCTGCGCGGCCCGCAGCGCTGGCGGGTCAAGGCCAACTGGAAGATCGGCGCGGAGAACTTCGCCGGCGACATGTACCACACGCCGCAGACCCACACGAGCGTGGTGGAGATCGGCCTGTTCCGGGAGCCGAAGGCGGAGAAACGCAAGGACGGCTGCACCTACTGGGCCGGCAACGGGGGCGGCACGACCTACAAGCTGCCGCCCGGCACCCTCGACGAGCGGCTGCGCTACGTCGGATACCCCGACGTCATGATCGAGAAGATGAAGAAGACCTGGTCGCAGGAGCAGCTCGACCTCATCGGCCGGGACGGCTTCATGATCTCCGCCGCCTCGGTGTTCCCGAACATGAGCTTCGTGCACAACTGGCCCAGGGTCGAGGACTCCGACGACGTTCTGCCGTTCATCTCGATCCGCACCTGGCAGCCCGTCGGCCCGGACGAGACGGAGGTTCTTTCCTGGTTCGCCGTCGACGCCGAGGCCCCCGAGGAGTACAAGGCACTGTCGTACAAGGCCTACCTGATGTGCTTCGGCAGCACTGGCATGTTCGAGCAGGACGACGTGGAGAACTGGGTGTCGCTGACGAACACCGCCGCGGGTTCGATGGCCCGCCGGCTGCTGCTCAACAGCCGGATGGGGATGCTGGAGGACGGCACGCCCGTGGTACCGCCGCTGACGGCGGAGCAGTACGCGGGCCCGGGACAGGCCCACGTGGGATACGGCGAGTACAACCAGCGCCATCTGCTGGAGCGCTGGGCCGACCACCTGGAGCGCCCGACCGCTCCCGTGCGGCAGGTCCAGGTCAGCGGGGTCGGCGAGCGTGCCACCGCGGCGAGCCCGGCCGACGGCACCGCGCAGGCGGGGAAGGAGTGACCATGTCCCACGCGAGCCCGCGTCCGACCGGCAACGGCGGCCCGTACTCCGCCCAGTCGGCCCTCGGCGGCCACGCCCCGAGGATCCAGCGGGCGGGCCGGTCGCTGCCGTTCTCTGACGAGCGCCACCTGCAGGCACACCACTGGCTCGTCGAAGAGGCCTACGTCCTCGACGCACAGCACTACGACGACTGGCTCGACCTGCTGTCGGAGGACATCCACTACATCATGCCGGTGCGTGTCACCACCGCTCTGGGAGCCGGCTACGACTCAGCCCCCGGCATGGCCCACTTCGACGAGAACAAGTACTCGCTGTCGCGGAGAGTCGCGCGGTTCCGGACCGAGCACGCCTGGACCGAGGATCCCCCCTCCCGGCTGCGGCACTACGTCGCGAACGTGCGCACCTTCGCCACCGAGGATCCCCATCACCTCGTGGTGGACTCCGCCGTACTGCTCTACCGCAGCCGCGGCGACGTCCAGGAGGCGGCGGTCGTCTCCGCGGGACGGGAGGATCTCCTGCGACGCGCCCCGGACGGCACCGGATGGCTGCTCGCCCGGCGCTCGATCCTGGTCGACGACTCGGTGCTGCGCACCCAGAACCTGGCGATCTTCCTGTGACGCTGCGCTGGGAAGGGGAAGAGGAGGACGCGCAGGCCGCCGCCCGCGCGGCAGCCGAACGCGGTGACCTCCTCGCGCACCGGTCGGGTGAGGAGATCGTGCTGGCGAACGAGTTCGCCGAGGTCCGTATCTGCCGGGTGGAGACCCGCAACGGCTCACGGCTGCTGATCGAGTCACCGAAGTCGGGTCAGTGGGTCGCGTTGTGCCCGCTCGAACTGGAGGCGCTGACCTGGCAGAACCCGCAGACGTTCTCGCAGATGATCGGCAGGCCGTTCGGCCCGCTCATCGACGCCGACACGGAGGAGGAATGATGTCCGGCTGGCTGGAGGGCAGACGAGCGCTGGTGGTCGGCGCCGGTTCGGGAATCGGCCGCGCCGTGGTGGACGCCTTCCGCGGCGAGGGCGCCCGCGTGGCCGTCCTCGAACGGGACGCGGCCAAGTGCGACAAGCTCGCCGAGGAGATCCCGGGCCTGCCGGTGACCGCGGGCGACGCCACGACACGCCGGGCGAACGACGAAGCCGTCGACGCCGCGGTGTCGGCGTTCGGAGGACTGGACGTACTGGTCAACTGCGTCGGGGTCTTCGACTTCTACCGCGGTCTGGGAGACCTGGACGCGGCCCTGGTCGACGATGCCTTCACCGAGATGTTCGCGGTCAACGTCAAGAGCCACATCCACTCCGTCAAGGCCGCCCTGCCCGCGCTGCGGGAGAGCCGCGGCTCGATCATCCTGACCGAGTCGGCGTCGTCGTACTACCCGGGACGCGGCGGCGTGCTGTACGTGTCGTCCAAGTTCGCGGTACGGGGGCTGGTCACCGCGCTCGCCCACGAACTCGCGCCGGAGATCCGGGTCAACGGCGTGGCTCCGGGCGGCACCGTCGGTACCGACCTGCGCGGGCTGGGCAGCCTCGGCCTGGACACCCGCAGCCTGGGCGACGCACCGAACCGGGCCGCCGAGATCGCGGGCCGGGTCCCGCTGCAGGTGGCCCTGTCCGGCGCCGACCACGCGTGGAGCTATGTGTTCCTGGCTTCCGAGCGCTCACGCGGCGTCACCGGCGGAGTGGTGCACCCCGACGGGGGGATGTCCGTCAAGGCGTGACGAGGTCGCGCACCGGTCCGATCCAGGAGGGACTCACACATGGCCGTCATGAAGGCCGATCCACAGCTCTGCCAGGGCTATGCCAACTGTGTCGTCGCCGCCGACGACGTGTTCGATCTCGACGACGACGGGGTCGTCGTGCTCCTGAGGACCGACGTCCCGGAGTCCGAGCGGCCACGCCTCGAAGCCGCGGCCCGCACCTGCCCAGTCTCCGCACTGAAGGTGGCGGACGCGTGAGCCCGACCGCGGTCGTCGTCGGCTCCTCCGTCGGGGGCGTGCGTACCGCACAGGCGCTGCGCACCGCCGGGTACGAAGGCGAGGTGGTGCTCGTCGGCGAGGAGCACACCCTGCCCTACGACAAGCCGCCCCTGTCCAAGGCTCTGCTGAGCGGGGCCGCCACCGCCGAGAGCGTCACCCTGCTGACCGAGCGGGCGGCGGCCGAGGCGGGCATCCGTCTCGTGCTGGGCCGCGCCGCGACCCGGCTGGACGTCGTGGAACGCTGCGTGGAGCTGGCCGACGGCGAACACCTCGCCTACGACCACCTCGTCATCGCCACCGGGGCACGCGCCCGGCCCTCGCCCTGGGGCCGGCCGGCCGGCGTACACGTCCTGCGTACCCTGCGGGACGCCACGGAACTGGGCCGGGACCTGCGCCGCGGTGGCCCTCTTGTGGTCATCGGGGCCGGCTTCGTCGGCGCGGAAGTGGCCGCGACCGCCCGCGCGATGGGCGTCGAGGACATCACCGTCGTCGATCCCGCGCCGGTACCCCTGAGCCGGGTGCTCAGCCCAGATGTCGCGGAGCTGTTCGGCCGGCTGCACACCGAGCGCGGTGTCGTCACCCGGTTCGGCCGGGGCGTCACAGGCATTGAGACCACCGCCGCAGGTCTGTCTGTCCATCTCGACGACGGCACGGCACTGCCCGCCGCCACGGTGGTGGTCGGTATCGGCGCGGTGCCCAACGACGAATGGTTGCGCTCGTCCCGGCTGCAGGTCGACGACGGCGTGCTGTGCGACGAGTACTGCCGTGCCCTCGGCGCGCAGGGCGTGTACGCCGTCGGCGACGTGACGCGCTGGCGCCATCCCCGGAACGGCCGCCCGACGCGCCTGGAACACTGGACCAACGCCGTCGAGCAGGCCTCGTGTGTGGCGCACAACATCACCCAGCCCGACCGGCCGCGCACCTACGAACCGGTTAAGTACGTCTGGAGCGACCAGTACGACTGGAAGATCCAGATCACCGGCAGCACCGGCGGCGACCTGACCCATGTCACGGTCCAAGGACCGGAGGAGGCCGGTGCGTTCGCGGTCCTGTACTGCGACGTGAAGGGCCGGTTCGCCGGCGCCGTGACCGTGAACTGGCCACGGGCGCTGGTCCGGTGTCGCCGTGCGGTGAGCACGGCGCCCCCGCTGGAGGAGGTACGACGCACGGTGCAGGCCATGGTGAGGCGAACGGCGGAGGCGGTCGGATGAGCACCACGAAGCCTCCCCAGGCGGACGGGCTGGCGCCGCTGCGCGCGATGATCGCCCAGGCCTGCCGGGTCCTGGCCGCCCGGGGACTGGCCGACGGGATCCTCGGGCACATCAGCCTGCGCGTCGACGAACGACGGCTGCTCGTCCGCTGCCGCGGGCCGCAGGAACGCGGTCTGGCGTTCACCACCGAGGCCGACATCCGGCTGGTCGACCTCGACGGGCGGCCCGGTGTCGCCGGTGAACTCGACGGCGGCTACGCCCCGCCGAACGAGCTGCCCCTGCACACCGAGGTACTGCGCACCCGCCCCGACGTCGCCGCCGTGGTCCACGCCCACCCGCCGGACGTCGTGTGCGCCGACCTCGCCGGCCTGGCGATCCGCCCGATCGTCGGCGCCTTCGACATCCCCGGCACCCGCCTCGCGGCCGACGGGGTACCCGTCTATCCGCGCGGAGTACTCATCCGCAACAGGCACCTCGCCGCGGAGATGGTTTCCGCCATGGGAGAGCGCCCCGTCGTCCTGTTGCGCGCGCACGGCCTGACCAGCGCTGCCGCGACGGTGGAACAGGCTGTGCTGCAGGCCGTCAGCGTCGACCAGCTCGCCGGGCTGTCTCTGCGCATCGTGGGAGCCGGAGGGAAACTGGCCGACCTGCCGGAGACCGACATGGCCGAACTGCCCGACCTCGGCGGAGCGTTCAACACGCAGACGGCCTGGCGACACGAACTGGCCCGTCTCCCTTAGGACGTGCGGAGCGCTTACCGATGGCTCCCCGTTCCAGCGGGCGTTGGCCGGCTACGGGTGTGCCGGGAGTACAAAGGCTGTTCCGGTAGCACAGTTCGAAGCGATCCTGCCGTATCGGGATGAGCAGCAGCGACGTCTGCTGCTGACGTGCCGACGGAGACCGGGGGCTCGATCCCGCAGATCGCCACGCGGTCTCCGCAACACCCGACGGGCCCCGTGCCCGCATCCCGGTGCCCACTTCGCCGCGCGCCGTCCACGCTGCCCCTCGGCCGACTCGACCGTCTCGCCCTGGGAACAGCGGCCTGAGGCACGGGTCTTGACTTCACCCAGACCGTGAAAAGAAGGTACTTCTGTACTACAGAAATTTTCGAAGCCCGGCGCTGGCGTCTCCTTCCGGCGGACGGTGCCGGTGGCCCCGTCGTCGCGGCCAAAGGAAGTGTCATGTCCATCCACGTCACCGGAGTCGTGGCCCTCGCGCTCGTCTTCGCCATCGGGTCACTCAGACCCGTCAACATCGGCGCCCTCTCACTCGTTGCCACATTTCTCATCGGAGTCCTGGCGGCACACGAGGACACCGACAAGATCTTGTCCGGATTTCCTCCTGATCTCTTCGTCCTGCTCGTCGGCGTGACCTACCTGTTCGGCCTCGCGGCTGTGAACGGCACGCTGGAATGGCTCATCGGGCGGGTGGTCAGGCTCCTGGGGGACCGGCCCGCGCTCGTCCCCTGGCTGATCTTCTGCTTCTCGGCGGTGCCTACTACGGCAGGAGCGTTGGGTCCGGCCGGTGTGGCCATGCTCGCACCGCTGTGCCTCAGACTCGGGGAGCGTTACGGCATCGACCGGCGTATGTGCGCCCTCATGGTCATGCACGGCTCGTGCCTCGGTAACTTCTCACCGCTCAACGGCCTGGCCGTCATCGTCGAGCAGGCGGCCAAGTCAAACGGAATCTCGGTTTCGGCTGCCACCCTCTTCCTCGGCAGCGCGGCTTACAACGCCGGCCTGGCCGTCGTCATCTACTTCGTCTTCGGCGGCCGTTCACTCTGGCGTGAGCGCGGAATACGGCCGCCTGCAGTCACACCGACGTCGATGTCCGCCGCGCGGACCCCAGCGCTGGTTCGTGAAAGTGCGACAGCCGGCAGCGCGAGCGCCCCCGGCGCGAGGAGCGGTGGACCATCGGGCGAGTGCGGCACCGACACCTCCGACAGCACGACGGTGCCCCTGCGGATGGACCAGGCGATCACTCTCGTGGCTCTGGTCGGCGTGGCGGTCGGTGCGCTCGTCTTCGATATCGAGATCGGCTTTCTCGCCCTCATAGCGGCCACGCTTCTGCACACGATTTTTCCCGTCAGGTTCTCGAAGGCCGACACCCGGATCGTCTGGTCGGTCGTGCTCTTGATCTGCGGCGTTGTCACGTTCGTCGCGGCTCTGCAGCGCTATGGCACTGTGGCGGTGGTAGGCAAGGGCATCGCCGATATGGGCGGGCCTGTGCTGACGTCGTTCCTTCTCTGTCTGATCGGGGCGCTCACCTCGGCATTCGCGTCCAGCGCCGGCCTGCTCGGTGTGCTCATACCGCTGGCCGTGCCGCTTCTCAGCCAGGGTGAGGTCGGCGGCACCGCCATGATCGTCGCGCTGGCAATCTCAGCCACCGTGGTGGACTCGACGCCGTTCTCGTCGGTGGGCGCGCTGACACTGGCCAACGCCCCGGAGAATCAGCGTCCACAGCTGTTCCGCACGATGCTCACCTGGGGCCTTTCGATGGCGGTGACCGCACCGATCGTCACCTGGCTGGTTTTCATCCTGCCAAGCACACACTGACCTCGCCCCTGTCGTCTGCGGACAGCCCCGGCCCTCAGTCCGGAGAAGACGCACGTATAAGCGCCGACGTCCGTGAACTGGTAGTGGCTCTCGCGAATCCCTGCCCGACCTGGTCAGGTTGGCCGAGCGATCCGGGCGTGTCGCGGGTGGCGAGACCCCCAGATGCCAAGTCGGTCCGACGCTGCGAACCCGGGGACGTGGCCGGCCTCCGGCTCGCGCCGGTCGGCAGACTCGTCTGCGGGGTACAGCCCGGCCGGTCCTCGGCACTCAGTCAGTACGGGAAGGCCGCTCGATCATCGTGACGACGCCGCTGTGACCGTCGCCGCCGTGCCCGGTCCACCGCATCACGCCGAAGAGTTGGCCGACGGCCGCGTCGTCGGCACCGCGGCTGCTGACGTCCACGCCACGTCGAGCGCGAAGCCCAGGTCCTCGTGCTGGAAGGCCGCGGAGACGCCCGGAGCGCAGTCCCGCGGCTCCGGCTTCCTCCGTTTGACGTCGAGCACCAGGATCCCGGCGAGACCATCCGCCAGCACGTCGGGCACCGCGGTCAGCCGGCCTGATCCCAGTGGACCCGTGTGGCGCACAGGGCGTCTGCCGAGCACGCGACCCGCGCCTTGGAGAGGTTGCCGCACGGCGAGTTCCTCCCTCGCGACGGACTGCCCGGCGGCCGCTCGTTGCAGGCCACCCCGGACGCGGTGTCCCGCTTCTGCGCCCACCTCCGGCTGGCCCAGCCGGGTCGGAGTGGGCCGCGGCGGTAACCGGGCCCGCTGGGGACTCTCGTCACGGTTACCGACACCACCCGGATACCTCCGCAGGAGTCCGGGGAACAATCGCCCCACATGACACAACCGGAGGCAGCCTTGAGTGGCGACGAACAGGCACGGGAAGACGTGCTGGCCGTGGAACGGAGGCGTGCGAAGGCCATGGTCGAGGCCGACGCCGCCACGCTCGCGGAGCTCACCGCGGACAGTTACACCCATGTGGAGAGCAGCGGCGTGGCCCGGACCAAGGAAGAGTTCCTGCGGGGGTTGGCAACAGGCGAGTACCGGTTCGAGTCCTTTGTCGTGGACGAGAACCGGGTACGCGTCTACGGCGACACGGCCGTCGTCACAGGGCGCTACCACAACGACATTCGTACGCCGGAGGGTCTCCAGCCGACCAAGTACGCGCTCCACACGCGCGTCTACGTGAAGGCACACGGCAGATGGCTCAACGTGGCGCACCAGGCGACCGAAGCACGGCCGGAACGGGGTCCTTCGGCGGGTACGGGATCGAAGCGGGACTGAAGCCGGCACCGGTCCGGGCACGGATACCGGAGCCCGTTCCCGTTGCCGTCCAGGTACCGGCCGAAGGGATCGCCGGGCCAGGCCAGCGGCGGCCCGCTCAGCGGGCCTTCAGCGGCGCCAGGCCCGCCGGCAGGCCCTCCATCGGGTCCTGCACGATGTCGATGATGCTGGGCCCGGGCTGGGTCAGGGCGTCCTCGATCGCGGGCAGGAGGTCGGCGTCGCGGGTGACCCGCGTTCCGTGGCCTCCGAGCATGCGTGCGAACGCGCCGAAATCCGGGTTTTCGAGGAAGACGCCGAGGTATCGCTCGTCGTGGGCGAAGCGCTGCCGGTCGCGGGTATTGCCGTAGGCGAAGTTGTTGACGATGAGGCTGACGACGGGGATGTGTTCCCGCACGCAGGTCTCGAAGTCCTGGGCAACCATCCAGAAGCTGCCGTCCCCGCTCAGCGCGACGACGCGTTCCTCCGGCCGGCTCAGAGCGATCCCCATCGCCGCGGGAAAGCCCCACGCCATCGCCCCGCCCGCGGAGCCGTAGTAGCTGCGCGGCCGGTCGAAGCCTACGTGGCGTTGGATCCAGGGGCCGAACGTGTGGACGTCCTGGACGAGGACCAGGCCGTCGCGATCGGCGAGTTCCTGTACGGCCCGCGTCAGGGTGGCGGACGAAACGGTCCCGGAAGAGTGTGGTGCTGCGGGGAGCACAGCCGCGTCGTCGTACTCCTTGCGCAGCGCTTCGCGCCGCGCTCTGCGCCGCGCCGCCCGGGCCGGGTCCTCGGCGGACAGCGGAGCCAGCGCGGCGACCAGCGCACGTGAGGCGGCGACCGCGTCGGAGACGAGAGCGACCCGCGGCGGGTAGACCCGGCCGAGCTCGACGGGATCAATGTCGACGTGCACCAGATCCGCCGCGGGCGGCACGATCGTCCACCGCTTAGTGGTGAACTCGGAGAAACGGCAGCCCAGAGCCACCACTACATCCGCGTCCCGCACGATCTGGTCGGAGACCTCGTGTGCGCCGTACCCGAGGGCACCGAGGAAGGCGGGGTGACTGTTGGGCACGGCGTTCTTGCGCAGCCACGTCGTGACGAGCGGGGCCCCGGCCGTCTCCGCGAGGCCGAGGTGGGCCTCTGCGTCACCCCCGCCACCGCCGACAATGATCACGGGCCGTTCGGCGGACGCCAGAAGCCGTGCCGCCTCCGTGATGCCGTCGTGGTGGGGAGCCGGTGGGTAGACGCGTGCCCGTGGGCCGGGCAGCTGTGTGACAGGCGCCTGCAGCACGTCGAGCGGCAGGGAGACCACGACCGGGCCGGGCCTGCCGCTGATCGCGGTGCGGACCGCGCGCTGCAGCAGCTCCGGGATACGGTCCGGCTGGTGGATTTCGACGGCCCACTTGCACACGGACCGGAACACGGACACCACGTCCATCTCCTCGAAGGAGCGGCGCTCGGTGATGGAGCCAGAGACCTGTCCGATCAGGACAAGCATCGGGATGGATTCGTCGTGGGCGTTCTGCACGGCGACGGACAGGTTGGCCGCTCCCGGGCCGCGGGAGGCGAGGCAGACGCCCAGCTGTCCGCCGGCGCGCGAGAAGCCGTCGGCCATGAATCCGGCGACCTGCTCGTGCCGAGTGGACAGATAACGCACGGCGTTCTGCCTGGCCAACGCGTCGATCAGGTCCATTACCGTGGTGCCGGGCAGTCCGAAGACGTGGGTGACGTCTTCCGCGGCGAGGCACTCGACGACGAGATCGGCGCCTTGACGTGGCTGGTCAGACAAGAACGTTCACCGCCTTGAGCTCCGTGTAGCTCAGCATTTCCTCGATGCTCTCCTCACGGCCGATGCCGGAGGCCTTGGTACCGCCGAAGGGCATTCCCCAGAAGTGTCGGGAGGAGCCGTTGACCCATACGTAGCCGGCCTCGACGCGGTCGACGAGGGAAAGGGCCGTCGAGACGTCGCGCGTCCAGATGCTCGCGGTCAGCCCGTAGTCCACGCCGTTGGCGATCGCGACGGCCTCGTCGAGGTCGGTGTAGGTGAGGACCGACATCACGGGACCGAACACCTCCTCCTGCGCGATCCGCATCCCCGGCCGCACGTCGGTGAAGATCGTCGGCTCAAGGTAGTGCCCGCGGCCGAAGCCCTCGCCCTGCGGCCGCTGACCGCCGTGGAACAGGGTGGCACCCTCGGCCAGAGCCACGTCGATGTACTGGAGCGCCTTGTCGTACTGCGCACGAGAGGCAAGCGGGCCCATCTGCGTTTCAGGTGCGACGGGAGAGCCGATTCGGATCGCGTCGACCCGTTCGCGAACCAGGGGAAGGACCTTCTCGGCGATGGACGAGTGCAGCAGCACCCGGGAGGTCGAGCCGCAGGACTGGCCGGCGGACCAGGCGAAGTTCATGCCGTTGACGATGCCGGTGGCCGCGGCGTCCAGATCGGCGTCGGGACAGACGATGAGGGCGTTCTTGCCACCGAGTTCGAGGCTGATGTCCTTGACGCCGACCTCGGCCGCATCGCGCTGGATGAGGCGGCCCACCCTCTCGCTGCCGATGAATCCGATCCGCCGGATCAGCGGGTGGCGCACCAGAGCGCTGCTCGCGGCGGGACCGTCGCCAGTGATGGTGGAGAGCACGCCCGGCGGCAGGATTCCGGACGCGATCTCGGCCAACCGGAGCGCGGACAGCGGTGTGATGTCCGAGGGCTTGAGCACCACGGCATTCCCGGCCATCAGTGGCGCTGCGATCTTGGCCGCCGCGAAGAAGAGCGGGTGGTTGAAAGGCACGATCCGTGCCACAACTCCGAACGGGGAACGCCGTGTGAAGTGCAGGTTCTCGGGTGAGGCGGGGACTGTGGACCCGCCCAGGTGAGAGGCGAACCCGGCGAAGAGATCGAGGACCTCCGCCCCCCACGCCACGTCGTTGCGCATCGCGCTCACGGGATTGCCCGAATCGAGCGCGTCGAGCAGTGCCAGTTCCTCGGCGTGCTCGCGTACGGCCTCGGCCAGTGCGCGCAGCCTCCGGGCCCGCTCCCGTATGTCGAGAGCGCGCCATGAGGAGACGGCGTCGGCACCCGCGCGCACCGCTTCGTCCACGTCCGAGGCCGAGGCATCCGGTGCCGCGGCGAGCGGTGCCTCGGTGGCCGGACACTCCACGTCGTAGGTGCGTCCGCCGTCCGCCTGGCGTGAACGTCCCCCCACGATGAGGCGCCAATCACGGTCCGCCACCGCCGCGACCGCTCCTTCGGGCCCGCTCGCTCCCGCCACGACTTCTCCTCTCACAGGAATGAATCTCTGCTCTGCAGAAGGAAAGTAACTCCACTTGTTGCAGGCGGTCAACGCCTCCGGCATGTTCAGACGGTGGTATCCCGAAGAGATCCGCTTGCCTGAGAAGCTCTCTGCAGATCAGATGGACGGCGCGCTTGCGGGAGAGCGGGCGCCGGAGGGCCGTTCATCGTTTCTCGGGGCGAGGACAGCCGGGGGGAGATGCGTTCACGAGCCGCGGGGCCGGCCACCGCCGCGGTGTCGGACGCTCCTGACCGCGCCGTCGCCGGACACCTGCAGCACGACAGTCCCCGCAGTGCTCGTGAACGCATCCGGCCCGGACCGCTCTGCCCGTGTTCCGCCGAGCTGAATGCTGCGACACGCGACCGGCAAGCCGGACTAAGATTTCTGCTATGAAGAAATCCTCGTCCCCGGATCAGCAGCTCACCGCGGGGTCCCGGCCGCAGTACCCCATCGAGTCGGTCGACAACGCCATGCGGATCCTGCTGCTTCTGGGCGAGCGCAGTGAACTGCGCCTCACAGAGGTGGCGAAGTACCTCGGGGTCGCCTCCTCGACGGCGCACCGGCTGCTCGCCATGCTGCAGTACCGGGGCTTCGTCCGGCAGGACGACCGCTCGAAGGCCTATGTGCCGGGAGCCGCGCTGACTGGTGTCGCGTTTTCGATCCTGCAGCGGTTCGACGTGCGGGATCCGCTTCGGCCGTTCCTCGAAGAACTCCACCGCGAAACCGCGGAAACAGTTCACCTGAGTGTGCTCGACGGCACTACGGTGCGGTTCATCGACGCCATCGAAAGCCCCAAGGCGGTGCGGGTGGCCTCACGGCTCGGCCGGTCCATGCTGGCTCATTGCACATCATCGGGTAAGGCGATGCTCACGACTCTGTCGACCGAGCAACTCCATCAGCTCTACCCGGAGGAGGAGCTTCCGGGACTCACCGAGCACTCGATCCGCAGCCGCAGCGACCTGGAGCGGGAGATTGCCGCCATCCGTCGACGCGGTTATGCGACGAGTTCGGAAGAGGGAGAGGAGGGCGTCTCCTCCGTCGCGGTGGCCTTCCCTGCCGAGTTGCCCTCCCTCCGCCTCGCCTTCAACACGGCTGTCCCGGCCGGGCGCATCAGCCGGGCCGACACCAAGCACATCGGTGAGCTGTTGCGTGCCACCGTCGACCGGGCTTCACAGGTTCTGCTCTGAGCCGCCCGTGCCGTGTGACGGTGGCCGGCAAGAGACCGTGCCGGTCGGCCGCAGCCTGACGGTGCTGGGGGTCAGCGCGGCAGAGCGTCGGCGACGGTCCTGATGTCGGAGTGGTCGCGCACGGACAGGCCGGCCGCCTCCAGCAGGTGCGCAAGGGTCTCCACCTCGTTCTTGTGCGGCTTCGGCATGGGCGACCGCATCAACGGGCTGTCGATGAACCCACGCAGCCAGGTCGCGATCTTGTAGCGGACGTGGAGGCGGCCCCACTCCGCGTAGACGAACTCGTGCAGGGCCATAAGTCCTCCCCCGAGCCAGATCTTGCGTGCCGTGTCCAGGTCTCCGGCTCGCCACGCGGCGATGTGCTTGAGCATCGGCTCAAGGGCGTAGTTGAACGAGCCCGTCACTGTGCCGTCGAAGAGATCCATCGCGAGGTTCTCGTGAAAGTTCACGGCCGTGGCACCGAGCACGGCGACCTTCCGGTCCGCGTAGGCGCAAGCAGCCGTACGCGGCCAGGATGGCCCTCCGATCGCTGTCATCGCCGTCGTCGCCCCTGAGGGGCACCACCCCGAGAGGTACGGCAAGGACCTGGTGAACGCGGCGACGAGACTGGCTCGCGCCGTGCAGGCGTGACGTTGCCGACCTGTAGGGTTCGATACGTCGACCCGTGAACCCCGAGCCGTGCCGGGCGGTCCGCATGGCCCGGCCCCTCACAAAGTGCCGCAGCGCCCTCGGGCTCTATGTCCCGAGGGCTTTTCCGGCGGACCTCCGGCGGGCTCAGACGTCCAGGCGGTCCAGGGCGAGCGTCAGACGGCGCGGCTCGCCGCCGTCCGTGCGGTCGTTCGTACCCACTCCGAGGTAGTGGCGGCTGACGTCGTCGTCCTCCAGAAGGCCACGCGCGGGACCGCTGTGGGTGATGCGGCCGTTGGACAGCACGATGCCCTGATCGGCCGTCCGCAGTGCAGCGGCCGCGTTCTGCTCCGCGATGACCACGGTGGTGCCGTCGGCGGCGAGCCCGCCGACGACATCCATGATCTGGGCGACGTAGCGAGGCGCGAGGCCCAGGGACGGTTCGTCCAGCAGCAGGACGCTCGGTCGCCCCATCAGTGCCCGGCCGATGGCGACCATCTGCTGCTGCCCTCCGGACAGCGCGCCGGCCCGTCTGCCCGCGAACTCCCGCAGCACGGGGAAGAGTTCGAAGACCCGCTCCAGCTGAGAGCTGTTGCGCTCCGCCTCACGGCGTGAGCGGTGGGCTCCCATCCAGAGGTTCTCGCCCACCGTGAGGTCGTCGAAGAGGTGGCGGCCCTCGGGGACCAGGCGCAGGCCCCTTCGCGCGATGTCGTGGGCGCGCAGGCGGGTGGTGTCCTGCCCCAGGACGCGGACGGTGCCGGCCCGGGGCCGGGTCACTCCCGCCAGGGTGCGCAAGAGCGTGGACTTTCCCGCGCCGTTGGCCCCGATCAGGGCCAGCACCTCTCCCCCGGCCACCCGGCAGGAGACGTCGCGCAGGGCGCGGGTGGCACCATAGCGGACCTCCAGGCTGTCGATCTCGACGGTCATGCCGCGGCTCCCAGGTAGGCCTCGATCACTGCCGGGTCGTTGCGGACGGCGTCCGGCGGACCGTCGGCGAGGACCCGGCCCGCGTCCAGGACGAGGATCCGTTCGCTGACACCGGCGACGAGGTCCATGTTGTGCTCGATGAGGACGAGGGCGATTCCCTCGGCGTGCACAGCCCGCAGGGCGTCGGCGAGTTCGACGGTCTCTGTGTCGTCCAGTCCCGCGGCGGGTTCGTCGAGCAGCAGGATCCGCGGCCCTCCGGCCAGTCCGCGGGCCACTTCCACCAGCCGTTGTGCTCCCGCGGGCAGTTCCGCGGCCGGGCGCTCGGCGAACGGGTGCAGGCCGAGGAAGTCCAGAAGGGCGTCGGCCCGCGCGCGCAGCGCCCGCTCCTCCCGTCGGGTGCGTGGCAGGCGCAGGCCGTCGGAGAGGAAGCCCGCGCGGGTGAAGCGGTGGGCGCCGAGCATGACGTTGTCCCGGACGGACAGCAGGGGGACCAGGCGGGCCGACTGGAAGGTGCGCAGCAGCCCCTTCGCCGGCAGTCTGTGGGGGGCCAGGCCCGTGACGTCCTGGCCGTCGAGCCGCACCGTGCCCTCGTCGGGCGTGGTGAATCCGGTGACCAGGTCGAGGAGGGTCGTCTTGCCGGCTCCGTTCGGGCCGATGACGGCACATGCGCTGCCCTCCCCCACGGTGAAGGAGACGTCGTCGACGGCGGTGATGCCGCCGAACCGGCGGGTCAGCCCGGTGACCTCGAGCAAGATACTCATCGTGCCTTCCTCCAGGGGGTGAGTGACGTGGCCGTCCCCCACAGGCCGCGGGGGAAGTAGGTCATGACGCCGATGAGCACGAGACCGGCGACGAGCGGCTCCCACCGTGCGAAGGCCTGCCCCGCCTGCGGCAGGCCCTGCAGGACGAGGGCCCCGATCAGCGGCCCCGCCAGCGTTCGGGCGCCGCCGAGAGCCAGCATGATCACGATGCTGAACGCCACGGTCACGCTGATGACGTCGGGGGACATGAACCGCAGGTAGAAGGCGTACAGGCTGCCGGAGACCGAGGCGAAGACCGCCGACGCCACGAACGCCTGGGTCTTGTAGCGCGCGGTGTTGATGCCGAGCATGGCGGCGGCCGGGCTGTCGGCCGCGATGCTGGTCAGGACCCGCCCGGTCTGGCTGCGCCGCACGTTGGCCGTGAACCAGGCGCCGAGCGCGCAGACGGCCAGCAGGACGTAGTAGTTGGCACGGTCGGAGAAGACCGTCCAGCCGCCCAGCTGGAGGCTCGGGATGGCCACCAGTCCCGACGGGCCGCCCGTGAGATCAGGCAGTCCGGAGGCGAGCGACTCGGTGATGACGGCGAGGCCCAGCGTGGCGAGGGCCAGGTAGTAGCCTCGCAGCCGCAGCAGGCTCCCGCCGAGCAGGGCCGCCACCAGCGCGCTGCCCAGTGCCATGACGACGGTGGCGACGGTGGTCGGCCAGTGCAGGCGCAGGGTGAGCAGCCCGGCGCCGTAGCCGCCCAGTGCCATGAACAGCGTCTGGCCCAAGGACACCTGTCCCGCCAGGCCGGTGAGCACGTCGAGTCCCAGAACGGCCAGGAAGAAGATGCCCACGACGACGAGAAGACCGGTCCAGCCCGGAACGACGAACGGCAGAACGGCGGCCACGGCCACGCCGGCGGCCGGCAGGACCGCCCTGGGCAGCCGCCGCGCCTCGTCCTGCGGCGGCGCGGCGGCCGTGCCGGCCGTGCTGCCGAGTCGTCCGGGAAGGCTGGGAGAGCTCATCGGCGCACCTCACTCGTCTTGCCGAACATCCCGCTCGGCCGGAACAGCAGAACGACGATGAGGGCGCCGATCGCGACGACCTCCGCGAGCTCACTGCTGATGTAGCGGGCGAAGAGGGCCTGCAGCAGGCCCAGGACCAGGCCGCCCGCCACCGCGCCGGCGCTGCTGCCCAGGCCGCCCGCGACGGCCGCGATGAAGCCGGCCACGGCGTACGACGTCACTGTGCTGAACTGCAGGAACGTCACGGGTATGACCGTGGTTCCGGCGAGTGCGGCCATGGCGCCGGACAGGCTGAACGCCACCAGCCGCACCCGGTCGGTGTTGACCCCCGTGAGCGACGCGCCCAGCGGATTGCTGGCGGTGGCCCGCATGACGGTGCCGAGCGCCGTGCGGTGCAGCAGCAGCCACAGCCCGGCGACCGAGACCGCCAGCGCGCCCACGATCCAGTAGTACTGCGAGTTGATCCGGACTCCCCCGACGACGGTGGTGCCCGAGGGCGGAAACGGGTCCATGGTGTACGGCAAACTGCCCCAGACCACGAGGAGCAGGCCGCCGATCGCCTGGAGCAGTCCGACCGTGACCAGGAGCATGCGGTCGGGCGTGGTGCGCCGCGCACCAGGCGTGATCACCAGGCGGTCGATCACCGCCAGACCGCCTGCGAACAGGATCACGACCAGTGCCGCGACGGCGAGTTCGGGCAGGCCGGTGTGCTGTTCCAGGGACACCGCCGTCAACGCGGCCAGCACGACGAATCCGCCCTGGGCCAGGTTGATCACCCGGCTGATGGAGTACACGAGCGTCATGCCCAGTGCGATCAGCGCGTAGACGCAGCCGTCGACGAGTCCCGAGAGCACGATCTGCAGTGTGTCCGACACGGCATTACCTCCCTGCGTAGGTGAAGCCGCCGCGGGTGGCCCGAACGACGGCGACGTCGTCCACGGTCAGGCCGCGGTGGTCGTTCGGGCCGAAGGTGTAGGTGCCGAGGACACCGTGGAAGTCCGCGAGCCGCTCCAGCTCGCGCACGGCCTGCCGGGGGTTTCCCTCGGCCCGCTGCAGTGCCCTGGCGACCAGCAGCACGGCGTCGTAGGCCACGCCCGGTCCGAAGTCCGGTGTCTCCCTGAACCGCTTGCGGTACGCGGCCTGGTAGTCCCTGACCCGGTCCGCCGCGTCACCGTTGACCTGGTCCCCCCAGAAGTCCCGGGTGGCCGGCACCAGGAGTGTCCGTGGTGTGTACGAGGCGATGCGCTGCATGAAGGTGAAGGTGAGGTTGGCGTCCGTGGTCGCCACCGGCAAGGTGTTCCCTGCCTCCTTGAGCCCCTTGAAGGCGACGCCCGCGGCGGCTCCGCTCGCCCACACGACCAGAGCCTGCGGCCGCCCTCCGGTGGCGATCTGTATCTGCGAGGTGACGGAGATGGCACCGGGGTCGTAGTCCGCGACTCCGGTCAGGCGCATGCCTTCCGCCCCCGCCACGGCCGACCGCAGGGCGCGCGCACCGTCGATCCCGCTGGCGTCGGTGGTGTGCAGCAGGCCGATGCGGGTGATTCCCCGCCGTTGCCAGTAGCCGACCAGGCGCTCGGCGAGAGCCTCCGTCGAGGCGCTGGCCGACCACGTCGTCGATCCCGCTGCCGGCCGGATGCCCGGAGACAGGCAGTAGTCGATGATGCGGGCGCTTGTCGTCAGGGGCGCAGCGGCGTTGCAGGCACCCGCCACGGAGGGTCCGACGACAGCGTCCGCCCAGGAGAGCATCCGGCGGGTCGCGAGCACGGTCTGCGATGGGTTGCTCTGGTCGTCGGAGGCCCGGAGCTCAAGCCGGTGTCCGCCCACCCCGCCTGCCGCGTTGACGGTGTCGACCGCCAGCTGCGCTCCTTTCAGCTCACCGGCTCCCAGCTGACTGGCGCTGCCGGTCTGACTGGTGATCAGCCCGATGGTGTAAGAGCCGCTCTCGGAGGCGGAGACGCTGCCCCCGCACCCGGTGCACCAAGTGGCGAGCAGCATCAGTAGTAGCGAGGTTATGGAGGCCTGACGGCTCATGCGAGACACTCCCGATTTTCCTCTTTGCAGAATTGCTCTCTGTCCTACAGTGAAGCTGGAGGGAGGTCAATACGTCGGAGCCGTCCCGTTCCGCGAGCACGAGGAAGTGCGATGCTCGACCGCCACTGATCGGCCCCAGCTGATTGATGGGCGTCCGGCGCGTGCGTCCGAGTCAGGCGAGACAACAGGGTGGGACGGGACCGGTATTCGCTCCGTTACGGCTCCGCCCCGCATCTGAGCCGTGCTCGCCCACCGCCGGCCGTACCCTTGCACCGGTTGCATCCTGAAGAGTTGCAGGGATGAGCGCTCATCAGGCCTGCGTCTGGAAGGCGACTTCAGGTCCGGCGACACCCTTGCCGGACGGGCTACCGCTCCACCATCGGGGCCGAGCGGAAGCGGCACGGCAGGTAGGCCGCCAGCCCCCTTTCTGCCTGACCAGGGAGGTGACCCTTTCACGACGACCGCGATGTGACACATCGCGCCAGCACGCTCGGCCTCCACGAAGTCCGTGACGTCGCCGGGGCCGAAGACCACGCTCTGACCCACGGCCTTGAGATTCGAGTCGACGGTGACCTCGCCGTTCGCCGGACGGGCGTCAGCGAGCCTCCGGCGGGCCGGTCTCCGCTCGGGACAAAGCCGAAGCAACGGAACCAAGTGCCGGTGGTGACGTCGGCGCCCAAGGCCGTTGCGACACGGGAGGCCTGCCTGCCGCCGCGGGCGAGTTCCCCTTCGGCATGCCGCCGACAGTCAGGACCTTCTTCTGCGGCAGACGGCTTTGATCTCTCCGGGGAACTCCATGCCGACCGGTCCGGCACAATCAGGAGTACAGGCCAGGCCGCCTCCGGCTTCCTCCTGGCTCCCTCCATGTCGAGGAACGTGGCGGCGGGACAGATTCCCGGACAGGCCTCAAGGGCGGCCTCGTGTCCGGGGTCCGTGAAAACAGCGACCGCGAACCCCCTCGCCGACTCCACAGACGCAGCATCGCGCTCCTTTGCGTGCGCACGGCCTTTGCCCTTGATGAATCGGCGGACCGAAGCCCTTGCTCACGCCTGAAGTGACGCCGGTGATGACGGCGCCGCAGCCATGGCTGGATTCATGCATGCCGAGGCTCCCGTCCGGGGCCGCTCATCGACTCATCGACAGTCCTGGACGGAGCCCAGCGCACCCCTGCAGAGGGGAACTGGTGGTATCGGTCGCGCCGGTCAGGCGAAGACGGGAGCAAGATCGAAGTAGACGCGGTAGTCGTCGAAGAGGCCCGAGTCGTCGACGTGCCAGATGACGGCGACGGGGATGGTGACCGTGCGACCGTCCAACCGGTCGTAGTCAACCGACAACTCGATGATGGTGTCGGCACCGTCGGCCCACTCCCTGAGAACGGTGTGGCGAAGCCCCTTGATCGTGGTGAAGAAGTTCTTCACGCCAGCCTCGATGGCCTCGGGACCTGTCATCGGCTCACCGTTGGCGAACCGCATGCGGCCACACGACGCGAACAGCCGGCCGAAGCCCGCGGCGTCACCGGAATCGACCAAAGCAAACACATTCTTGGTGAAGCCACTGCTCATAACGTTTCTCACTTCGTTAGTACTGGATGCGACGGCGGCACACTCCCGCACGGTCTTGCGTGCGGCGCAGACCGCATCGCGGCAGACCGCCTCCATACGCCCGGCGAAAGCCTTTTCCGCCGGGCGTTGCCGAGGACTCCCTGGCTGCGCCCTGACGGACGCAGTGCACCCGCCGCCCGAGGCAGCAGGTGACGGCTTCGCACATCGGACGACTCACGCGCGCGACGTCCCGCACAAGTCCATCGCCGAACCGCGGGGCACGGTGGAGTCGCCGACGACGACGCTGGAGCAGAAGGGTCAGATCCTGCCGGCCAGGCCTTCCCCTACCCCCTCCGCCGTCACCATAAGGACCGGCCTGATGCCATCGTGCGGCTCACTTCACTCATGACGTCCCCTACGGTTTCGAAGCCCACCGGCCGTCACGCTGTTTTCGGTCAGCAGCGACCCGCAGTGGTCAAAGTGTGCACACATAAGGGTTCGACGTAAAGAGTTCAGAACACACTCATCCAGCCTGAGACCCGCCTCGCCCGCACTGTGCATGCAGTTGAACCTCGAGTTACGCATATCACGCAAGGGCCAGCAAAGTTCGCGACACCGATAAACGAGACACCGCCCCGCATCCACCGGCTCGATGCGCTCACGCAGGAGCGCGACCGGCCTCTATCCCACCGTCCTTGGCGCTGCGCGATCCGCGCGTGACGTCGCCACTCATCGACACCTCAAGTGTGAAGCGGCCCGAGGACGGACCCGCCACGGCGCCAACTCCGATTTAGGCGCTCTGTCATGGTTCAGTGTTTCTTATTGTTTTTTATTGCTATTTGACGGATTCTGACACTTCGTGGCCTGTTGGCGGTGTGCTTTGCCAAGCTGGCGGGCTCCCTCTCCTACGCCTGGTCGCCCGAACCCGAACGCCCCTTCGAACTCACGGCGCGCGGGACCGAACCCCCGCCAGCCCTGACCAGGACGGCGGACCGCGGCCTCACCAGCGACACCGGGTACGTCAAGGTCACGACCACTGTGCAGGTCGACTACCAGCGGTCATCTCGACCGTCCGGGGCCGGGTCGGCGAAACGGTGACGGTCCAGCTGGGTGTGCGCGGCAACGGACCCGGACGGCCGTTGAGCGCGGGAGACACTGGGCCGCTTCGAGGTGGTGCCTCCGGAAGGCACCACGGTGACCTCCATCCCGTTCACCTTCGATGGCGATGGCAACGATTGGGCATGCGCGCCGCCGCAGAAGCAAGGCGGGGCGTTCGTCTGCAAGATCGGCTACGACGGGTTCTCGAGGTACTGCACGAAGGAGGGACGACCGTCATCGGGTTCAGGGTCCGCATCGACCGCCAAGTCCCCGGTGCGAAAGGCACCGTACGCACGTCCAACCCGTTCGACCGGACCCCAGGAAACGACGAGGCGGTCATCCCCCTGGCCGCGTCCCCCGCGCTGCCGCCCCAAACGTCCCGCGCGAGCACGGTGATCTGGACCGCCGGGTCCGCCGCGGGGATCCTCGTGACCGTCACCCTGGCGATCGCCCTCCGGCGCCGTAGCAGCAGCGCCGACGACGCGGACTCCTGACAGGTCCCCGCCGACGAAGGCTCATGTGCCCAGTGGTCACCGGGGACATGAGCCTGGGACGTCCGCGTTCCGCACAGAGACGGAAGGCCGTCGGGCGGCAACCGGTTCTCAGGGCGTGAGGAATTCGGCGATCTCTGTGCGGGCCACGATCAGGTCGGCCGGCTCCTTCCAGCGTTCGACAAGACGGGCCCCCGGCACGGCGGAGGCCAGCAGCAGGGATGTGCTGAGCGGGTGGTAGAGGTTGTCCTCCTGCAGGACCATCAGAGGCGTCCGGATCGTCGGCAGAAGTGTCTCGGGCACGCTGAGCAGCACGTCGTCGACGCCGTAGAGCGACTCCCGGTAGGCCGCCCACTCGGCCGGCCCCGCCTCGGGGTGCTGGGGAGCGAGTTCGGCCGCCCAGTCGTCGAAGATCTTCCGGAAACTGTCGCGGTTGTTGTCGAGGCCGTTCGGCGCAAGGATCACGGCACGCTCGAACCGCTCGGGCGCCTCCTGCAGCAGCCGCAGGATGAACGGGCCACCGATGCACATGCCCACCACATGGCAGCGCTCGATCCCAAGATGGTCGAGCAGGCCGAGCTGGTCCTCGGCATAGGTGCCCCAGGTCTCGCTGCCGGTCACCTCGGCCGTCGAGGCGCCCGCGTTGCGCTGGTCCATGGCGATCACACGGTGGGTGGCGGCCAGTTCGGTGATCGGACTCCACGGTGCCCGGGCCCAGACGGAAGCCGCCGATCGCATGCCGCCCGGACCCAGTGCGAGTACCGGAAAGCCCGATCCGTGCTCGGTGTAGTGAATCCGCGCGCCATCGCTCTGGAAGAAGGTCATAAGACTCTCCGCGAAGTAGTTGGTCGGTGGGGAGAACTCTGTCTCCGGCACCCTGGTCTCACGAGTTCGGCGACCACGCGGGGCCGGTGGACCGCATGGCTCACAGTCTGATGTCGGCGAGCCACTGGTCGGCGGTCCGCGGGGTGATGCCGAGCAGTGTCTGCGCGGACCGCTCGGACGCGATCGCGAAGTCGGGCACTGTGGCGAGCAGCCGGTAGAGCCCTGCGACGCCAGCCGCGGGGCCTGCGCCGATCAGCGGGGCCAGCATCTCCCCGAACTCCTCGGGCGTGATCGCCTGGTAGGTCACATCGCGGCCGAGGCGTCCACCGAACGCCTCCGCCAGGTCCGCGCCGGTGATCGCCGGAACCTGCCCGACACCGACCAGGCCGGTGACCTCGGGGTGGTCGAGCAGGGCCGCCACAGCGGCATCCGCGACATCCCGGTGGGAGACCCAGGAGACCGGGAAGTCGGCACGGAGCGGGAACCGCAGTACGCCCTGTTCCCGGACGACCGCGCCGATGGGCGGCAGGAGCAGGTTCTCCAGGAACAGCCTCGGCGTGAGCACCGTCCAGGACAGACCGCTGTCCTCAAGCCCGGCGACCATGGCCGCCACCGGGCTGTCGGCCGGCTGCTGAAGCACGCTGCCGGGCAGGTCGACGACGGGACCGCTGGTGGAGAACACCACGCGGCCCGGCCGTGCCTCGCGAAGGGCCGAGAGGATGTTGTGCACGTACTTGCGCACGTCGTCCTTGTCGCCCATCGGTAGATGCACGAACACCCCGTCGGCACCACGGTAGGCACTGACCAGCTGTTCGCTGGACGACAGGTCGGCGGCCATCACGCGGGCGCCTTCGATGACGGCGTCGGTCTTGCGGGTCAAGGCGGTCACCGGCTTGCCCGCGGCAACGAGGGCAGCAACGACCGGGGCGCCCTGGGCGCCAGTGGCGCCATGAATCACGTAGCTCATAATCCCTATTAGTGCACACACTGCATCAGTTACTTCAACTGCACCGAGCTGCATTACAGTCGCCCGCATGACCAGCCCCACCACACTGCCCCGCTGTGGAGTAACCCGTTTTCTGCGGCTTCTCGACGGCCCGTGGGCCACTCTCATCGTCAGGGAGCTGCTTGCCGGGCCACACCGCTTCACCGAGCTACGCAGGGCCCTTCCAGGCATAAGTGCACACACATTGACCAGTCGGCTACGTCAGTTCGAGACGTATGGCATCGTCACTCGCACCGCTTTCCCCGAGATCCCACCGCGCGTCGAATACGCGCTCACCCCGTTGGGCGAAGGGCTGTACGACGTACTGGAAGCCATGGCGGCATGGGCCATGGCGATTCCCGACCCCACACCCGCACCCGTGGGTGCGAAGCAGCCATAGGCAGCCCTGGCCCCCCTGGACGACGTCGGCGCCCGACCTGCAGGACGGAGACCAACACCGCCCTGCGGGTCGGTCGAGCACCAGCCGGCGGCCGAGCCGCGCTGTTCCGCTCAGGGCGCTCCGGAAATCCGGCTGGACCGGCCGGTGGGCGGGTCAGACAGCGTGGACGGGAACTTCTTCCTCGCGGTGCACCTGCTTCTTGGCGTTGACCGCCGTGACGGTGATCAGCAGCCCGCCCAGGAAGAACACGGCGGCGACGGTGAACGCCGTGGTGTAACCGTGGGTGAGCGCCTCGGCCGCCTTGCGGACAAGCGGCCAGTTCTTCATCGCGATCGCCTGGTAGAAGGTGTTTGCCGCCTGCGGCAGCCGGTCGTCGGCGGCGGAGGCGGAGATGGTCGACAGCACCGCGAGCCCGAGCGCCCCGCCGACCTGCTGGGCGGTGTTGAGCAGTGCCGAGGCTATGCCGGTGTCACGGTGTTCCACGCCGCTGACCGCGCCCAGGGTCATGGGCACGAAACTCAGGCCGAGGCCGAGTGACGTCACGAACATCGCGGGCATCAGGTGTGTGGCGTAGGAGGAGTCCACCTTCAGGGTACTGAACCAGAACATGCCTGCCGCACCGACCAGCAGACCCGGCCCGGCGATGGCACGCGGCGGCAGCTTGGCGATCAGCCGGGAGCCCGTGGCGGCGGCGAGCGCCATGCCGAAGCTGAACGGCAGGTAGGCGAACCCGGTCTTGACAGGGCTGTAGCGGAGAATCTGCTGCATGTACAGCGTCAGGAAGTAGAAGGTGGCGAACATGCCCGCACCCAGGAACAGCATCGTGCCGTAGGAACCGGAGCGACTGCGGTTCCTGAACAGGCGCAACGGCAGCATCGGGTTCTTCACGGTCGTCTGCAGCGCCAGGAAGGCCACCAGCAGTACGACGGCCGCGGCGAAGGAGCCCAGCGTCAGGCCGTCGGTCCAGCCGTGGCTGCCGCCGCGCATGATGCCGTACACGAGAGCCAGCAGGCCGCCGGTGCCGGTGACGGCGCCCGGTATGTCGAGGCGGCCCGGGTTGCGTGCGCCCTCGGCGAGGACGGTGGTACCGGCCAGGACCGCGAGGCCGATGGGGATGTTGACGAAGAAGACCCAGCGCCAGTCCAGGTAGTCGGTGAGCACGCCGCCGAGAAGGAGGCCGACCGTGGAGCCGAGGCCGGCCATGCCGGCGTAGACGCCCATCGCCTTGTTGCGGGGCTTTCCTTCCGGGAAGGTGGTCGCGATCAACGAGAGCGCGGTCGGTGCGGCGATCGCGGCGCCGACGCCCTGCAAGACGCGCGCGCTGATCAGCATCCCCTCGTTGGGTGCCAGTCCGCCCAGCAGGGAGGCGAGGGTGAAGATGGCGATTCCGATACGGAACATCCGTCGGCGTCCGAAAAGGTCACCACTCTTGCCGCCGAGCAGCAGCAGTCCGCCGAACGCGAGTGCGTAGGAGTTGACGATCCACGCCAGGTTGGCGGCAGAGACGTCGAGATCGGTCTGGATGCTCGGCAGAGCGATGTTCGTGATCGTGCCGTCGAGCACGACCATCAGCTGAGCTGCAGCGATCACCGCGAGGGCCAGCCCCAGGTGGCGGTGGGTCCCGCCGGGGGGCGCGGCATCGCGGTCGGTTGCCGGTGCGCTGTGAGTGGACATACGTCTCGCTCCAGGGGAAGCGTCAGGTTCGGACACCGAAAAATATACAACCGTTGAGAAATTTTCTCACGGGGTGTCCCACAGCAGCGTGCAGCGGGCCATAATCGCACCGTAAACGGGACGAAGCGAGGCAGGTACGCGCCCCATCCCGCTTCGATGACCGCCGAGGGACGCTTCGGGAGGCCAGGGCTTCGTCTGGCCCAACGATGAAGCCGACGGACACCTCCCGGCCCCCGGCGGGCGTCAGAAAGTCTCCATCGCAGCCCTCTGGCTCTCCCCGGTGCAGTCCACGTCACCGGAGCATCCGGTCCAGCTCCCCACAAGTCCCTGCTCAGCGGAACGGGACGGGGCCGGGGGTGCGCCGCCCCAGCCCCCGGTCATGCTGGTGCCCCGTCACGGCCACCGGCCGTGCGCCATGGCGGTACGGCCGGGATCGGTCGCCCCGCCGTACGCGATCACTGCGACCGACTCATGGCCGTCCGCGGCGCCGAAGCCCGGCCACGGACCGAACCGGCTTCGCGATCACGAAGCCAGTGGTCGCTCACACACCTCGGCCAGAGCGTCGACGACGTTCAGCTCCGCCGCTTCCGGATGGCACCGCCGTTCGGAAGGAGGGGCCGGCTCGTCGACAGAGGCAACACGATGCAGGCGGGGCGGTGTTTTCCAGGCGGGGGTGTCACGAGCGCCGACCGTGCCCACGACGGGGCTCAGCGCTCGGCGGCAGAGCCGCCCCCCGGAGCAATGAGCTCGCGTATGACCGGCACGATGATGCGCAGGATGTCCTCCAGGTCCGCCTGAGCCAGGTCCGGCATGCCCAGCAGATGCCGTTGGCTGGCGATGCCCATCATCATCGCGCTGCTCAGCGCGGCGCGCAGTCGGGCGTCGGGAGCCCCGACCCTGGCTGCCACAGGGCCGACGACCTCGGCGGTGATATGGCGACGAAGGATGCCGGCCGCCTCCTCGCTGGTCATGCTGGAGCGGAGCAGGACGGCCATGGGACTGTCGGGGTCGGCCGACCAGGCGCCCAGCATCCCGCGCAGGTAGTTTTCAACAGTGCGGGACGAGTCCTCGGTGGTGAGTTCGTCGATGGGGACGTGCCAGTGGACGGCTTCACGGAAGAGCCCCTGCTTGGTGCCGAAGTACTGGATGACCGACGACTTGTCCACTCCGGCTTCCGCCGCAATGGCCCGAATAGTGGCGCGCTCGTAACCGACCTGAGCGAACCTGCACCGGGCCGCTTCCAGGATCCGCCGACGGGTCCTCTCCCCCTTGCGCTCACGGTGCGGTACGCCGCCCACGTCGTCGGCCCTGGTCACGCCCCTGCTCCTCTCCCGCTTTCGGCATCGATGCTACAAGCGTCCAGCTCGTCGACCGACACGGCGGCAGATCACTGATCATGTCAACTGAATTCGAAACAAGCAGGTGTTTATCCAGTTTTTTTGTGATTGGGCACGGTGCACATGTCAGGGCTGCATGGTGGCGCCGATCGCGGAGTTCTTCGTGTTACTGAGGAAGGTCGTGGAGGGCAGCCTTCCGTCGGTACCTCGCGGACCGGTCGTCGAGGCGGAGTCTGTGATGCGGAGCACCGCCATCGTCCAGCCCGACTGCTGCCAGGAGTTGTCCGCCTGTCGTGTCCGGCCGCCCAGCCAGTCGTCAGGATGGTTCGCCAGCGCGAGGTTGTGCTGCAGGACTGCGGCGGAGGAGACGAAGGCGAAGCCCGCCGCACCGTTACGGAAAGCCGTGTCATTGGCCAGCTGCGCGGTGCCGGCACTTCCTGTCTCGGTGAATCCGAAGCCGGCGTTGTCCCAGGCCGCACTGTTCGAGACGGCATGGGCGACCTGAAGGCCTGCGTCACCGCCGAGTTTGAATCCGCTTCCCCCTCCGGAGAAGGTCCGGAAATCCCAGCGGTCGACGCCGTTACCGAACGCCCAGGTGCGGTCGATGGTCACGGCGTCGGCGAATCGGCTGAGGTCCACCCCGTCACCCGAGTTGTCATAGATCCGGCATCCCTGGATTCGGTTGCCCGTCCCGGTGCCGTCGTTGAACACCACTCCGTTGACGTGTCCGCCGGTGGTCCCGGACTCATGGTTGTCGAAGAAGTCGCTGTTCAGGATCAGGTTGTCGTGCGTTCCGGTGCCGTGGAGCCACAGACCGGTGTCGCCGTTGCCGTGAACACTGAGCCGGGCGAAGACACTGTCATGGCAGGAGGCACAAACGTAGGGGTGAGCCGGGGCGTTGACAATCTCCAGGCCCTGCACCCTGAGGTGACCACCGCTCTGGACGACGAGCGAGGTACCGGCCGGGAGCCGGGACCCGTCGAGCACGGGATGCTCGTTGCGGTAGTTGCTCACGGTGATCCGGCGATGGGCGGTGCCGGAAGCCTTGAGGGTGATGGTGGCCCTGGGGTGATAGGTGCCTCCGCGGACGGCGACCGTCTGACCGGGGGCGGCCTTGGAGACAGCTCGGGTCACGGTGGCGAAGGGCCGGGCGAGGGTGCCCGGATTCGTGTCGTCTCCGCCCGGAGCGACGTAGTAGTCCGCTGTCGTCAGGCCCGAGTAGGCAGGCGACGCGGTGGACGGTGAGGGGGCCGCCGGTTCCGTAGCCGAGGGGCTGGAGATCCGGCCCGGCAGGTACGGGGCACTGGCTGTCGCGGCCGGGCTCTGCTCCGCCGGGTCGGTACGGGGGCTGGACGGGGGGCCCAGATAGACCGCGGTGCCGATGACGGCGGCGAGGGCCGCGCCGCCGCCGATGGCGGCCGACTTCGCCGAGGCCGGGGCCAGGGTGTGTCGGAGAGCGGTCAGCAGGGAGGACACCGGGCCGGTGACCGCGACGTGGTGGGCGACCATGTCCGGGATTCCGGCCGTCAGTGCGACCGGGACCGTCAGTGCACTGATCCGGATCGGGGCGTCGTCGATCGATCGCCGCGCGCGGGTCGCGGCCGCGCATCGGGCGCATCTCTCGACATGGCGGCTGAGTTTGGTCAGCAGGCGCCCTCCGGCCGCAGGCCCGGCGGTGTCCGCGAGGGACTTCAGCTCGGCGCATCGCGGTTGCGCGCGCCACGCGTTGAGCACGCCGACGGCGAGTTCGAGTCTGGCCTTCATGCGCTGGATGCGCACGGCGGTGTGGGGGACGCTCAGCCGCAATGTGTCGGCGACCTCGGCGCGGGTCAGATATCCCGCGGTCTCCTGCCACCACAGGGCCATGGTCTGCCGCTGATCGTCGCTGAGCCACTGGCTGGCCTCCAACAGGACGTCCCCGGCACGGGACAGGGTGTGCCGGTCGATGGCGCGGTCCGCGATGTCCCCGGAAGGATCGGGGACATCGATCTCCTCGGAGAGCGGCCGCACATGGGCCAAAGTGAGTTTGCTGCGCCGTCCGCGGTCCTGGATCTGACGGATCGCTATGGCCAGGATCCAGGGGCGGAACCGTTCGGGTTCACGGAGCTGGGGCAGCGCTCGCATGGCACGGAGCATCGTCTCCTGGACGACGTCGTCGACATCCGTGTGCCCGTGCAAGCCTCGGCCGACGATGTTGTAGACCAGCGGCAGACACTGGCCGAACAGGGCGGCCTGCGCCTGTGGGTCACCGGATCGGGCCGCGTTGACCAGGTCGGTTCCGTACAACTCGGCAGGTATGTCGGCCGTTTGGGGTCTGCCTGAAACCTCGCGCATCGCATCCTCGTACCGTGATCTCCAGGGGATGGCGGCTGATGATGGCACGGGCCGCTGGATCCGCCAAGCCGGGCCCGGACGGATGCAAGTTGCCTGAAACCCGCGCCGGAAACGTGTTATGACCTCCGGGGCCGGGCCGTCTCAGAAGCGTGAACTCAGAAAAGAACCTCATGCACGTCCGCCGGCACAAGCGAAGGAGACGGGCCCGCAAGCCGCTCGGGGCAGTCATCACCGTGGCGGCCATCGTCCTTGCGGGACTCGGCGTCGCGGCGGCGGCCGGCGTCGGCTCGAGCAGCGGCGGGTCGGCCGCCGTGAAGGCCGGAACCTACCGCCTCACGGTCGCCAGAAGCGGTCTGTGTATGGACCTCGTCGGGGGCGGTACGTCGGCCGGCACCCAGATACAGCAGTGGGGCTGCAGCAACGGGCAGACCAACCAGCAGTGGACCCTGGTCAAGCGGGGATCGGGCAGGTTCACCATCAAGTCGGTCGCGAGCGGACTGTGCCTCGATGCCCCCAACGGCTCCGCCAGCAGCGGAGCCCGGCTTCGGCAGTGGAACTGCAAGAGTGCCAGGGCGGACCAGCAGTGGACGTTGAAGCCGGCCCAGAACGGTACGTACCAGATCGTGAACGCCGGCACCGGCCTGTGCGCCAGTGACACCAGGGCCAGCACCGCACCCGGCTCCCCCATCATTCAGGAAAGCTGCACGAGCAGCAGCAACAAGCGCTGGACCCTGACCTCGGTGTCGGGCAGCAGCGGTGCTCCGACCCATGCCGCCGGCAAGACGATCACGGTCGCAGCGGACGGATCCGGCGACGTCAAGACCGTCCAGGCGGCTGTCGACAAGGTCCCGGCGAACAACACGAAGCCGGTGACCATTGCCGTCAAGAAGGGTACGTACCGGGGCGTCTTCAGCATCCCGGCCGACAAACCCTACGTGACGTTGAAGGGCCTGGGGGCGACCTCTTCGGACGTCGTCCTCGTCCAGCGGCACGGGGCCGGCACGAAGAAGCCGGACGGGACGACGTACGGAACCTTCGGCAGCGCGACCGCGTTCGTCGACGGGCACGACTTCTCGGCGTCGAACCTGACCATCTCCAACGACTACGACTTCGCGGCCAACCCGGGGCAGGCGGTGGCGCTGAGCCTGTCTGCCGACCGCGCGGTGCTCACGAACGTGCGGATCCTCGGCCATCAGGACACCTTGCTCGTCAACGACTCCGCGCGGGCTTATTTCCGGAAGTCGTATGTGCAAGGCACCGTCGACTTCATCTTCGGCGGCGGCATCGGGGTCTTCGACCGGTCAGAGATCCACCAGCTGGGCGGCGGGGTCATCACCGCAGCCAGCACACCGGCGACGCGCCCCTACGGCTTCCTCTTCTACAAGTCGAAGATCACCGGGTCCGGACCGGTGGGAGCCGCGAGCCTGGGACGTCCCTGGCGGCAGAACGCCCAGGTGCTCTACCGCGAGTCCGTCATCGGGTCGTTCGTCAACGCCAGCCAGCCCTGGACCGACATGTCCGACGCCACCTGGAAGGGTGCCCGGTTCACCGAGTACAGGAACACCGGGGCCGGCGCGACGGTCAATTCCGACCGGCCGCAGCTGAGCGCTTCCCAGGCTGCCAACTACACCCCGGTGAAGTACCTGGCCGGCAAGGACGGATGGAACCCGACCACGGCGACCAGCACGTCGACGACGCCGACGTCCGGCAAGGTCTGCAAGCCCACCGGCTACGGTGCGAAGGCCGACGGCAGGACGAAGGACACCGCCGCCCTGCAGAAGGCGATCAACGCCTGCGCCGGCAAGGGCACCGTCGAGCTGACCACCGGCAAGTACCTCTCGGGCGCCCTGAAGCTGGCCTCGGGCACGACGTTCCGGATCGATTCGGGCGCCACCCTGCTCGCCTCGCAGAACAAGTCGGACTACCCCGGGTCGGGTTCGGTCCTGGCTCCGCTCCTCCAGGCATCCGGGGTGAAGAACCTCACGATCACCGGCGGGGGCACGATCGAGGGCCAGGGGGCCTCGTGGTGGGCCAGGAACGCGGCTGAGCGGGCCGCGGGGCAGGCCCAGTCGTCCCGCCCCGGCCTGGTCTTCGTCAACGACGCCTCGAAGGTGAAGATCACCGGGATCGCTCTGCGGAACGCCCCCAACGTGAACATCACCTTCAGCAAGGTGACCGCCTCCGCCATCGACAAGATCAGGATCTACGCGCCGTCGGACGCTCCCAACACGGACGGCATCGACGTCTGGTCGTCCTCGGGAATCGCGGTCACCCGCAGCACCATCGACACAGGGGACGACAACATCGCCATCGACTCCTCGTCAGAGGGCGGGCCCTCCCACGGCATCTCGCTGAGCAACTGCACGATCCTGCACGGCCACGGCCTGTCCATCGGAAGCTTCACAGCCGGCGGCATCTACGACATCAACATCCACGACAACACCCTCAAGGGCACCACCGCCGGAGTCCGCATCAAGTCCGCGCGGGGCCGTGCCGGCGAGGTCCACGACGTCACGTACAAGAACCTGACGATGACCGACGTGGTGACCCCGATCCAGATCACGGGCTACTACCCGTCCATTCCTGCGGACGGCGATGCCGCGCACACGGTCGACCGCAACACGCCGGACTTCCACGACATCACCATCGCCAACATCACCGCGACCGGCGCCAACGAGGCCGGTCAGATCATCGGAGTGCCGGAGAAGCCGATCACCGGGGTGACCCTGACATCTGTGCGCATCAGTGCGAAGACGGGGCTGATCGCGCGGAACGCCGAGGTGTCAAGAAAATCCACCACGATCACCGCGGCTTCCGGCTCGGCCTTCGTCGTGCAGAGCCGCAGCAGCCTCAAGTAGCAGCCCAGCCGACGCTCCTCGTCGGCAGGAGGACCTGGTCCTCCTGCCGACGAGGCCCCTCACCGCACGGCGATCTCGATACCGCCGGGCTCGCAGCCGGTCGCGGACGCGGTCACCGTGATCCGCCCTCTCCCTGTAGGTCTGACCACGGCCAGCAGCGATCCCTGATACGTGGACCGCGTGTTCCCGGCAAGCGGCTCGTCCGGGGCGGGATCGCCGGAAGCCACACCCTGCAGGACGCCGGTACCCGTGACTTCGACGCGTACCTGAAGGTCCTGGGTGGTGTCGAGGTTGCCGTCACGGTCCACGAGCGTGACGCGCACGAAGGCGAGAGCGCTGTCGTCGTCGGTAAGTATCCGGGCATCGCTGTTCGCTCGCAGGCGCAGGGGACCTGTGGCGGTGGTCAGGCTGGCCCGCCCTCTCTCGGCGCTGGCGCTGCGGGCGACGGCCGTCACCGTGCCCGGCTCGTAGACGGTGTCGAAAGAGGCGACGAACGGCTGTCCCTGTCCGACGGCAGCTGTGCCGACGACCGTTCCGTTGACCAGCAGGTCGACCTCGTCCGCGTCCGAGTAGACGTCGACTCGAACCGGTTTCCCCTCGTCACCGGCCCAGCTCCAGCTGTCGAGGACGTCGGCCCAGCCCCAGATGCTCGGCGCTGCCTTCTCCTCGAACCGCGCGGGCCGGTGCACGGCGATGAACGGTTCACCGCGCAGGCCGAAGACGGTCTCACGGTAGTAGGACGCGGGCATCCGGCTTCCGGTCAGGTCAAGGTCCCCGGCTGCTGCCGTCAAAGAGGGGAAGGAGCCGGTGACACCGGCCGTGGCATCGCCCTCGGCCGGGTTGAACCGGCCGATGCCCGCTTCGCCGAGGTAGTCCCAGCCGGTCCAGCAGAAGTCGCCGATGACGTGCGGAAGCCGGCTGACCAGTGCCCAGTTGCCGGCGATGTCTGAGCGGCTCGTCTCACTTCCCACGATGATCCGGTGGGGGAAGCGCCCAGGATCGAGCGTGTACCGGGATTCGCCGTAGTTGTAGCCCGCGATGTCGACCTGGCCGAGAGCCTCCTCGGTGCGGTCGCTGACGAGGTCGGAGGCGTTGACGGCGGCGGCGAAGTCGACCATCGACGCCAGCATGTCGTTGACTCCGTGGCCGTCGTCGACGTCGTTGCCCCCATCCGCGGCACCAAGCGCGGATATCTGATCGGCGACGGAGACCAGGCCGTTGACGCAGTTGACGGTGTACCGGTGAGGGTCGAGTCTACGGACGGTGTCGGCGAGGCGGCGGCCCCAGGAGGCGTCGAGGTCGCTCCCGGTCTCGGGGATCTCGTTGCCGATGGAGTACATGATGACGCTGGGGTGGTTGTAGTCCTTGCGGATCATCGCCTCAAGGTCCGCCTCCCACCAGGAGGTGAAGTCCAGGGCGTAGTCGAGGCGTGCCTTGGTGCGTGTCCAGACGTCGAACGCCTCGTCCATGACCAGGATGCCCAGGCGGTCGCAGGCTTCGAGCATGGCCTTGCTCATCGGGGTGTGGGCGCTGCGCAGTGCGTTGAATCCGGCCGCCTTGAGCAGTTCGACGCGTCGCTCGTCGGCACGGCCGATGGTGGCGACGCCGATGGGTCCGTTGTCGTGGTGGACGCAGGCGCCGCGCAGCTTGACCGGCACACCGTTGATCCGCAGTCCGCGCTTCGTGTCGAGCTGGAGGCGGCGGATCCCGAACCTGGTCTCGCCGCGGTCCAGTTCGTCCCCGCCGCAGCCGAGTGTGACGCGGGCGGTGTAGCGGTAGGGATCGTCGGGCCCCCAGCGGCGCACCTGTTCGAGGACCAGCCGCCGGCGCACGGCGACCGAGGTGCCGGGGAACACGGTCACGGGAGCCGAGTCGGTCATGACGATCTGGCCGGCGTCGTCGAGAACCTCCGTGACCACGGTGACGGTGCGGGAGACCGGCGATTCGTTGTGGACCACGTCCGACACCTCGACCGTGGCGTTGTCGTCGTCGATGTCGAGCGTGGTGACCCGCAACGTCTCGGCACCGAGGTGAACCAGGCCCCCGAGGTAGAGGTGCACAGGCCGGTAGATGCCCAGCCCCGCGTACCAGCGCGTGTCCTCCTGCGTGGTGCACTCCACCCGTACGGTGTTCCTCGTGCCATAGCGCAGGTAGGGATCGAGCTGCACCACGAAGCCCGAGTAGCCGGATGGCCGGTGCGCGGCGAGAGCCCCGTTGACGAAGACGCGCGCGTCGCGGTACACGCCCTCGAACGAGAGGAACGCGCGCCGGCCGGACCAGTCATCGGGAACCTCGATCTCCTTGAGGTACTCCACGTCACCACCCGGGAAGAAGCCGTTCATCGCCCCAGAGGCCGCGTCGGCGGCGCGCTCGCGGCCGATCATCGCGTCGTGGGGCAGAGTGACCGGCTCATAGGGAACGGCGCCCGCGAGTTCGAAGAACGGGTTGGTCTTCGGGCGGACACCCCACCCGCGGTTGAACGGATCGGCAAGCACGCTCACACCCCGCTCTCGGAGCCCGGAGTGCCAGCACCCCGCGCGGCGTCGTCCTGCGAGGCCACCTGTCGGCGGACCTCGTCGATCGTGCCGAGGACGGTGACGGCCTCGTCGAGCGGGTGGAGGGGGGACTCGGTGCGGCCCTCCGCCACATAGGACGCCAGCGCGTTCGCCTGGTCACTCAGTCCCTCGTGCATCGTCTTGAACCGGTCGTCCGTCCAGGACGCGGTGTCCTCACTCCCGATGGATCCGAGAGTGAGGACGACGCCCGACGGGCCGAAGAAGGGGGTCGGTATGTCGATGCGTCCGGCCGAGCCGACGATGCTCGCGCGGACCGGCAGCGCGGAGACCATCGACGTCGCAACGACCGCGTTCGCGCCGCCCGCCGCGGTCAGCTGGACGACGGCACGTGCGTCCACCCCCGTGGTGGTCATCGCGCCGGAGGCGGTGATCCGGGACGGGGCGCCAAGGACCGAAGAGGCGAACGACAGGGGGTAGACCCCGGCGTCCAGGAGAGCGCCTCCGCCGACCGCCGGGTCCCACATGCGGCCTGCCGGATCAAAGGCGGCCACGAAGCCGAAGTCCGCCATGACCAGGTCGACGTCGCCGAGCGCGCCGTCCGCGAGCAGTTGACGGATGATGTCGGACTGCGGCAGGTAGCGCGTCCACATCGCCTCCATGACGAACACGCCGGCCGCGCGGGCTGCCGACGCGATCTCCCGGCCCTCCTCGGCGGAGAGCGCAAGGGGTTTCTCGACCAGGACGTGCTTGCCGGCGGCGATCGCGAGGAGCGCCATCTCGCGGTGCGAGGAATGCGGCGTGCCGACATAGACCACGTCGATCGCGGGGTCGGCCACCAGTGCCTGCGGGGATTCGTGGGCCCGGTCGATGCCGAGTTCCGCGGCGAACGCCGCCGCCCGTCCGGCGTTGCGGCCGGCGACGGCCCGGATGCGCTGACGGGTGTGGGCGTGCAGGGCCTCGGTGAACAGCCGGACGATCCATCCGTTGCCGATCGCACCCCAGTTCAGGGCCGGTACGGAGGCCGGGTCGATGATGCGTGCGGGGGGAAGTACGGGTGCCATGGTGACGTGCCTTTCACAAGGTGGGCTGGGTGACGGCGGCCGGGCAGGCAGCCGTCGTGGAGTGCCGCGTTCGGCCCGCCCGGTCAGGTGGGGGTGACCTCCACCTCCGGCAGGTAGGCGCGACGGCCCGACAGGTTCTCGGGCACGCCTGTGACGTCGACGCGGCCCTCGGCCCGGATGTCGGCCGAACTGGCGCCCACCATCACCGAGACAGGACCGGGTTCCAGGAGGAACTGCCCCGACAGCCCGGTGTAACCGAGCTGTCGCGTGCTGATGGTGACGGAGACGTCCGCGCTCTTTCCCGGATCCAGGTCGACGCGGGCGAACCCGGCCAGCTGGCGGCCGGGGCGGGTGACACCGGTGGCCACATCGCCGAGGTAGACCTGCACCACCTCGGTGCCCGCCCGGGAGCCGTTGTTGGTGACCTTCACTCGCACGGTGAACGCTTCCGCGATGTCCACGCGCTCGGGCTCCGTGCGCAGCGCCTCGTAGTCGAACGCGGTGTAGGTCAGCCCGTGGCCGAAGGGGTACAGGGGGGTCGCGGGCAGGTCGATGTAGCCCGCGTAGCCCTCCGCGTCGGCGCGGGCGTAGCCCGAACCGTTCTTCTGGCTGTAGTGGATGGGGACCTGCCCCGTCGAGCGCGGGATCGTGAACGGAAGACGGCCCTGGGGGGATTCGTGTCCGGCGAGTACGTCCGCGAGGGCACGCGCACCGTGCGGGCCGGGGTAGTAGGCCGTCAGGACGGCGCCGAAGAGGGGATCGAGGTCGGCGAGAGCATAGGGCCGTCCCATCCAGACAACCGCGGCCAACGGCTTTCCGGTGGCGGCGACCGCGCGGACGAGGTCGGCCTGGCACGCGGGGAGTTCGACGCGGGAGGAGTCCGTTCCCTCTCCCTCGGTGAGATCCCATCCGGCGCCGCCGCAGCGTCCTCCGATGGCCAGGACGACGAGATCGGCGTCCTGTGCCAGGCGTACGGCCTCGGCGAGCCCCTCGGGCGTTCCGGAGAGGATCCCGCAGCCGTCCGCCGAGGTGATGGCGCTGCCGGGCAGTGCCTGGCTGAGTGCCTCGCTGAGGGACACGGTTCCGTACTCGCGCCGCACCATGTCTTCCAGGTCGGTCGCGGCGAGCCGCTGCATGATGCGGATCATGGGTGAGTCGAGGTCGACGACCACGTCGCCGCCCTCGACGCCGACCATGCGGTTCTCACCGGTGGCCATGCCCTGCAGGGTGGCGACGGTCGCCGGATACGTGTAGTTCGCGAAACTCCCCAGAGCGGACCTCGCGTGCGGGCCTATGACCGCGATCCGGCGAAGGCCGTCGGCAAGGGGGAGGACACCGTCGTTCTTGAGCAGGGTCACCGATTCCCGGGCGAGCCGCAGTGAGAGGTCGCCACCCTCGCGGGCGACGCCCTGCAGGACGACGGGATCCTCGCCGACGTACGGATCGTCGAACAGCCCGAGGTCGTACTTCTGGATCAGCACACGCAGGACGGCCTCGTCCAGCAGCGCGCGCTCCACGAGGCCTGTCTCGACGGCGTCGGCCAGCACACGGCCGTAACCGAGGGTGCTGGGCAGTTCCACGTCGAGCCCTGCCCGCAGGGCGAGTGTCCCCGCTTCGCGATGGTCCCGGGCGACCTTCTTCGCGCGGACGAGTTGGTCGAGGCTCGCATAGTCGGCGACGACAACGCCCTCGAAGCCGATCCGGTCGCGCAGCAGGCCGCGTAGCAGTGCCGGGTTCGCTGCGGCGGGAACGCCGTCCACCTCGGCGTAGGAGTTCATGACGCAGGCCAGCCCCGCCTCCTTGACCATGGCTTCGAAGGGGGTGGCGTACACGTCGTAGAGTTCACGCGGGTTGATCACCGATGCGGAGATGTTCAGCCCGGCCTCGGAGGCCGCGTAGCCGAGGAAGTGCTTGGCGGTTGCCAGCACCCCTTCGCTCAGATCGGTGCCCTGGATGCCCCGGACGAAGTGCACGCCCATGGCGGAGGTGAGCAGGACGTCCTCGCCGTAGGTCTCGTGCGTGCGTCCCCAGCGGGCGTCCCGGGCGATGTCGACGACGGGTGAGAGGGCCTGTGTCTGGCCCACGGCGCGCATCTGCCGTCGGATGGTGGCGGCCATCTGCTGCACTCCGGGCGGGTCCCAGGTGGCGGCGAGAGCGATGGCTGTGGGGAACGAGGTGAAGCCCGCGGCCGCGACGCCGTTGAGTGCCTCGTTGTGGAGGATGGCGGGAATGCCCAGGCGGGTTCGCTCTCTCAGGAACCGCTGAACGGTGTTGGCGAACCGTGCCAGGCCCGCCGGGCTGTCGGCCGCGACCTGCAACAGGGAGATGTGGCCGATGCCTTCGGTGAGTTCACGGGTGCGGCCCGCCTCGTCGAGGACGGTCCCGGCCAGCGCGGAGGACAGCTGCTGGGCCTTCTCCAACGTGGTCATGCGTTCCATCAGGGCTTCGGCGCGCTCGCGCGAAGACTTCACGGTCCTGGTCACGGACGGGTTCCGTTCTCCTGGCGGTCGCGCCGGTGGCGGTCGAGGAACCGGCGCAGTTCGCGGCCGATCTCTGCGTCTTCGGGGGCTCCTCCGAACCCTCCGTGGGGCATCGCCTCGAAGACGTGGAGTTCGGCCTCGACACCGGCGGCCCGCAGTTTGCGGTGCATGCGGACGGTGTTGGACAGGAACAGGTCGCGGGTGCCCGTCTGGAGGAAGGTGGGAGGGAAGCCGGAGAGGTCGCCGAACAGCGGGGACAGGTAGGGGTGCGTCAGGTCGTGGCCGCCCGCGTAGAGGAGGTTGACCTCGCGCAGGCTGCTGAGCCTCGGGTCGATGCCCTTGAGGGTCTCGAAGGAGTCCCCGGATTCGGTGAGATCGGCTTCGGGGGTCAGCAGTGCCAGCGCGGCCGGCATCGGGAGCCCCTCGTCCCTGGCCCGGAGGAGAAGGGCGGCGGCGAGGTTGCCGCCTGCCGACCCGCCGCCGACGAAGATGTCCTGCGGAGCGCGGACTTCGAGCAGGGCCCGGTACACGGCGAGGCAGTCGTCCAGGGCGGCCGGGTAGGGATGCAGGGGCGGCACCCGGTAGTCGACGGCCCACGTGATCATGCCGGTGGTGACCGCGTCAGGGGTGGTCATGAGCCGGCAGGCCTCTCCGGTGCCGACGATGAGCGCGCCTCCGTGGATGTCCAGGTAGACGGGGGTCTGCTCGTCGTCGGCGACGCCTTCGGCCCGCAGGACGTAGGCGGGTACGTCTGCGATCTTGGTGTGCTGGGTGTGCACGGGGAGCGCCATGGCCGACATCGCCTGGATGAGCGTGCCGTTGGAGTCCCGGATGTGGTCCAGCCAGCCTTGTGTGTCGCCGAGCGGGGGGTAGACCGGCGGCGGAAGGTGCATCGCAAGGGAGGTGCGGGCCTCCTCGCTGATGCTCCGGGGCGGCGGAGGCGGGACAGCGGGACGATTCGTCATCTCTGCATTCCTTCGGTTCGCGCTTCTGTACGACGGTGCGGGGCGGACCGCAGCCGGATGGTCTGGCCCGCCGGCGAGAGCAGCGGATCGCCCGGCGACGCCTCGGCCCGTTTCCCGGCGCCCATGACCGCCTCCACATGCCAGCACTCCCACTATCCGTCATCTGTCGGAGATCCGACAGATGACGGATAAGATACACTCACGTTATGCCCGTGCAACCTTCCGACCCCCGCATCCGCAGATCACGTACTGCCTTGGAGGCAGCGCTGCGCGAGCTCGTCGTTGATCACGAACTGAGCCAGATCTCGGTCTCGGACCTCACCAAGCACGCGGGTGTCAACCGGTCGACGTTCTACGAGCACTACACGGACGTGCACGACCTGGCGGCCGCCGCCTGCACCGCCGTCTTCGACCAGCTCGTGACCGCGGTCCAGTCCGCAGGCCCGTCCACGCTTTCCGACGGCGCGGCCGAGCAGAGCCCTCTGGGCAAGGTGTTCACCCATGTGGCGGAGAACAGTGCGTTGTACCGGGCGCTGCTGGGTGACGACGGCAGTGCTCGCGTCATCAACCACCTGCTGCGACGCATGATCGTCGCCAATCGCGTCAGCCGTGTCGCCGCCGGGATGACGGCTTGCGCCGATGACGAGGCGGACCGTGTTCCCCACGACCCGGCAGCCGCCTTCCTGGCCGGGGCCACCCTCGGTGTCATCGCGGACTGGCTGCATCACGGCTGTCCCGGCACCCCGGAGGAGATGGGGACCGTCCTGGAGAAGCTCCTCACCACGAGTTCGGTCGCCTACGACAGCCTCGGCGCCCGGGAATCCCCGGGCGTTCCGCTGATCTGAACGGTTCGCGCCACCCGAGCCGGGATTTTCTCTCACTGGTGACCACTGCACCCGCCGCGCCGCGAGCAGTGCGCCCCGGACAGTCTCCGGGGCGGGGCCGCCTGCGCCCGTTTCCGCTGACTGCACCGGCAGGACGTCCGCCGGTGGACCGGAGACGGAAAATACAGAGCCCTGAGCGGTGTTGACACCAGGACATGCCGGTCAGTCCTCACAGGCCCGCAGCCGGACGGCGATATACGAGCTGCCGGGCAACGGGAGCGTGAAGTCTCCCTCGTACGTGCCGGGCAGTTCGGTGACCGTCATGTTCCAGGTGTCGATGACGTCGGCCCGGTAGCGGACGCCCGGCCGGAGCGAGAAGGGCCGGCGGCGAGGCTGGTTCGATCCGAAGTAGGCAAGCGCGTACCGTCCTTCGACGCCGCCGACCGGGAAGTCGGAGGACGAGGACAGTGGTGCGATACCGGGTGCGTCGCCGGGAAGCTCCTCCAGGATCCTGCGCATGAACTCCATACGGGCCGAGCTCTCGCCCTTGAGGACACCGCCGTGCGACCACCACAGGACGTCGTCGCCGGACAGCCGGCACTCGCCGTGGGTGACGTATCCGCCCCGGACCACGCCCTCCCAGCAGCGGCGGATCATCTCCTGGGGTGCCAGGTTCCCCCATGCCCATTCGATGTCGCCCTCGTATCCCAGTTCGTCGACCACGACCGGCTTGCCCCACCGGGAACGCCAGGTCGCGGTCGCCTCGGTGGTCTGCTGGATACTGCAGTGGGTGACCCAGTCGGCATCGTTGTCCCAGAGCTCCACCCAGTTGTGCACGCCGATCAGATGGTCGTGGGGATCGTGGGCGCGGATCACGGCGGCCGAGCGGTGCCAGTGCCCGGTGTCCTTGGCCCACAGCAGGTCGTACTCGTTGGCCAGCGACCACCAGACGTTGGGCAGAGCGGCGAACCTGGACACCACGTAGCGCAGGTAGCGGTCGTCGGCAGCCGGGCCCATGTCGGAAAAGCCCCAGCGGTCATACGGGTGGAAGAGGATGACATCGGCCTCGATGCCGAGTTCTCCCAGTTGGACGATCCGTTCCTCGAAGTGCCGGAAGTAGGCGGGGTCGGGCCGGCTGAAGTCCCAGCCGGACTCGGGCGAGCCCTCGAAAGGGTAACGAGGCGGCTCGTCGGTGTTGTAGACGAACGACTTCGGGAAGACGCACATCCGGACCTTGTTGAAGGGGCTCCGTTCCAGGGACCGCAGGGTCTGCTCCTCCCGTTCATCGCCCTGGTGGGTCCACGCGTAGGCGGTGGTGCCCACGGGGAGGTGGCGGGTGCCGTCGGCGTGCTGGAAGTGGAACTGTGCGTGGACGCGTACCGGCCCGTGGTCGTGCGAGCCTGCCGGGCCGCACTGGAAAGTACCGGTGAGCGCCTCCAGGGACCGTGCGTTGCTCGTGGTCCGGAACGTCCAGGTGCCCTCCTCGTCGGGCATGAAGCGGATGCGGTAGATCCCCCCGCCGTCGTAGAAGCCGTGCGCGGTCAGCGCCCGGTCGCCGTGGCGGAACTCGGCCCGGAGCATGACGTCCGTGAACGGGTTGCCGTGCTCGGGCCCGTGCAGCTCCAGTTCGAACGTCCGCCACCGGGTGGCGCTCTCGTCCTGCACACAGCGGGCACTGCCGATCGGTACGTCCGCCGGCTCGTAGTCGGGGGCCGGGACGATGTCGATGTCGGCCGCGCGGACCTGCGGCACGGGCCCGGATGCCGTCTCGGGCACGGTCGCCAGTTCTGCGTAAAGAGCGGCCTGCGCCTCGGGATCGGTCCGCAGCCCCTCCATGAAGCCGATCGCCTGCTCCAGCCTTCCGTGCTTGAGCTGCACGAGCATCAACTCGTCGTCGAGACGGGGCAGGTACTTGCGTACCACGGCTTCGGCTGCCTCGTCGCGCAGGATCTCGCCGAGGACAGTTCCGGGTCCGTAGGGCATGACTGGCTCCTTGAAAACGTGGAGTAGTGGGGAGAACGACGCTCGAAACGGATAGGGGAAGCGAGCCTGCTCCGGCCGCTCCTGCCTGCCGGTCCGCCGAACGGCGTGCAGGACGGCCGCACTTTCGATCGAGCAGGGTGAACCCGTGCCCGTCGACGGTCCCTGAGAACCCGGCGGCCTCAGCCTGGCCCGGCGCGGAGCCCGCCTTCGCGCCTCCACTCCTTGGCCGGGACGAGCGGAACGGGGTCGGGTCGGTCCACGAGAGTCGTCAGCTCAATGCGCCTGCCCTCGGCCGAGGAACGTCGGACGGCTCGCAGCGTCTCCAGCACGTGAAGGGCGTGGACGCCGCTTGCACGGGGCCCGCCCCGGCCGCTCGCGGCGATGCAGTCGAGCAGACCGATTCCCCGGGCGCCGTCGACGTAGCCCGCTGACGGCTGGAGGGCCCGCCAGTCGGTGCCGCCGAGTTCGAAGTGGCGCACGGTGCCGTCGAAGAGGTTCGGGTCGGGGACGGCGAGCGTTCCGCTCTCGCCGTGCACCTCGATCGGGCTGGCTGTCGTGGCCACCCCGTCGAAGCTGGTTACGAGTGTGGACAGGGCGCCTCCGGTGTGTTCGAGGACCGCGGAGGTGTGGCTGTCCACCTGTACCGGGATCCTCTCCCCCGCGCGTGGGCCCGATCCGATGACGCGCTCGTCGCGTAGCCGGCTGGAGGCTCCGGTCACGGCGCGTACCGGGCCGAGCAGGTGGACCAGGGCCGAGACGTAGTACGGGCCCATGTCCAGCAGCGGGCCGCCGCCCTCGGTGTAGTAGAAGTCGGGGTGGGGATGCCAGCGCTCGTGTCCGGGAGTGACCATGACGGCCAGCGCGGCGAGGGGGCGTCCGACGACTCCCGCGTCGATCGCAGCGCGCGCCGTCTGGGTGCCGGTGCCCAGGACCGTGTCCGGCGCGCAGGCGACCGAGACGCCGGCCGCGGCGGCGGCCTCGATGACCTCCTTGCCGTCGCGGAAGGTCGTGGCCAGGGGCTTTTCGGTGTACACGTGCTTGCCGCCGGCGATCGCGCTCAGGGCGATCCCGGCGTGGGCCGCCGGGGTGGTGAGGTTGAGCACGGTCTGAACGTCGGAGTCACCCAGCAGTCGCTCGACGGTCATGGGCTGGGCGGCGGGGATCGTCTCGGCGGCCTTGGCGGCCCGGGTGGCGTCGAGGTCGGCGACCGCGGTGATCCGCACCGCGGGATGGCCTGCGAGCGTGTCCAGGTAGGCGCGCGATATCACGCCGAGCCCTACGATGCCGACGCGGTGCGGGTCGCCCACGACATGCCCCTTTCGATGACGGTGCGGACGCTGGGATGCTCCAGCACGTCCAGGCTGTGTCCCGGTGTGGTGACCACGATGCGTCCCTCGCCCCAGCTCCGGGTCCAGATCGCGGGAGAGGTCACCGGACGGTGCCACGGCTGCGACAGGCGCTGCGGGTGGGTCGTGGTGGCCAGGACGTCGATGAGGTCGTCGTGCAGCACCCAGTACTGCTCCGTACGCAGGGCGAAGTCGTCGATGCCGCGGGTGACCGGGTGGGTGCGTCCGAGGTCCGTGATGTCGATGGTGTGAAACGGGTGGCCGCCGCCTCCCTCGCCCCGGCTCGGGGACGGGTCCTCGCCGGGGTGGGCGGCGAACTGCCCTCCCACCAGGTGGAGGTAGTCGGATGACCCGCGGAAGGAGTCGGCGATGCCGCCGTGCCAGCCGGTGAAGCCGGTGCCGGAGGCGACGGCCCGGGAGAGACCCGTCACCTGTTCGGGAGAGATCTCCGACATGGTGATGCACTGCACGACCAGGTCCGTGGCGGACATCACCGCGGTGTCGGCGTAGACCTCGGTCGTCTCCTCGACCCGTACGTCGTATCCGCCGTGCTCGAGGAAGGGGATGAACAACTCCGTGGCCTGGACCGGCTGGTGGCCTTCCCAGCCGCCGCGGACCACGAGTGCCCTTTGCAACGCCACCGCTGTCCTCTCCGGCCGCGTCTGCCCGGTGGTTTCGGCACCAGGCAGACACATGCGATCACTTCTGACGGACCACGACGCGCACGCGTCCGAGGTTGGGCACCCTGGTGAAGGGGGTGTCCGGGTCGCCGTCGCGCTGGGCGGTGGCCCGCAGGGACGGCAGATAGGTGCCCGGCGTGCCGTAGGTGAACGTCGCGCGCACCTCCACGGTCTGCCTGCAGGGGCCGAAAGGCCGTGCGGTGAAGTCGCCGGTGCCGTCGAAGTCCCACTCGGTGGAAACGATTCGGCCCGTCCCCGGGGGAAGCTGGATCCGGGCCGTGAAGGTGACGGGCGTGCCAGCCGGGACCTCGATCCGGTCCCGGCCCTCGGCCGTCAGATCGACGACCGGCTGGATGCCGTGCCGTCTGGAGGCGCTCGTCGGTACCGCCATCTGGCTGTCGTGCACGGTGTACGGAGTCGACTGCGCGGGTGCCACACCCTTCTCGACCCACGCGCTCACGTCGCGCAGCGCCTGTTGCAGCATGCCGTTGTAGTCGACGAGGCGGGGTGCGCGGGTGCCTGTGGGGGGTTCTTCGAGGTGGTCGGCGTTGTCGTTCAGCCAGAGCCGGAAGGTGTCCTGGTAGCCCGCACCAAGTGCCTGCTTCACCTGCGTGCGGTACCAGTCGGCCTGCCAGGGGAAGGCATCGGTGTCGAGAAGGTTCGCGACCACGATGACCTTGCCGTTGATCTTCCCGGTGTGGGTGCCGCCCCCGCTCGTGGAGGCGGAGAGCATCGGACCGACCTGGAGGGCGCGCTGCGGGTACAGGGGCCGGCCGTCCGGGCCCCGGTACTGGTCCCAGGCGTAAAAGCCGGGCCGGGTGGGAACCTGGTGGCGGTGGTAGGCGCGGAAGGCGATGGACCAGCGGTTGTCCATGGCCAGCTTGCCGCCGGCGGCGAGCGCGTCCAGCGTGTCGGCGGCGTTGCCGCTGTCGAGGGTGACGGTGTGTGTGGCCGCGTCCAGGGCCCCCGACAGGGTCCCGATCTTCGTGCCGTCGGCCTGGTAGGCGGTGAGGTCGAGACCGGTCGTGTCAGGCTGGGACGGCACGGAGTCCAGGACGAGGCCCGTCGGCCTGTTCTGGGCGTCCCGGATGACCTGCCCGATGGTGGCGGTGTGGTCGATCCTGGCGGCGCGGATCAGGTCCCCGAGGCCGGACTGCTCGGTGCCGAGGTAGCCCGGCTTGCTCCAGAAGTCGTCCGCGTAGGTGGGATCGACGGTGCGCAGCAGGCTCACGAAGCCCAGGAGGCCGTCGGGAGCGCTCAGGCCGAGCACGTACGCGTAGTCCTCCCAGGCACGCAGCGGGACGCCGAGCAGCGTCGCCTCGCGGAGCATGTCCTGCTCGACCTGGTCGAGGCCGGTGTAGGGATCACCGCTGCCGCCGGGCCGGACCGCGTCGGCGATCCGGGGTGCCTTGTCGCGCAGGACGAGCCGGGCCAGCGCGCGGACGGTGAAGTTGTTCGGGATGGACGAGGGCACCCCGGGGACGAAGGGCACCGCGCCGTCCCACACGCCCTCGGTGTTCTCGATCGCACCGATCGTCTGGTAGGAACCGCCGCTGCCGCCGTAGATGTAGCCGTGGATCCGTCGTGAGGAGCTGTAGTACCGCGCCGCGTAGGTCCGGGAGAACTTGGCGGCGGCCGCCTCAACCCGGTAGCCGACACCCCCGTTCGTCTGCACGGTGTAGGCGCCGGCGGACGCGCCGAAGGCGATGGCGCCGTCGGTGGCGTTCTCGTCCTGCAGCGGGTACACCTTCTGGAAGAACCGCCCTTGCCACTGCTTCTTCGGGGGCAGGTAGAGCGTGAATTTCTTGCCGGTGCCTTCGAAGTGCCCCGAGACCCTGCGGTGCGGTACCGGAGAGGTCAGGTCCGTCTCGCTGTCGATCACCGCTTGGTTGTACACCGGGTCGTCGCAGTCGGGGGTGACCCATACCGGCCCGCCGGCGACAGGCGCGGTGCACTGCGGCCGGGACGCGGCGGAGGCGTTCGCAACCGTCGTCAACGACGGTCCGAGGACCACTGCGGTGCCGACCGCGGCGTTGCGTACGAACCACCGTCTGGACAGCGTCCCGGAAGGCGAGCTCTCCGGCGTCTCGTGGGCCTGCTCGTTTCTGGTCATGAGTTCCTCGTGAGGTCGGAGAGCTCCGCGGCGTTGGATTCCAGCCTCCGGGCGCGCCGCAGCCGTTGTTTCTTCGGGTCCGCGATGGGGGCCGCCATCTGAAGCTTGCGGGTGTAGGGGTGCTGGGGGTTCGTCGCGATGTCGTGCGCTTTGCCGATCTCGGCGATGCGGCCCTGGTGGAGGACGGCGATCCGGTCGCTGACCTCGTTGACGACGCCCAGGTCGTGGCTGATGAAGAGGTAGGCGACGCCGGTCTCGCGCTGGATGTCCTGGAGGAGGGTGAGCACGCGGGCCTGAGTCGTCACGTCGAGGGCGCTGGTGGGTTCGTCGCAGATGATGACCGCGGGGTCCAGGGCGAGGGCGCGTGCGATGGCGATGCGCTGGCGTTGCCCGCCGGAGAACTCACGCGGGTAACGGCCGCCGGAGTCGGCCGGCAGTCCGACGGCGTCCAGCAGCTCGCGCACCCGCGTCCGTCCCCCGTCGACGCCGGCGGCGAGCAGCGGTTCCACCAGGATGCTCTCGACCGTCATCGACGGGTTCAGCGAGGAGTAGGGGTCCTGGAAGACGACCTGGATGTCACGGGCGACCTTGCGGCGGCGGGAGCGCTGGATGTTGCTGATGGTCTCGCCCCGGAAGGTGATCGACCCACTGGTCACGGGAGCGAGCCCGAGGATCGCGCGGCCGATCGTCGTCTTGCCCGACCCGGACTCGCCGACGAGGCTCAGGGTCTCCGAGGCGTTGAGCTCGAAGGAGACGTCGTCGATCACCGTGGTCCCGGTGCTTCGTCGTCCGCCGTAGCGCACGACGAGGCCGTCGACCTTGAGTACCGGCTCTGGCACCTCACACCTCCGCGATCTCGACACGGCGTGCCGATGAGAGCAGTTCCTGCGTGTACGCCTCGGCCGGTGCCTCGAAGAGCGCGTCCACGTCGCTGCGCTCCACGATGCGTCCGTCGCGCATCACGCTGACCGTGTCGCAGATGTCGGCCACGACACCGAGGTTGTGGGTCACCAGGACGACGGCCAGTCCGCGTTCTTCACGCAGTTCCCGCAGCAGTTCCAGCACCTCGGCCTGTACGGTCACATCCAGCGCGGTGGTCGGCTCGTCCGCGACGATCAGGTCCGGTCCTGAGGCCACCGCTCCGCAGATCAGGACACGCTGCGCCATGCCGCCGGAGATCTCGTGGGGGTACTGGCGGAACACGCGTTCGGGATCCTTGATGCCCACGCGTGCCAGCAGGGCCAGCAGTTCCTGCTCGGCCTCCTTCTTGGTCACGTTCTTCACCGCGCGCAGAGCGTGGGTGAGTTGCGCGCCGACCGTGAAGCAGGGGTCGAGGTTCGACATGGGTTCCTGGGGGACGTAGGCGATCCGCCGGCCGCGTGCCGCGCGCATGTGTTCCTCGTCGGCCAGCAGGTCCTTTCCGTCCAGGACGGCGCTTCCGCCAAGGACGACCGCCTCGCGGGGCAGGATTCCCAGGGTCGCGAAGGCGATCTGTGACTTGCCGGATCCCGACTCGCCCACCAGGCCGTGGACCTCGCCCCGGCGTACGTCGAGATCGACGCCGTGGACGACCTCGCGCACGCCGTCCGCGCCGTCGGGGTAGCCGACGCGCAGGCCGCGGATGGACAGCACCGCGTCGGGATCCTCGGCGGGCCGGGCCGGACCGTCCGCCGCGGCCTGTTCCCGTGCCTGCCGGATCACCTCGCGCCGGCGGTGTGCGGACAGCTTCCTGCTGTGCGCGGAAGACTGCAGGACGTCGCGCAGGGCGTTGCCGAGCAGGACGAGGGCGAGGATGGTCAGGCTGATGAGCAGGGCCGGCCACAGGACGCCGGCCTTGTTGTTGTAGATGTTGCCGAAGGACTCCTGCAGGACGCTGCCCCAGGACGCCTTGGCGGGGTCGCCGAGGCCGAGGAAGTCGACGCCGGCCTCGATGCCGATGCCCGCGGCGAGGACGAAGGAGCTCTGGATGACCACCGGCGCGCGCACGGCCCACAGTATGTGGCGGCCGACGATCCTCAGGTCGGACAGTCCCACCACCTTGGCCGCGTCCACGTACAGCTCGGTGCGGACGCCGACTACGACGGACTTGACCAGGCGGAAGTACGCCGGGGCGATCAGGAGCCCGAAGACGGTCATGGCGGCGACGACGTTGGGGCCCGTGCGTGCGTAGAGCGCGATGAGCAGGACGATGCCGGGCATCGACATGACGACGTCGGAGACCCAGCTCGACACTGCCTCGAACCTGCCCCGGTAGAAGCCGGCGACCAGGCCGCTCGTCACCCCGAGGGCGACCGAGACGACGAGGACCACCACGCAGGCGAGCAGTGTCTCGCGGGTGCCCCACATCAGACGCGACAGGATGTCCCGCCCCGTGGCGTCCGCGCCGAGGATGTGGCCGGAGCTGAAGGGAGCGGCGTTGACCGCGTTGAGGTCCGTCTTGTTGGGTCCGGTGGGCGCGAGCCAGGGGCTGGACAGGCCCAAGACCATCACGAAGAGCAGGAAGACCAGGCAGGCCGCGCCCTGCGGGTTGGCCAGCAGCCGCCGCAGCACGGACCGCCCCTTCACAGCTGCCCGGGCGTCCAGGTCGTCCGCGTCCAGCACAGGAGTGGTGGTCATCGCGTCCTCGCTTTCGGGTTGACGGCGGCCGTGGCGAGGTCTCCCAGCAGGTTGACGACGAGCACGATGACGATGGTCACCAGCACGCAGCCCATCACCACGGGCACGTCGCCCTGCTGGGCGGAGGTGTTGCTCAGGTCGCCCATGCCCGGCATGGCGAACACCTGCTCGATGATGACCACCCCGCCAATCAGGGCGATCGTCTGCAGGCTCAGCGCGGTGAGGCCGGGACCTGCAGCGTTGCGGAGCACGTGCCGGAAGATGATCCGGGACTCGGGTATGCCCCGGGCTCTCAGTGTCCGGACGAAGTCCTTGGAGAGGGTGTCCAGGACGGCTCCGCGAAACTGCGAGGCGGCGTTGGCGATCGATCCCACGAGCAGGGCGATGACGGGCAGGGTGACCGACTCGAGCCATCCGCTGACGCTGACGTCCGGTGAGACGTATCCGGTCGCCGGCAGCAGCCGGACGGAGACCGCGAAGGCGAAGACCAGCCCGATGGCGACGATGAACGGTGGGACGGCTGCTCCGAGGACCGCGAGGAACTGGACCACCCGGTCGATCCAGCCGCCGCGGACCGCTGCGGCGACACCGATCAGGACGCTCAGCACTGCGGTCAGCGCCAGCGCCAGAACGATCATGGTCAGGGTCACCGGCACCCGTGACGCCAGGGAGGACGTCACGGACTGCCCGGTGAAGAAGGAGTCCCCGAGGTTGCCGGTGACGACTCCTTTGAGCCAGTCCCCGTACTGCACGAGGAGCGGCCGGTCCAGGCCGAGCGTGACGACCTCGGCCTTGACGTCGGCCTCGGTCGCGTTCGTGCCCAGCACCGCCCGGGCGATGCCCGGGCCGTTGCCGTACATCAGCGTGAAGGTCGCGAAGCTGACCAGCAGCAGCACGGCCACCGCGCGGACCAGCTTCTTCGCTGCAGAACCCAACACCCGAGGGCTCCTATTCGCTCATGCCCGAAGGGCTACTGGAAGTCCCGCAGGACCGGGTGCAGGCCGCCCGGGTCGGTGGAGGGACGAATGTTGATCTTGGGGTTGTAGGCGTAGAACATGCCCGTCTCCGCCAGCGGCACGAACCACGCCTGGTCGACGACGTAGCGGTTGAGGGCCTGCTGGTCCTTGACCGACTGCTCCGGGGTGTCGGACAGGATCTTCTTCCAGAGCTTGGCCACCGTGGCGTCCTTCTGGTGCTCCACGTTCCAGATACCGTCCGGCAGGAGGTAGTCGGTGATGTCCTGCCGGGAGTCACCGTAGTTGCCGAGCTGCCAGAACGGCACCGGGTACTTGCCGCTGAGCAGCTCGGTGATGGCGTTCGGCCCGGACAGCGTGACCTGCTTGACCTTGATGTTGATCAGCCCCAGCTGCTGCTTGATCACCGGCATCAGCGAGTCGAGGTTCTGGCCCGCCAGGAACGGCACCTCAAGGTCGAAGCCCTTGGCGTAGCCGGCCTTCGCCATGAGCTTCTTCGCGGCGTCAACGTCGTAGGGGTACGGGTCCTTCAGACCCTTGATGTAGGCGTCCGTGCCGCCGCGGAAGATCTGGGCGGTCGGGTTGGCGAGCCCGCGGTAGAGGTTCTTCGAGAGGGCCTCCTTGTCGAAGACCATGTTCATCGCACGGCGCACGTCCAGGCTGCCCAGGGCCGGGATCTTCTTGCCCAGGTGGTCGGTGATCAGCATGCGGGTGACCTGGCTCTTGACCGACTGGATCTTCATCCCGGAGGCCTTGGCCTGGCTGTAGGTCGCCTGGGTGACGAGGGTGCCGTCGATCTGCCCCGTCTTCAGGGCGTTGATCGCGGCGGTCTCGTTGGTGATCACCTTGATGACGAGCTTCTTGTACGGGTAGGACTTGGTGTCCCAGTAGGTGTTGTTCTTGGTGAAGGTGTAGACGGAACCGCTGGTCGTGGCGGCCTGGTCGAGCGTGTAGGGGCCCGAGCCGACCGGTGCCTTGTTCGTCTTGCCCGAGGCCAGGTACTTCGGGCTGGCCATCTTCACCTCGCACAGCCGCAGGGCGAGCAGCGGGTTCGGCGTCGTCTCACTGATCACCACCGTCAGGTCGTCCGGCGTGGTGACCGTCATGGGGGCGAAGCGGGCTGCGCTGCCGCCGTGCTTCTTGGCGTACTCGATGGACGCCTTCACCGCCGCCGCGTTCACTGGGGTGCCGTCGGAGAACTTCATCCCGGGATGCAGGTGGACCGTCACCCCGGTGTTGTCGGACTTGAACGTCCAGGACTTCGCGGCGGCCGGCTGGGGCTTGCCCAGGGCGTCGCAGCGGAAGAGGGAATCGTAGACCGCCGACGCCCCCCAGCCCTGGTAGGCGGGCTGGCTCGTCGGATCCCACCCCTGGATGTCCTGCGACATGGCGAGCGTGAGCGTGTCCTTGCTTCCCGCCTTGCCCGACGCGGTACTCCCACCGGTGCAGCCGCTGAGGGCTCCCAGCGCGGCGAGAGACATGGTCGTTGTCACTGCGAAAGCAGATCTTGTGATGCGCCGCATCGTTGACTCCTTCAGAGGCGAGTGATGCGCGGCCCCGGCTACGTGCCGGCCGGTGCAGAAGCGTCACGGGCGCCCGAAACAGGGGCGCAAACCGGACCGATGGGGTGTGAGCAACGTTGTACGCGGCAACGTACGGAGGCGGGCCAGAATGAGTCAAGAGCGTGAACCGCACGACTCGGGTAACAGTTCCGCAACGTGCCCGTAGCCTGGCCTTCAAGTCTCCTTACCAAACGGCGCCCAACTGGGCTTTCATCACCGCGGCGGAAGACGGACCGGCAGCCACGCGAATGGCCGGCGACCCATCGCCCACCGGCCATTCCTCTTCACAGACGGGGCAGTGAGTGCACCGTTGCACACGCCGAGGTCCTGGTTACGAGGACCGCCGCGCCCGCCCGCCGCGCGCCGGAGCCGCACTCGAGCCACGTACCAGCAGCCGGGGCGCCACGACGTAGTGGGCCGGCTGCGTGCGGCCCTCCAGCCGCTCGAGAAGGAGGCGCGCGCTCATCTGGCCGGTCAGGTGGGCGGACTGGTCCACCGTCGTGAGGGAGACCCGGCCGATGGCGGAGGCGGTGATGTTGTCGTACCCCGTGACGGTGAGGTCTTCGGGGACCCGCAGGTCCCGCTCCTCCGCGGCCCTCAGGACACCGAGTGCCGCGATGTCGGCCCCCGCGAAGACGGCGGTCGGCGGGACCTGCCTGTCCAGGGCCTCGACAGCGGCCCGGTAGCCGCCTTCCTCCGTGTACGACGTCTCGATGACGTCCGGTTCCAGGCCGTGCCGTCTCATGGCGTCGACGTAGCCGTCGCAGCGCGCGGTGTGCGAGAGGACGAAGGGCCGCTCCAGGTCCCCCGTCGGGTGGGTGGTGTGCACGATCCGCCGGTGGCCGAGCCGCACCAGGTGGTCCACCATGAGCCGTGCGCCGCCGCGGTCGTCGTCCACGACCGTGTCGTAGTGGGCGGCGCCGCCGTGCCTGGCGACCACCACGGTGGGGATCTCCTGCCCGAGCCGTTCCAGCCACGCCGTGCTCGCCTCGGGCGCGATGACGACGAGCCCGTCGACCTGACGGTCGATCAAGGCCTCGATGCTGCGTTGCTGACGTTGGGCAACAAGCCCTCCGGTGATGAGAATCTCCTGGTAGGGGCCCGGTTCGAGTTCGTCCGTGACACCTTCGACGATCTCCGGCTGGAAGGGATGCGAAAGCGCCACGAGCATGACACCGACGGTGTAGGAGCGGCCGCGCATGGCGCGCGCATTCGCCTGGGGCCGGTAGCCCAGCTTCTCGATCGCAGCGGTGACCTTCTCCCGCATCTGCGGGCTGACGCCGTAAGCGTCCCGCAGCACCTTGGAGACGGCCGAGAACGAGACGCCCGCCTCCTGGGCAACGTCGTGGATCGTCACGCGGCGCGGCCCGGAGGGCCGCGGTGCGCCGTCGGTACGGTTCCGCCCCGACCGGACGCGCCGCTCACTCGAAGCGCTCATGTCACCCCGCAGTTCAGCGCCGCCAGAGCCGTTGTCCATTCGCGCCATGCTACAAGCGCCCGCATCGATCGCCGCCTCACCGGTTGACGCCCTCCTGACCTCTTGACACTGCTTCGGAGCACTCCTTACGCTCCCGACGTCCAACGTTGCACATTACCGGCCTGTTACGCGACTCATCCGATGGCGGAGACGGGCGTTCCCGAACGGAACGCGCACTGGCGCCCGCCGTAAGGCCCGGTCACCGAATGCTTGAGATGTCTGGAGACTCGCATGGTCGTGGCTGCTGCTGCACCTTCCCCACCTCGTTTCGAACACTTCACCGACGGCTCCCCTGTACGCGGTATCGGCACGGGCTCACCACGTCTGTCGTGGTCGGTCTCCCAGGCCAGCCCCGGTTACGAGCAGACGGCCTACGAGGTCGAAGTGGCACGGGGTACGACGACCGAGAGTTACCGGGTCGAGAGCGCCGAGCAGGTGCTGGTTCCCTGGCCCGCGAAGCCGCTGGGATCCCGGGAGTTCGCGGCAGTGCGCGTGCGCGTGGCCCACAAGGAGGAGTGGAGCGGCTGGAGCGAGCGCTCCGTCGTGGAGGCCGGTCTGCTCGGTGCCGGCGACTGGACCGCGTCCTTCGTCAGCCCGGCCGGGGTGGGGGCACTGCGCATGCCCGCGCCGGTGCTGTCCGGCTCGCTCCACGTTCCCGGAGAGGTGCACAAGGCCCGGCTCTACGCCACGGCACACGGCGTGTACAACGCCACCCTCAACGGGCGCCGGGTCGGGGACGCCGTGCTCGCCCCGGGCTGGACGGCCTACCCGCACCGGCTGCGCTACCAGACCTACGACGTGAGCGACCTCGTGCGCAGCGGGGACAACACACTGGAGTTCCTGCTGGGCAACGGCTGGTTCCGGGGCCGTCTCGGTTTCCGGGGCGAGCGTGCCCAGTACGGCGACCGGCTCGCACTGCTGGCGCAGCTGGAGGTCACGACCGCGGACGGCCGGGTCCACGTCCTTGGCACCGACGGCTCCTGGACCGCGCGCGAGAGCGAGGTCCTCGCCGACGACCTCTACGACGGACAGCGCACGGACCTGCGGCGCCACGGTCGCGGCTGGACCCCCGCGACGAGCTCCGTCGAGGTCGTCGCGGGCGACCTCGCTCGTCTCGTCGCACCGCAGGGGCCGCCGATCCGGGTCGACCGCCTGCTGTCGGCGCAGAAGGTGTGGACCTCTCCCTCGGGCCGCACCCTGGTGGACTTCGGCCAGAACACGGTGGGCTGGGTCCGCCTGCGGGTGCGCCACCTGGCGCCCGGCAGCGAGGTCGTCGTCCGCCACGCCGAGGTCCTGGAGGACGGGGAGCTCGGCACCCGCCCGCTGCGCACCGCGGAGGCGACCGACACGTATCTCGTCGCCGGCCGCGCGCAGGAGGTCCTCGAACCCGCCCTCACCTTCCACGGCTTCCGCTATGCGGAGGTGTCCGGGATCGCCGGCCTGCGCGCCGAGGACGTCGAGGCCGTGGTCATCACGTCGGACCTACGGCGTACCGGGTGGTTCGACTCCTCGCACGACCTGCTCAACCGGTTCCACGAGAACGTTGTCTGGGGCATGCGCGGCAACTTCGTGGACGTGCCCACCGACTGCCCGCAGCGCGATGAGCGGCTCGGCTGGACCGGCGACATCCAGATGTTCGCCCCCACCGCGGCCTTCCTGTTCGACACCGCCGGGTTCCTCGGCTCGTGGCTTGCGGACCTCGCCGCCGAGCAGTTGCCGGACGGGTCCGTGCCGTACGTGATCCCGGACGTGCTGCACGACGCATCGCCCGCCGCGGCGGCGTGGGGGGACGCCGCCGTCGTGGTCCCGTGGGTGCTCTATCAGCGCACGGGTGACCAGGCGGTGCTGGAACGCCAGCTGCCGAGCATGCGCGCCTGGGTCGACAAGATGGAGTCCCTGGCCAGGCCGGACCGCCTGTGGACAGGCGGCTTCCAGTTCGGCGACTGGCTTGACCCGGACGCGCCCCCGGAGGCGCCCATGCGCGCGAAGGCCGACCCCGACGTCGTCGCCACGGCCCACCTGGCCCGCTCGGCGGCACTCGTGGCCGAGGCCGCGCGCGTGCTGGGCCGTGCCGCCGAGGCCGAGCACTACGCCGCCCTGGCCACCGAGGTGCGCGAGGCCTTCAACCGTGCCTACGTCACCTCCGCCGGCCGGATCGTCTCGGATGCTCCGACCGTGTACGCCGTCGCCCTCTGCTGGGGGCTGCTGCCCGGTGAGGAGCAGCGGGAGCAGGCCGGCCGGCGGCTGGCCGACCTGGTGCGCGCCAGCGGATTCCGGATCAGCACCGGCTTCGTGGGCACCCCGCTCGTCACCGACGCCCTGGCCTCCACCGGCCACGCGGACGTCGCCTACCGGCTGCTGCTGCAGACCGGCTGCCCGTCGTGGCTGTACCCGGTGACCATGGGAGCGACCACCGTCTGGGAACGCTGGGACAGCATGCTGCCCGACGGGAGCATCAACCCCGGCGAGATGACCTCGTTCAACCACTACGCGCTCGGCGCCGTCGCGGACTGGATGCACCGGCGGGTGGCCGGTCTCGCCCCCGCTGCCCCGGGTTACCGCAGGATCCGGGTGGAGCCGTTGCCGTGTGCAGCGCTGACCTCGGCATCCGCCCGGCATCTGACCCCGTACGGAGAGGCCTCGGTCGCGTGGGAGCGCGTCGACGGGCGCTTCCGGCTCGATGTGCGGGTACCGGTGGGAACGACCGCTCAGGTGCACCTGCCCGGTGCCGTCGACCCCGTCCTGGTCCATCACGGCAAGCACCATTGGGTGGTGACCGATCCCGTCGCCCCGCCGCACAGACCGTCCGCCCCGGTCACGGTCCGGGACGTCATGGACGACCCGGCCGCCTGGGCCGCGGTGGTCGACGCGGCCGTCGAGACAGGCCTGGCCCCCCGTGGCGAGACCCAGGTCGCGGTCGGGCTCTTCGGCCACCTCGACGCGCCCGCCGGCGATCTCGCTCCCGCCCTGGTACCGCAGGACCTGCACCTGGGCGCCGACGCCTTCCACCGGGCCGTGAGCACGATCATCGAATCGGACTCCGCCTGATGTCCCCGGTGCCCGCAATCACGCAACACAAGGAGAACCTCGACCATGTCCACTGAGGACTACCGCGACATCCTGCTGCCCAATGCGGCCCGAGCCGAGCTGCTCCTGAGTGAAATGACGCTGGAAGAGAAGTGCGACCAGCTCACCGCCGTCTGGCCGTGGTGCCTGGTGCGTGCCGACGGTTCGGAAGCGGACGGCGCGGAGGAGGTGATCAAGCGGGCGCCTGGGCACATCGCGGGGCTGACGGCCGACGATCCGGCCCGGCTCGCGCGTCTGGTGGGCGGGATCCAGCGGCAGTACGTGACCCGCACCCGGCTCGGTATTCCGGCGCTGGTACACGCCGAGGCCCTCAACGGTTTCGTCGCCGGGGGCCACATGGTCTTCCCGACCGGCACCGGCCTGGCCGCGGCATGGAGCCCCGATCTCGTCGAGGAGATGGCGGACCTGATCCGTCACCAGATGCGCAGGGTGGGCTTCCGGCAGGCGCTGTCCCCGGTGATGGACGTCGCGCTCGATCCGCGCTGGGGGCGGGTGCACGAGACCTACGGGGAGGACCCGTATCTGGCCGCCGCGCTCAGCGTGGCCTACACCCACGGCCTGCAGGGGGACGACCTGGCGGACGGCGTGATCGCCACCGCCAAGCACTTCCTGGGCTACGGTCTCGCCTCGGGCGGCATCAACCTGTCGGCCTACGAGGGCGGCGCGCGCCGTACCCGGGACCTGTTCGCCTACCCCTTCGAGGCCGCGATCCAGCTCGCCGGCCTGAGGTCCGTGATGAACTCGTACGCGGACGTGGACGGCGTTCCCGCGGGCATCTCGCAGGAGATCCTGACCGATCTGCTGCGCGGGACCCTCGGCTTCGAGGGGTTCGTGGCCTCGGACTACACCACGCTGGAGCATGCGGTGAACCGGCAGCGGGCCGCCGCCACCCCCGGGGAGGCGGGGCGCCTGGGCATCCTCGCCGGCCTGGACGTGGAACTGCCCAAGGCGTTCGGCTACGGCGACGGGCTCATCGACGAGGTGGCGCAGGGCCGGCTGAACGAGCGGGACGTGGACGCCTGCGTGCTGCGGGTCCTGCAGGCCAAGTTCGACCTCGGCCTCTTCGAGAACCCGTACCCGGCCGAGCGCATCGACCTGGACGCCACCGCCGCGGAGGGCGGGCAGCTCTCGCAGGAGCTGGCAAGGCGCGCGGTGGTGCTGGCCAAGAACGACGGGCTGCTGCCGCTGTCCCCGGGCGCGGGCAGCGTGGCCGTCATCGGCCCACACGCCGACGTGGTCTCCCTGCAGTTCCCCACGTACACCTATCCCGCGTGGCGGGAGATGACCCTGCGGATGGCACAGGGCGCGCTCGGCAACCAGATCGGCACCGAGCCGGGCATGGACTCGTGGAACGACGACCTGTTCCCGCCGGTCGACCAGGAGACGTTCCTGCGCGAACGCTACGGGGCGCGCACGCTCGCCGACGCGGTCGGGGACTTCGCCGGCACGGTGCTCGTGGAGCAGGGCAGCACTCTGACCCGGTCCCTCGGCGCCGACGCCCTGGAGCGGGCGGTCGACGCCGCGCGCCGCTCCGATGTCGTGGTGCTCGCGCTCGGCGGCGCGAGCCTGTGGTTCACCGGCGAGCGCACCGAGGGCGAGGCGAGCGACTCGGCGGACATCTCGCTGCCGCCCGCCCAGGCGGCCCTCGCCGAAGCGGTGGCAGCCACCGGCAAGCCCCTCGTCGTCGTGCTCACCCAGGGGCGTGCCTACACGCTTCCCGAGGCGGTGCGCGACGCGGCGGCGATCGTGGTGGCGCCCTACGGCGGGCCGTTCGGGCCGAGCGCGGTCGCCGAGGTTCTCTTCGGCGTGGTCAATCCCAGCGGGAAGCTGCCCTACAGCATTCCGCGACACACCGGACAGATCCCGGTCTACCACCACCAGCCCGCCGGTACCGGCTACCGCAACCCGCTGCCGCCGGGCACGGGCCGGCTCTACCTGGACATGGAGGCGACCCCGCTGTACCCGTTCGGCCACGGCCTGAGCTACGCCGACTTCGCGCTCGCCGACCTGTCCGGCGACACGGAGGTCGGCACCGGCGACGCCGCCCGCATCAGCGCGATCCTCACCAACACGGGCGCTGTCACGGGCGCCGTCACCCTTCAGCTCTACGTGCGGGTCAACGCCTCCGGTGTCACCCTGCCTGCCCAGCAGCTGGCCGGCTTCAACCGGGTCGAGCTGGCGGCCGGCGAATCCCGCCGGGTCACCTTCTACCTGGAGGCCGCCCAGCTCGGTCACACCAACGTGGCGCGCGACTTCGCCGTCGAACCGGCGCACGTCGAGTACTTCCTCGGCTTCGACTCCGACGACCGGCGTCTGACCGGCTCCTTCGACCTGATCGGCGAGCCCAGGATCCTCACCAGCCAGGAGCGTTCCTTCCTCTCCGAGACAGTCGTCGCCCCCGTCTGACCCGGCCACCGAGACAACCGAAGGCGATGCCATGACACCGCAGCCCACCCGGATGCAGGTCGAGCCCGTGGACCTGCCCAACCCTCTGATCCCCGGTTTCAACCCGGACCCCACCTGCATCCTCGTCGACGGGACGTACTACACGGTCACCTCGTCGTTCGAGTACCTGCCGGCCCTGCCGGTCTACCGCAGCACCGACTTCGCCCACTGGGAGCACATCGGCAACGTCGCGCCCCGTGAGGAGCAGGTCGGCCTTGCCCGAACGGCGTCCACCGCCGGCGTGTTCGCGCCCACCCTCCGCTACCACGAGGGTCTCTACCACCTCATCGTCACGGTGACCGACAGCCCGCGCGGCTGCGTCCTGTTCACCGCGAGCGACCCCGCCGGTCCCTGGAGCGACGGGGTCACCATCGAGGGCATCAACGGCATCGACCCCGACCTGGCCTGGGACGAGCACGGAACGGCCTACGTCACGTTCAGCGGTCTGCACCTGGTCGGTACCGAGGTGGTCGCCAACCGGGGCATCCTCCAGGCGAGGGTCGACCTCGTGGCCGGCAAGATCCTCGAGGAGCCCCGGGAGCTGTGGTCGGGCACCGGGCTGGTCTCCCCCGAGGCGCCGCACCTCTACCACCGCGACGGGCAGTGGTATCTGATGATCGCGGAGGGCGGCACCGGTTACGGGCACTCGGTGAGCATCGCCCGCGGCCCGAGTATCGAGGGGCCCTTCGAGGGGGCGCCGCACAATCCCGTCCTCAGCGCGTCCGGCACGGACCGCCGCGTGCAGTGCACCGGCCACGCCGACCTGGTGCGCGGGCCGCACGGCAAGGACCTGCTGATCCTCCTCGGCACGCGCATGGTCGGACGCACCGCCGCCCTGTGCCGGGAGACCTACGTCACCGCGGTGGAGTGGGCCGACGGCTGGCCGCACGCGGCCCCGGTGCCGTACAGCCCGCGGTCCGAACCGGTCGACGAGTACTTCGAGTTCACCGACCCGGCCGCCCTCGCGGACCCAGGCTGGCTCGCCGTGGGCCGCACCCCCCAGACGGTGGTGTCCGCTGGCGGCCGTCCCGGTTACCTGACCCTTCGCGCGGACTCCGGGGGCATCGACACCTTCCGTCCGGACTTCGTCGGCCGCCGTCAGCGTCATCTGACCAGCGTCGTGGAGACCCGTGTCGCCCCGGCCGACGGCAGGGGCGGCCTGGGGATCCGCCTCGACGAGGACTTCACCATCTCCGTTCTCGCCGAGCGGGCGCCGTCCGGCAGCGGGATCCGGGTCACGGGCCGGGCGTCCATGCCCACTCTGTCCCACTCCTGGAGCGCCGAGGCGGCGGGCGACGAGGTCGTGCTCCGGATCGCCACACACGCGCCCACCGCGGGACGGCTGCCGTGGGCGCCCACGGGCGACCTCGTCCGGCTGAGCCTCGTCGACGGCGACGGCGTCGAGACGCAGCTGGCCGAGTTCGACGGCCGGGTCTGGTCGTTCGAGACCGCCGCTTCCTTCACCGGGCGCGTCACCGGCATGTTCGCCGAGGAGGGCACCGTCCACTTCGCCGACTTCCGCTACCACGGAGAGGCCCTGACGTGACCGGCCTGCCGCCGCGCGTCCTGTTCGGCGCCGCCTACTACCACGAGTACCAGCCCGCCTACGGCCCCGACAACCGGTCCGACGACCGGCTCAAGACCGACCTCGACCTGATGGCGGACGCGCGCTTCACCGTCATCCGGGTCGGCGAGTCGGTCTGGTCGACGTGGGAACCGGAGAACGGCCGCTTCGACCTGGACTGGCTGCAGCCCGTCCTCGACGGCGCCCACGAGCGCGGGATCCGCGTGATCCTCGGGACCCCGACGTACGCGGTGCCGCCGTGGCTCGCCCGCCTCTACCCCGAGATCGCGGGCGAGCGGGAGACCGACCGGCGCATCGGCTGGGGCTCCCGCCAGGAGGTCGACTTCACCCACCCTGCTTTCCTCTTCCACGCCGAACGCGTGGTGAGGGAAATCGTCGCCCGGTACGCCGGTCACCCGGCCGTCATCGGGTTCCAGGTCGACAACGAACCCGGCAACGAACTCCTGTACAACCACGGGATCTTCGAGCGTTTCGTCGACCACCTGCGCCAGAAGTACGGCGACGTCGAGACCCTCAACCGCGAGTGGGGGCTGGTCTACTGGTCGCACCGGCTGTCGACCTGGGCCGACCTGTGGCGGCCGGACGGCAACGCGCAGCCCCAGTACGACATCGCCTGGCGGGAGTTCCAGGCCCGCCAGGTCACCGAGTTCATCAACTGGCAGGCGGACATCGTCCGCGAGTGCGCCCGGCCCGACCAGTTCGTCACCACCTGCATCTCCTACGTACGCCCCGCGGTGGAGGACGACGAGCTGACCGACCGGCTCGATGTCACGGCTGGCAACGCCTACTACGGCATGCAGGACCTCCTCGCGCTCCCGGACACCACATCCGGGGAGCAGGAAGCACGGACGCGGCAGAGCGATGTGTGGAAGCTGTATCTGGCCGCCGACCGGATGTACTCCTCCCGCCAGGAGCCGTTCCTGGTCACCGAGACCAACGCCGGCGCGATCGGGCCGCCGTGGGACAACCGGCCCGCCTACGACGGTCAGTGGCGCCAGGCCGCATGGGCTCTGGTGGCCCGGGGCGCGCGGATGGTGGAGTACTGGCACTGGCACACTCTGCACTTCGGCACGGAGACGTACTGGGGCGGCGTACTGCCGCACACCGGCCGGCCCGGCCGCGTTCATGCGGAACTGGCCCGCTTGGGCGCGGAGTTCGAGGCGGCCGGCCCGCTGGTCGCCGGCCTGCGGCCGGATGCCGACATCACCGTCGTCCGCTCGACGCCGAGCATGTGGCACATGCAGAAGTACCCGCCCCTGTCGGCTCCGGACGGCGGCCCCGACCCCGAGGCGTATCACGGGATCGTCGATCCCTTCTACCGCGGCGCCCTCGACGCCGGGCGCCAGGTGCGCATCATCCACGCCCGTCAGTTGCACGACCCGCAAGGCCGACGGGCCGGCCTGGCACCCGATGAGGCTGCCCGGCTCCACCCCGTTCTGGTCGTCCCCGCCCTGTACCTCGCCGATGACACGACCCTCGACTGGCTCGCGGCCTACGCCCACGCGGGCGGCCATCTCGTCCTCGGCCCCCGCACCGGGTACGCGGACCACGAGGCCCGTGCACGGCAGGAGCCCGCGCCCGGACGGCTCGCCGCAGCAGCGGGCGTGAGCTACGACGAGTTCAGCAACCTCGCGCAGGATCTCCCGCTCCGCGCGGTGCCAGGCAGTCCGCTCGGCATACCCGAGAGTGCGACGGCCACCCGCTGGGTGGACGGTCTCACGGTCACCGACGCCGAGGTCCTCGCCGGATACGACCACCCTCACTTCGGACGCTGGCCGGCAGTGACGACCCGCCATCACGGCCAAGGCCGTGTCACCTGCGTCGGCACCGTGCCCGGCCTCGCACTGGCCCGGACACTGTCCGCATGGCTGGCTCCCGTCGCGTGCAGCGGCTGGCAGGAGCTTCCGGTACCGGTCACCGCGACCACGGCAACCGCCGCGGACGGACGTCGTGTGCACGTGGTTCACAACTGGGGCTGGGAGCCCGCGCAGGTCGTCACCCCGGTCGCACTGACCGACGTCCTGGAGGGCGGCTCGCTGCCGGTTGGCACGAGGGTGGAACTCGGGGCGTGGGACGTCAGGGTGTTCGTCACGGCGGAGGACCGGGTCTGAGCACGATCGGATCTTGCCTGGCCGACGTTATGCGTATAACGTCAGCCAGCAGGTAGTAATGAGCAAAGGTGTCACCGCAAGGAAAGGAGGTTCCCGATGAATGCGAGGCAGGGGACGCTCCGCCTGTGGATATTCGGTGACCACTCCTACCGCAGCGAGTTCTACGGCTGACGCGCCGGCATGTGTCGAGGGCACACGTGTGCCCGAGCATGAAGTGATATCCATACCACCGGGCCAGCGGAGCAGGGTTGTCGGATGATCTTCGGCTGCGC
>NZ_JBEZLP010000050.1:0-76845 GCF_040652195.1 Streptomyces sp. NPDC048278
GGGGCCCCGTTTCCACCGGAAACGGGGCCCCACGCGCGCGTGCGACTCGTGGCGGCGGGGCCGCCGGTGGCGTCTCGTAGTCTTGGGCCCGTGCAGGAACTCCACGATGCCCCCCTCGCCCCCCTCACCACCTTCCGGCTCGGCGGCCCCGCCGCCCGGCTGGTCACCGCGACCACCGACGCCGAGGTGATCGCAGCCGTCCGCGCGGCCGACGACAGCGGGACCCCGTTGCTGGTCATCGGCGGCGGATCGAACCTGGTCATCGGCGACAAGGGCTTCGACGGCACCGCCCTGCGCATCGCCACCACCGGTTTCGAACTGCGCGGTACGACGCTGGAACTGGCGGCCGGTGAGGTGTGGACCGACGCGGTCGCCCGCACCGTCGAAGCCGGCCTCGCGGGCATCGAGTGCCTCGCCGGCATCCCGGGGTCCGCGGGGGCCACGCCCATCCAGAACGTGGGGGCGTACGGGCAGGAGGTCTCCTCGACCGTCACCGAGGTCGTCGCGTACGACCGGCGGTCCGGCGAGACGGTGACGCTGGCCAACGAGCAGTGCGCGTTCTCGTACCGGCACAGCAGGTTCAAGGCCGACCCTGAGCGGTACGTCGTCCTGCGCGTCCGGTTCGGACTCGAGGACGCGGGCGGGCTGTCGGCGCCGGTGCGGTACGCGGAGGCCGCGCGGGCGCTCGGGGCGGAGCCGGGGGACCGGGTGCCGCTCGCCGACGCCCGCGAGGCCGTGCTCAAGCTGCGCGCCGGAAAAGGGATGGTGCTGGATCCCGAGGACCACGACACCTGGTCGGCGGGATCCTTCTTCACCAACCCGATCCTCACGGACGAGCAGTTCGCCGCCTTCCACGCGCGCGTGCGCGAGCGGCTGGGCGACGCGGCCGAGCCGCCCGCCTACCCCGCGGGGGACGGGCGTACCAAGACCTCGGCGGCCTGGCTGATCGACAAGGCCGGGTTCGCCAAGGGGTACGGCAGCGGCGCGGCCCGGATCTCCACGAAGCACACGCTGGCGCTGACCAACCGGGGCGGGGCCACGACCGAGGAGCTGCTGGAGCTGGCCCGGGAGGTCGTCGCCGGGGTCCGGGAGGCCTTCGGCGTGACCCTGGTCAACGAGCCGGTGACCGTCGGGGTGAGCCTCTAGCGAGGTCGGCGCCACGAGCCGGCGGCTCAGTAGGCCACCCCCACCCCCTGTTTCACGGTCCCCACGTCCTCGACCATCGCGAGCATCGCGTGGGCCACGTCCGCCCGCGCGATGAAGCGCCCCTTGCGCGGGAAGCCGCCCACCACCGTGCGGTAGGTACCGGTCAGCGGCTTGTCCTGCAGGCGCGGCGGGCGTACGGACGTCCAGTCGGTGCCGCTGCGGGACAGTTCGGCCTCCATCTCGCGCAGGTCGTCGTAGACCGGCTTGAGGACGGCGGAGACCAGACCGCGCATGGAGCGGTCCAGGAGGCCGTCGTCCGGTTCCGGGCCCACCGGGGCGGCGCTGACCACCACCAGCCGTCGTACGGCCTCCGCCTCCATGGCGGCCAGGACCGTGCGGGTCAGCCGGGCGGCGACGCCGGCGTCGCCGCGGCTGCGCGGGCCCAGGCCGGACAGGACCGCGTTCCGGCCGGACACTGCCGGGCGGATCACCTCGGGGTCGGTGAGGTCAGCGCGGACCACCTCCAGGCCGGAGCCGGTCACGGTCAGCCGGGCGGGGTCGCGGACGACCGCCGTGACCCGGTGGCCGGACGCCAGCGCCTGACGGACCAGCTCCCGGCCGATCCCGCCGGTCGCGCCGAACACAGTGAGATTCATGACTGCTCCCGTTCCAGCACAGCAGAAAGGTGGTGGGTGAGTATTCACTCACCCGTGTCTCCTCCTAGAGTGGGTAAGTATTCACTCACCAGTCAAGGCCCTTCGGGGAAGTCCGGCGAAGCCGCAGGAAGGGGCATGTGATCCTTGGATGCCATGGAGCAGAAACCGGCCCGCGTCCGCATCCTCGACGCCGCTCACGAGCTGATGGGCACCGTCGGGCTCGCCCGTGCCACCACCAAGGAGATCGCCAGGGCGGCCGGCTGCTCCGAGGCGGCCCTCTACAAGTACTTCCCCAGCAAGGAAGAGCTGTTCGTGCACGTGCTCACCGAGCGGCTGCCGCGGCTTCTCCCGCTGCTCGGCGAGCTCACCGTCGAACCCGGCCGGGGCAGCCTGGAGGACAACCTCACCCAGATCGCCCGTCAGGCGGCCCTCTTCTACGAGGCGAGCTTCCCGATCGCCGCCTCCCTCTACGCCGAGCAGCAGCTCAAGCGGAAGCTCGACGACAAGCTGCGCACCATCGGGGCGGGACCGCACGTGCCGATGAGGGCCCTGGACGGCTACCTGCGCGCCGAGAAGGCGCACGGCCGGATCCGGGCCGACGCCGACACGTCAGCCGCCGCCGCCCTGCTCCTCGGCGCCTGTGTCCAGCGCGTCTTCTCCTACGAGGCGACGGAGACCGGCGAGCGCCCGCCGGTCGACGCGTTCGCCGCGCGCATCGCCCGCACTCTGCTCGGCGGGCTCTCCGCCACCGGTGCGTGACCGGGAGTACCCGGAACACCGGGAACACCGGGAATCAGGACACCGGGGCGACCAGCCAGGCGTCGATGTCCGCCAGGAGCCCGGCCTGCACGTCCTGCGGTGCCGCCGAACCCCGGACCGACTGGCGGGCCAGTTCCGCCAGTTCGGCGTCGGTGAAGGCGTGGTGCACGCGCGCGATGTCGTACTGCGCGGCCAGCCGGGAGCCGAACAGGAGCGGGTCGTCGGCGCCCAGGGCCATCGGGACGCCCGCCTCGAAGAGGGTGCGCAGCGGGACGTCCTCGGGCTTCTCGTAGACGCCCAGGGCCACGTTGGAGGCCGGGCACACCTCGCAGGTGATCTCCCGGTCCGCCAGGCGCTTGAGCAGCCTCGGGTCCTCCGCCGCCCGCACGCCGTGCCCGATCCGGGAGGCGTTCAGGTCGTCCAGGCAGTCCCGGACCGACGCCGGGCCGGTCAGCTCGCCGCCGTGCGGGGCCGCCAGCAGGCCGCCCTCGCGCGCGATGTGGAACGCCCGGTCGAAGTCCCGGGCCATGCCCCGCCGCTCGTCGTTCGACAGCCCGAAGCCGACCACGCCCCGGTCCGCGTACCGGACCGCGAGCCGGGCCAGCGTGCGTGCGTCCAGGGGGTGCTTCATGCGGTTCGCGGCCACCAGGACGCGCATGCCGAGACCGGTCTCCCGGGAGGTCGTCTCGACCGCGTCCAGGATGATCTCCAGGGCCGGGATCAGACCGCCCAGGCGCGGGGCGTACGAGGTCGGGTCCACCTGGATCTCCAGCCAGCGCGAGCCGTCCTTCAGGTCCTCCTCGGCGGCCTCCCGGACCAGGCGCCGGATGTCCTCGGGCTCTCTCAGGCAGGAGCGCGCGGCGTCGTACAGGCGCTGGAAGCGGAACCAGCCCCGTTCGTCGGTGGCCCGCAGTCTCGGTGGTTCGCCGCTGGTCAGGGCCTCGGTGAGCGCCTCGGGGAGGCGTACGCCGTACTTGTCGGCCAGTTCCAGGACGGTTCCCGGCCGCATCGAACCGGTGAAATGCAGATGCAGATGAGCTTTCGGCAGCTCAGAGACATCACGTACGTGCTCCATTCCAGGATCCTGCCGTACGCGACCGCCGTACCGGTAGCCGATTCCCCATTAGTGGCCTTGCTCGCACACGAGAACCCACGCGGGAACCCACGCGGGAACCCACGCGGGAACCCACGCGGGAACCCACCCGAGAACGCAACGAGAACGCAACGAGAACGGGCCGCTCCCCGGAGGGAGCGGCCCGTACGCGCGCGTGGAGCGGGGGTTCGGGAAGAACGTCAGTCCTTGGCCTCGGCCAGCAGCTTCTGCATCCGGCTCACGCCCTCGACGAGGTCCTCGTCGCCGAGCGCGTACGACAGGCGCAGGTAGCCGGGCGTGCCGAAGGCCTCGCCGGGGACGACCGCGACCTCGGCCTCCTCCAGGATCAGCGCGGCCAGCTCGACCGAGTCCTGCGGGCGCTTCCCGCGGATCTCCTTGCCGAGCAGCGCCTTGACCGACGGGTAGACGTAGAAGGCGCCCTCGGGCTCGGGGCAGACCACGCCGTCGATCTCGTTGAGCATCCGGACGATCGTCTGGCGGCGCCGGTCGAAGGCCTCGCGCATCTTCGCCACGGCGTCCAGGTCACCGGTGACGGCGGCCAGGGCGGCGACCTGCGCCACGTTGGAGACGTTGGACGTGGCGTGGGACTGGAGGTTCGTGGCCGCCTTGACGACGTCCTTGGGGCCGATGACCCAGCCGACCCGCCAGCCGGTCATGGCGTACGTCTTCGCCACGCCGTTGACGACGATGCACTTGTCGCGCAGCTCGGGCAGGACCGCCGGCAGCGAGGTGAACTTCGCGTCGCCGTAGACCAGGTGCTCGTAGATCTCGTCCGTGAGGACCCACAGGCCGTGCTCCACGGCCCAGCGGCCGATCGCCTCGGTCTCGGCCTCGGTGTAGACCGCGCCGGTCGGGTTCGACGGGGAGACGAAGAGCACGACCTTCGTCTTCTCGGTGCGGGCCGCCTCCAGCTGCTCCACGGAGACGCGGTAGCCGGTGGTCTCGTCCGCGACGACCTCGACCGGGACACCGCCGGCCAGGCGGATGGACTCCGGGTACGTCGTCCAGTACGGGGCGGGGACGATGACCTCGTCGCCCGGGTCGAGGATCGCGGCGAAGGCCTCGTAGATGGCCTGCTTGCCGCCGTTGGTGACGAGGACCTGGGAGGCGTCGACCTCGTAGCCGGAGTCCCGCAGCGTCTTCGCGGCGATCGCGGTCTTCAGCTCGGGCAGGCCCCCGGCCGGGGTGTAGCGGTGGTACTTCGGGTTCTTGCACGCCTCGATGGCGGCCTCGACGATGTAGTCCGGCGTCGGGAAGTCGGGCTCACCGGCGCCGAAGCCGATCACCGGGCGTCCGGCGGCCTTGAGGGCCTTGGCCTTGGCGTCCACGGCGAGGGTGGCGGACTCGGAGATCGCGCCGACTCGGGCGGAGACCCGGCGCTCGGTGGGAGGGGTTGCAGCGCTCATGGGGCCCATCGTTTCAGACCGGAAACCTGCCCGGCACGCCGGTTTCACGGACTGAACAACTACGGGCCGAACCATGAACAAGCGTGCGGATCCGCCCCCGGGCCAGGACGATCTTCCGTACGGTCGGCCCGGACTGCCACTTTCTGTTCGACGCGGCGCCGCGGACCACGTACACTCTCCACTCGTTGGCCTTCAGCAGCCGTGCCTGAGCAGGTGCACACCGGGCACCCGGTCGGATGCGGTACGTTGGGGACACAGCAAAGGGTCGTAGCTCAATTGGTAGAGCACCGGTCTCCAAAACCGGCGGTTGGGGGTTCAAGTCCCTCCGGCCCTGCTACACACACCGCCAGGATGTGTGCGCATGTACGTACAAGCATTGCACCGCCGTGCGGCTCCAGAAACCGGGCGCGGCACGGCCATGACCCGGGACCAGGTGAGGACGAATGACGGACGCCGTGGGCTCCATCGACACGCCTGATGCCGACGAGGTGCAGGAGTCCAAGAAGAAGGGCCGCAAGGGCGGCAAGCGGGCCAAGAAGGGTCCGCTGAAGCGCCTTGCCACCTTCTACCGCCAGATCATCGCGGAGCTCCGCAAGGTCGTCTGGCCGACTCGAAACCAGCTGACGTCGTACACCACCGTGGTGATCTTCTTCGTCGCCATCATGATCGCTCTGGTGACCGTGATTGACTATGGACTCAACCACGCGGCCAAGTACGTCTTCGGCTGAGCACAGAGCGAAGGGCGCCGTGGTACCGGCGCCCGTTTTCGCATGTTCCACCCCTATGTATCCAGGAAGAAGCAGCCATCGTGTCTGACCCGAACCTGAACGACGCCGTCGAGGCCGTCGAGCCCGAAGAGGCCGTCGAAGACGAGCTGGACATCGTCGAGGGCGCGGACGAGCAGGACGAGTTCGAGGCTGCCGAGGCCGAACTGGGGGAGCCGGCCGAGGAGACCGCCGTCCACGTCGAGGACGAGGACGCGGTGGAGGACGAGGACGCCGACGAGACCGAAGAGGTCGAGGACGTCGTCGAGGAAGAGCCCGCCGAGCCGGTCGACCCCGTCCAGGCGCTCCGCGAGGAACTGCGGCTGCTCCCCGGCGAGTGGTACGTCATCCACACGTACGCCGGTTACGAGAACCGCGTGAAGACCAACCTTGAGCAGCGCGCCGTCTCGCTGAACGTCGAGGACTACATCTTCCAGGCCGAGGTGCCGCAGGAAGAGGTCGTCCAGATCAAGAACGGCGACCGCAAGACCATCAAGCAGAACAAGCTGCCCGGTTACGTGCTCGTCCGCATGGACCTGACCAACGAGTCCTGGGGTGTTGTCCGCAACACCCCCGGCGTCACCGGCTTCGTCGGCAACGCGTACGACCCCTACCCGCTGACTCTGGACGAGATCGTCAAGATGCTCGCGCCGGAGGCCGAGGAGAAGGCGGCGCGCGAGGCGGCGGAGGCCGAGGGCAAGCCGGTTCCGCAGCGCAAGGTCGAGGTCCAGGTGCTGGACTTCGAGGTGGGCGACTCGGTGACGGTGACCGACGGTCCGTTCGCCACGCTGCAGGCGACGATCAACGAGATCAACCCGGACTCCAAGAAGGTCAAGGGTCTGGTGGAGATCTTCGGGCGTGAGACGCCGGTGGAGCTGTCGTTCGACCAGATCCAGAAGAACTGAGGTAGTACCTCAGCAGCGGGCCGGTGGGGGCTGTTCGCGCAGTTCCTCCCCCAGCCTTCGGCCGGGGGTACCCCCAGCGCCCCTTTCGGGGCTCCCCGATTGACGTCCGTGTCAGGTCAGGCGCCTTTTCCCGGCCCCTGACCTGCTCGGTTTTTGGCCGCGCATCCATACCCGTTATCGTTGTGCGGTATGCCTGCGTTCGGGTTGGTCCCCTCGCGTAGGCAGGACCCGAAATGAAAGGACCCGGAGAGCTATGCCTCCCAAGAAGAAGAAGGTCACGGGGCTCATCAAGCTCCAGATCAACGCCGGTGCGGCGAACCCGGCCCCGCCGGTCGGCCCCGCGCTCGGTCAGCACGGCGTCAACATCATGGAGTTCTGCAAGGCCTACAACGCCGCGACCGAGTCGCAGCGCGGTTGGGTCATCCCGGTGGAGATCACGGTCTACGAGGACCGTTCCTTCACCTTCGTCACCAAGACCCCGCCGGCCGCGAAGATGATCCTCAAGGCCGCTGGTGTCGAGAAGGGCTCCGGCGAGCCGCACAAGACCAAGGTCGCCAAGATCACCCAGGACCAGGTCCGGGAGATCGCCCAGACGAAGCTTCCCGACCTGAACGCCAACGACCTGGACGCCGCGTCGAAGATCATCGCCGGCACCGCCCGTTCCATGGGCATCACGGTCGAGGGCTGAACCCCACCTTCGTAGAACCACCGTGGTAGGGCCTGCTCGGCCCGTACACCACGACTCCTTCGGAACACACAGGAGCAAGTTGTGAGCAAGCGCAGCAAGGCTCTCCGCGCTGCGGACGAGAAGATCGACCGGGAGAAGCTGTACGCCCCGCTCGAGGCCGTCCGTCTCGCCAAGGAGACCTCCACGACCAAGTTCGACGGCACCGTCGAGGTCGCCTTCCGCCTGGGTGTCGACCCGCGCAAGGCCGACCAGATGGTCCGTGGCACCGTGAACCTCCCGCACGGCACCGGCAAGACCGCCCGGGTCCTGGTCTTCGCGACCGGTGACCGTGCCGAGGCCGCGCGTGCCGCGGGCGCCGACATCGTCGGCGCCGACGAACTGATCGACGAGGTGGCGAAGGGCCGTCTGGACTTCGACGCCGTCGTCGCCACCCCGGACCTCATGGGCAAGGTCGGCCGCCTCGGCCGCGTCCTCGGCCCGCGTGGTCTGATGCCGAACCCGAAGACCGGCACCGTGACCCCGGACACCGCCAAGGCTGTGACCGAGATCAAGGGCGGCAAGATCGAGTTCCGCGTCGACAAGCACTCGAACCTGCACTTCATCATCGGCAAGACGTCCTTCGAGGACGACAAGCTGGTGGAGAACTACGGCGCCGCGCTGGAGGAGATCCTCCGTCTGAAGCCGTCCGCCGCCAAGGGCCGCTACATCAAGAAGGCCGCGGTCAGCACCACCATGGGCCCCGGCATCCCGGTCGACCCGAACCGCACCCGCAACCTCCTCAACGAGGAGGACCCGGCCGCCGTCTGAGCCCCGCGCTCGGTCTGGTAGCCGCGTCAGGGACGCGACACCAACAGGACGGGCCCCGCAACCGAGAGGTTGCGGGGCCCGTCCTGATGTTTGAGCGACTCCCCGCGCGTTGTCGGTGCCCTGGGTTAGCGTCGGGGTACGGGACCGGGGGACGGGACCTTCATGGGGGTGGGTGGGATGAAGAGCAGGCGAGTGCGTCGTACGGCCGTCGCGGTCGCGGTGGCGGTCGCGCTGACCGGAGTGGCCGCCTGCAGCTCAGCGGGGGGCTCCGGGGGCTCGGCAGGTTCCGGCGGTTCCGGCGGTTCCGGCGGTTCCGGCGGTTCCGGCGGTTCCGGCAAGGAGGACAAGGCGGGGGCCCGCGCCGCGACCAGGGTCAGCCCCATCGCCGCGCTGCGCTCCGCGGAGAAGTCCACCGACAAGGCCGACTCCGCCCGGGTCCGCTCCACCACGACCATGGGCTCGCTGCTGTCCATGACGACGGACGGCAGCCTCGCCTGGGACGACGGCATATCCGGCACCGTCACCATCACCTACACCGGCGGCAGCACGGCCGAGCTGATGCGCAAGCTCGGTACGACGTCGATGGAGGCCCGCTACCTGCCCGACGCCTACTACGCGAAGATGAGCGACACGTTCGCCGCGCAGACGGGCGGCAGGCACTGGATCCGGTACGGGTACGGCGACCTGGCCTCCGTCGCCGGCGGGTCGGGCGCCCTGCTCAAGGACCAGATGCAGAACACCACGCCCAACAAGTCGGTGCAGATGCTGCTGGCCTCCGGCGACGTGCGCAAGGTCGGCGCGGAGACGGTCGACGGCCAGGCCACCACCCACTACGCGGGCACCGTGGGCGTGGCCGACCTGGCCGGGCGGAGCAGCAGCCTCACGGCGGACCAGCTGGCCGCCCTGAAGAAGCAGCTCACCCAGGCCGGCGTCACCACCGAGACCGTCGACATCTGGGTCAACGACCAGGACCTGCTGGTCAAGAAGACCGAGAAGGCCGCCACGGCGACCGGCACGATGACCCAGACCGCGCACTACAGCGACTACGGCGTGAAGGTCAGCGCCCGTAAGCCCCCGGCCGGCGACACCGAGGACTTCAAGTCGCTGCTCAAGAAGCAGGGCGCGACCGGCCTGACCTCCTGAGCGGTCGGCGGCAGGGGCCGATTTGCTCGACAGTGCACAGGTCCCGTACTCTTTCGGAGAAGCCAAAGACCGCTGGTCGTTGCCGTGTGCTCGTAAGAGTGTGCGGTGGCCGAAGGATCCGCTGAACCGCGGACGACCCGCGCAGGTGACTGTGGAAGTGCTCCCGGAGCCGCATGCGTCGCGTATGTGATTTCGGTCGAGCTACGCCCCGTGCGCCTGCGCCGGGGCGTTTCGTTTTCCCCAGCCCCTTCTGAGCGGTCCTCATCACCCGGAAGGAGGCCGACGCTCTATGGCAAGGCCCGACAAGGCTGCCGCGGTAGCCGAGCTGACGGAGCAGTTCCGCAGCTCGAACGCCGCCGTGCTGACCGAGTACCGGGGTCTCACCGTGGCGCAGCTCAAGACGCTGCGCCGGTCGCTCGGTGACGACGCCCAGTACGCCGTGGTGAAGAACACGCTGACCAAGATCGCGGCCAACGAGGCCGGGATCTCCACGCTCGACGACCTGTTCAACGGTCCGACGGCGGTTGCCTTCATCACCGGTGACCCGGTGACGTCGGCGAAGGGTCTTCGTGACTTCGCCAAGGACAACCCGAACCTCGTCATCAAGGGCGGTGTCCTTGACGGCAAGGCGCTGTCCGCCGACGAGATCAAGAAGCTTGCGGACCTCGAGTCCCGCGAGGTTCTGCTCGCCAAGCTGGCGGGCGCCCTGAAGGGCAAGCAGACGCAGGCTGCTCAGGTCTTCCAGGCGCTCCCGTCGAAGCTCGTCCGCACCGTGGACGCGCTTCGCGCCAAGCAGGACGAGCAGGGCGGTGCCGAGTAACTCGGCTCGCGAAATGACCGCCGCCTGAGGCAGCCCGCCGCAGGCAACGGTCGTAGCGGGCCGAACGTACGCCCGCCAGACATGTACATACGGCACCAGCCGAATTAGTGGAAGGAAAGCCATCGTGGCTCTCACCCAGGACGAACTGCTCGCCGAGTTCGAGACGATGACCCTGATCCAGCTCTCCGAGTTCGTGAAGGCGTTCGAGGAGAAGTTCGACGTCACCGCCGCCGCCGCGGTTGCCGTCGCGGGCCCGGCCGGCCCGGCCGCCGCCGCCCCGCAGGAGGAGGAGAAGGACGAGTTCGACGTCATCCTCACCGGTGCCGGCGACAAGAAGATCCAGGTCATCAAGGTCGTGCGTGAGCTGACCTCCCTCGGCCTGAAGGAGGCCAAGGACCTCGTGGACGGCGCCCCGAAGCCCGTCCTCGAGAAGGTCGCCAAGGACGCCGCCGAGAAGGCCGCCGAGTCCCTCAAGGGCGCCGGCGCCTCCGTCGAGGTCAAGTAACACCTCCGAGGTCGTCCAGACCTCTGTGTGCTGAAACACCCCCTCGGGGGCTGTAACGCGCAGACCGCGAAGAGCGATCATCCATCCGGGTGGTCGCTCTTCGGCGTTCCCGGGAGGCCGACCTCGGTTGCCTTGCACCTGTGACGGCGGGGGGTATGGTGATCTTCGTCGTGTCTCCGGCGCACCGGGTTTGCGCAGAGGGGCCTTGACGAACCGCACGCAGCGCGCAATTCTCAGGACGCGTCGCCAGAACGGTCCGAATCCGAGGCATGGATCGGCGACGAAGAGGGCAGTATCAACGTGCGTTGAGGGCAGGCATGACGCAGGCGTTGACGATGAAGAGGGTCTCAGAAAATGGGGACTGGACATCAGTGTGCCAAGTGGCTACACTGACCCTTTGCGCTGCCTGTTAGCCTTCCCCTGCCCGTCACCAGGGGTCTGCCCTCACCCGAATGCCGACGACCGAACCTCCTCTGAACTGGGGTTTCTGTCTCTGTGTCCGGGAAGGGACCGGGGAGCGCGTAGTGAGTCCGAGCCCTCGGAAGGACCCCCTCTTGGCCGCCTCGCGCACTGCCTCGAACGCGAATATGAACAACGGCGCCAGCACCGCCCCGCTGCGCATCTCCTTTGCAAAGATCAAGGAGCCTCTCGAGGTTCCCAACCTGCTCGCGCTGCAGACCGAGAGCTTCGACTGGCTGCTCGGCAACACCGCCTGGCAGAGTCGGGTCGAGGAGGCTCTGGAGTCCGGTCAGGACGTCCCCACCAAGTCCGGTCTGGAGGAGATCTTCGAGGAGATCTCCCCGATCGAGGACTTCTCCGGGTCGATGTCGCTGACGTTCCGCGACCACCGCTTCGAGCCGCCGAAGAACAGCATCGACGAGTGCAAGGAGCGCGACTTCACGTACGCCGCCCCGCTCTTCGTCACGGCCGAGTTCACCAACAACGAGACCGGTGAGATCAAGTCCCAGACGGTCTTCATGGGCGACTTCCCGCTCATGACGAACAAGGGCACCTTCGTCATCAACGGCACCGAGCGTGTCGTGGTGTCGCAGCTGGTCCGTTCCCCCGGTGTCTACTTCGACTCGTCCATCGACAAGACGTCCGACAAGGACATCTTCTCCGCCAAGATCATCCCCTCCCGGGGTGCCTGGCTGGAGATGGAGATCGACAAGCGCGACATGGTCGGTGTCCGCATCGACCGCAAGCGCAAGCAGTCGGTCACCGTGCTGCTCAAGGCGCTCGGCTGGACCACCGAGCAGATCCTCGAGGAGTTCGGCGAGTACGAGTCCATGCGCGCCACCCTGGAGAAGGACCACACCCAGGGCCAGGACGACGCGCTGCTCGACATCTACCGCAAGCTGCGTCCGGGCGAGCCCCCCACGCGTGAGGCCGCGCAGACGCTGCTCGAGAACCTGTACTTCAACCCGAAGCGCTACGACCTCGCCAAGGTCGGCCGCTACAAGGTCAACAAGAAGCTGGGCGCGGACGCCCCGCTGGACGCCGGTGTGCTGACCGTCGAGGACGTCATCTCGACGATCAAGTACCTGGTCAAGCTGCACGCGGGCGAGACCGAGACGGTCGGCGACAGCGGTGGCACGATCGTCGTCGAGACCGACGACATCGACCACTTCGGCAACCGTCGTCTGCGCAGCGTCGGCGAGCTCATCCAGAACCAGGTCCGTACCGGCCTGGCCCGTATGGAGCGCGTCGTCCGCGAGCGCATGACCACGCAGGACGTCGAGGCGATCACGCCGCAGACCCTGATCAACATCCGGCCGGTCGTCGCCTCCATCAAGGAGTTCTTCGGCACCAGCCAGCTGTCCCAGTTCATGGACCAGAACAACCCGCTGTCGGGTCTCACCCACAAGCGCCGTCTGTCGGCTCTTGGCCCGGGTGGTCTCTCCCGTGAGCGGGCCGGCTTCGAGGTCCGTGACGTGCACCCGTCGCACTACGGCCGCATGTGCCCGATCGAGACCCCCGAAGGCCCGAACATCGGCCTGATCGGCTCGCTCGCCTCCTACGGCCGGGTCAACGCGTTCGGTTTCGTCGAGACCCCGTACCGCAAGGTCGTCGACGGCCAGGTCACCGACGAGGTCGACTACCTGACCGCCGACGAGGAGGACCGCTTCGTCATCGCGCAGGCCAACGCCGGCCTCAACGACGACATGCGCTTCTCCGAGGCCCGTGTCCTCGTCCGCCGCCGTGGCGGCGAGGTCGACTACGTCGCCGGTGACGACGTGGACTACATGGACGTCTCGCCGCGCCAGATGGTGTCGGTCGCGACCGCCATGATCCCGTTCCTGGAGCACGACGACGCCAACCGTGCCCTCATGGGCGCGAACATGATGCGCCAGGCCGTGCCGCTGATCAAGAGCGAGTCCCCGCTCGTCGGCACCGGCATGGAGTACCGCTCCGCGGTCGACGCCGGCGACGTGGTCAAGGCCGAGAAGCCCGGTGTGGTCCAGGAGGTCTCCGCGGACTACATCACCACCGCCAACGACGACGGCACGTACATCACGTACCGCCTGGCCAAGTTCGCCCGTTCCAACCAGGGCACCTCGGTCAACCAGAAGGTCATCGTCCTGGAGGGCGACCGGATCATCGAGGGCCAGGTCCTCGCCGACGGTCCCGCCACCCAGAACGGCGAGATGGCGCTGGGCAAGAACCTGCTCGTGGCGTTCATGCCGTGGGAGGGTCACAACTACGAGGACGCGATCATCCTGTCGCAGCGCCTCGTGCAGGACGACGTCCTCTCCTCGATCCACATCGAGGAGCACGAGGTCGACGCCCGTGACACCAAGCTCGGCCCCGAGGAGATCACCCGGGACATCCCGAACGTCTCCGAGGAGGTCCTCGCCGACCTCGACGAGCGCGGCATCATCCGCATCGGCGCCGAGGTCATCGCCGGTGACATCCTGGTCGGCAAGGTCACCCCGAAGGGTGAGACCGAGCTGACGCCGGAGGAGCGCCTGCTGCGCGCGATCTTCGGTGAGAAGGCCCGTGAGGTCCGTGACACCTCGCTGAAGGTGCCGCACGGCGAGACCGGCAAGGTCATCGGTGTGCGCGTCTTCGACCGCGAGGAGGGCGACGAGCTGCCGCCGGGCGTGAACCAGCTGGTCCGCGTCTACGTCGCGCAGAAGCGCAAGATCACCGACGGCGACAAGCTCGCCGGCCGGCACGGCAACAAGGGTGTCATCTCCAAGATCCTGCCGATCGAGGACATGCCGTTCCTGGAGGACGGCACCCCGGTCGACATCATCCTCAACCCGCTCGGTGTGCCGTCCCGAATGAACCCGGGACAGGTCCTGGAGATCCACCTCGGCTGGCTCGCCAGCCGCGGCTGGGACGTCTCCGGTCTCGCCGACGACTGGGCCCAGCGGCTCCAGGCCATCGGCGCCGACCAGGTCGCCCCGCGCACCAACGTCGCGACCCCGGTCTTCGACGGTGCCCGCGAGGACGAGCTGGCGGGTCTGCTGCAGCACACCATCCCGAACCGCGACGGCGACCGCCTGGTGCAGCCGACCGGCAAGGCGCGGCTGTTCGACGGCCGCTCCGGTGAGCCGTTCCCGGACCCGATCTCCATCGGCTACATGTACATCCTCAAGCTCCACCACCTGGTCGACGACAAGCTGCACGCCCGGTCGACCGGCCCGTACTCGATGATCACCCAGCAGCCGCTGGGTGGTAAGGCGCAGTTCGGTGGCCAGCGCTTCGGCGAGATGGAGGTGTGGGCCCTCGAGGCCTACGGCGCCGCCTACGCGCTCCAGGAACTGCTCACCATCAAGTCCGACGACGTCACCGGCCGCGTGAAGGTCTACGAGGCCATCGTCAAGGGCGAGAACATCCCCGAGCCCGGCATCCCCGAGTCCTTCAAGGTCCTCATCAAGGAGATGCAGTCGCTCTGCCTGAACGTGGAGGTGCTGTCCAGCGACGGTATGTCCATCGAGATGCGTGACACCGACGAGGACGTCTTCCGCGCGGCGGAGGAGCTCGGCATCGACCTGTCCCGGCGCGAGCCGAGCAGCGTCGAAGAGGTCTGACGGGAGTCCGGCGGGCCCTGAGCCATCAGGGCCCGCCGACCCCCAGGCCCCCGTTTCAGACCTGAAGACTCACAACCCTGAGAGGGATTGACGCATAGTGCTCGACGTCAACTTCTTCGACGAGCTCCGGATCGGCCTGGCCACCGCGGACGACATCCGTCAGTGGAGCCACGGCGAGGTCAAGAAGCCCGAGACGATCAACTACCGCACCCTCAAGCCGGAAAAGGACGGGCTCTTCTGCGAGAAGATCTTCGGCCCCACCCGGGACTGGGAGTGCTACTGCGGCAAGTACAAGCGCGTCCGCTTCAAGGGCATCATCTGTGAGCGCTGCGGCGTCGAGGTGACCCGCGCCAAGGTGCGCCGTGAGCGGATGGGCCACATCGAGCTGGCCGCGCCCGTCACGCACATCTGGTACTTCAAGGGTGTCCCGAGCCGGCTGGGCTACCTGCTCGACCTGGCTCCCAAGGACCTCGAGAAGGTCATCTACTTCGCGGCGTACATGATCACGTTCGTCGACGAGGAGCGCCGCACCCGCGACCTGCCCTCCCTGGAGGCGCACGTCTCCGTGGAGCGCCAGCAGGTCGAGAACCGCCGGGACGCCGACCTGGAGGCCCGCGCCAAGAAGCTGGAAAGCGACCTGGCCGAGCTGGAGGCCGAGGGCGCCAAGGCCGACGTGCGCCGCAAGGTGCGCGAGGGTGCCGAGCGTGAGATGAAGCAGCTGCGCGACCGTTCGCAGCGCGAGATCGACCGCCTCGACGAGGTGTGGACCCGCTTCAAGAACCTCAAGGTCCAGGACCTGGAGGGCGACGAGCTCCTCTACCGCGAGCTGCGTGACCGCTTCGGCACGTACTTCGACGGCTCGATGGGTGCCGCGGCGCTGCAGAAGCGCCTGGAGTCCTTCGACCTCGACGAGGAGGCCGAGAAGCTCCGCGAGATCATCCGCACCGGCAAGGGCCAGAAGAAGACCCGTGCGCTCAAGCGCCTCAAGGTCGTCTCCGCGTTCCTGCAGACCAGCAACAGCCCCAAGGGCATGGTGCTCGACTGCGTGCCGGTCATCCCGCCGGACCTCCGCCCGATGGTGCAGCTGGACGGTGGCCGCTTCGCGACCTCCGACCTGAACGACCTGTACCGCCGTGTCATCAACCGCAACAACCGCCTGAAGCGGCTTCTCGACCTCGGTGCGCCCGAGATCATCGTGAACAACGAGAAGCGCATGCTCCAGGAGGCCGTGGACGCCCTCTTCGACAACGGTCGTCGTGGTCGCCCGGTCACCGGTCCCGGCAACCGCCCGCTGAAGTCCCTGAGCGACATGCTCAAGGGCAAGCAGGGTCGTTTCCGTCAGAACCTGCTCGGCAAGCGAGTCGACTACTCGGCGCGTTCCGTCATCGTCGTCGGCCCGCAGCTGAAGCTGCACCAGTGCGGTCTGCCCAAGGCCATGGCGCTGGAGCTCTTCAAGCCGTTCGTGATGAAGCGCCTGGTCGACCTGAACCACGCGCAGAACATCAAGTCCGCCAAGCGCATGGTGGAGCGCGGCCGTACCGTCGTGTACGACGTCCTCGAAGAGGTCATCGCCGAGCACCCGGTGCTGCTGAACCGTGCGCCCACCCTGCACCGCCTCGGCATCCAGGCCTTCGAGCCGCAGCTGGTCGAGGGCAAGGCCATCCAGATCCACCCGCTCGTCTGCACCGCGTTCAACGCGGACTTCGACGGTGACCAGATGGCCGTGCACCTGCCGCTGTCCGCGGAGGCGCAGGCCGAGGCCCGCATCCTGATGCTGTCCTCGAACAACATCCTCAAGCCCGCCGACGGCCGTCCGGTGACGATGCCGACCCAGGACATGGTCCTCGGTCTGTTCTTCCTCACCACCGACGGCGAACTCCGTGACACCAAGGGCGAGGGCCGTGCGTTCGGCTCCACGGCCGAGGCGACCATGGCGTTCGACGCCGGCGAGCTGGCCCTGCAGTCGGCGATCGACATCCGCTTCCCGGTGGGCACCATCCCGCCGCGCGGCTGGACCCCGCCGGCCGTCGAGGAGGGCGAGCCGGAGTACCAGACCGGTGACACCTTCCGGCTGCGCACCACCCTGGGCCGCGCGCTCTTCAACGAGCTGCTGCCCGAGGACTACCCGTTCGTCGACTACTCGGTGGGCAAGAAGCAGCTCGGCGAGATCGTCAACGACCTGGCGGAGCGCTACCCCAAGGTCATCGTGGCGGCGACGCTCGACAACCTGAAGGCGGCCGGCTTCTACTGGGGCACCCGCTCCGGTGTCACCGTGGCCATCTCCGACGTCGTCGTCCCCGAGGCCAAGAAGGCGATCGTCGCCGGCTACGAGGCCCAGGACGAGAAGGTCCAGAAGCAGTACGAGCGCGGTCTGATCACCAAGGAAGAGCGCACTCAGGAGCTCATCGCGATCTGGACCAAGGCGACCAACGAGGTCGCCGAGGCGATGAACGAGAACTTCCCCAAGACGAACCCCATCTTCATGATGGTTGACTCGGGTGCCCGAGGAAACATGATGCAGATGCGGCAGATCGCCGGTATGCGTGGTCTGGTGTCGAACGCCAAGAACGAGACCATCCCGCGTCCGATCAAGGCGTCCTTCCGTGAGGGCCTGTCCGTCCTTGAGTACTTCATCTCCACGCACGGTGCCCGTAAGGGTCTGGCCGACACCGCCCTGCGTACCGCCGACTCGGGTTACCTGACCCGTCGTCTGGTGGACGTCTCGCAGGACGTCATCATCCGCGAGGAGGACTGCGGCACCGAGCGCGGCCTCAAGCTGCACATCGCCGAGGTCGGCGCGGACGGCGTGCTGCGCAAGGCGGACAACGTCGAGACCAGCGTGTACGCCCGTGCGCTGGCCGAGGACATCGTCGTCGACGGCGTGGTGCTGGCCCCGGCCAACACCGACCTCGGTGACGTGCTCATCGACGAGCTGGTCGCCCGTGGCGTCTCCGAGGTCAAGACCCGCTCGGTCCTGACCTGCGAGTCCGCCGTCGGCACCTGCGCCATGTGCTACGGCCGCTCGCTGGCCACCGGCAAGCTGGTCGACATCGGTGAGGCGGTCGGCATCATCGCCGCCCAGTCCATCGGTGAGCCCGGTACCCAGCTGACGATGCGTACCTTCCACACCGGTGGTGTGGCCGGTGACGACATCACCCAGGGTCTGCCGCGTGTCGTCGAGCTCTTCGAGGCCCGTACCCCGAAGGGTGTCGCCCCGATCTCCGAGGCCCAGGGCCGCGTGCGGATCGAGGAGACCGAGAAGACCAAGAAGATCGTCGTCACCCCGGACGACGGCAGCGACGAGATGGCCTACCCCATCTCCAAGCGTGCCCGTCTCCTGGTCAGCGAGGGCGAGCACGTCGAGGTGGGCCAGAAGCTCACCGTGGGTGCCACCAACCCGCACGACGTGCTGCGCATCCTGGGTCAGCGTGCCGTCCAGGTCCACCTGGTCGGCGAGGTCCAGAAGGTGTACAACTCGCAGGGTGTGTCGATCCACGACAAGCACATCGAGATCATCATCCGGCAGATGCTGCGCCGCGTGACGATCATCGAGTCCGGCGACGCCGAGCTGCTGCCCGGCGAGCTGGTCGAGCGCTCGAAGTTCGAGCACGAGAACCGTCGTGTGGTCCAGGAGGGCGGTCACCCGGCCTCCGGCCGTCCGCAGCTGATGGGTATCACGAAGGCGTCGCTGGCGACGGAGTCGTGGCTGTCCGCGGCCTCCTTCCAGGAGACGACCCGAGTCCTGACGGACGCGGCGATCAACGCCAAGTCCGACAGCCTCATCGGTCTGAAGGAGAACGTCATCATCGGTAAGCTCATCCCGGCCGGTACGGGTCTGTCCCGCTACCGCAACATCCGGGTCGAGCCGACCGAGGAGGCGAAGGCCGCGATGTACTCGGCCGTCGGCTACGACGACATCGACTACTCGCCGTTCGGCACGGGCTCCGGCCAGGCCGTTCCGCTGGAGGACTACGACTACGGTCCGTACAACCAGTAGTAGTTGTTCCTGAAGTCCTGAAGTCCTGAAGGGCGGTCACCCCGTTTCGTACGGGGTGACCGCCCTTCGGCGTTGTCTCAGCGCGCGGTGATCTCCAGCGCCGTCACGACCACCGCCGACACGGCGGCCAGCGCGCCGATGCTCGCCAGCGGCCACCGGGTCCGTTCCAGGGCGTCCAGCCGCTGCTCGTGGTCGGCGAGCTGCCTGTCGGTCTGGTCGCTGCGCTGGACGAGGAGCGCGAGCGCGCCGTCGACGCGGGCGAACCCGGCCTCCAGCGTGCCCCGCAGCCGCTCCAGTTCCAGGGCGACGGTGATCGGGTCGTTCGGATCAGGGTCGGTCATCGGCTCCCCCCGACCGCAGCCACGAGGGCAGCAGCGCCTGTACGGCGGGCACGGCCATCACCCGGGTGACCGCGGCGGCGACGGCGAGCGCGCCGGCGGCCCAGGGCAGGGTGTCCGGGACGCCGGCGGCGTCGACGACCGCCGGCAGCAGGACGCACAGGCCGACGGCCGTCTGCACGACGGTGCGCAGGGTGCGCCGGGTCGGTTCCGTCACGGGTCAGACCTCCTTCACGTAGGGGACCTGGAGCGCAGACCAGGACTTCGCCCCGGGCCAGCCGTCGGCCGAGGAGCCGGTGTAGCCGAGCCTGCGCTGCCACTTCGCGTACGACGCCCGGTCGGCGTCGGTCCACTGGGGGCCGGGGCCGGACGCGTAGGCCGAGCAGCCGCTCGCGACCAGCCGCTTGCCCATCGCGGTGACGATCGCCGACTTCGGGTTCTTCCTGAACCACTGGGCACCGGGGAAGGGCTGGTGGGCGGGGGTGCCGGGGGAGGGCGCCTGCGTCGCGAGGCGGGCCGCGACCCGGCTGCGGAAGTCGGCCATGGCGAAACCGCGCGGGTCGATCTTCGTGTTCGTCCACTCCTTGTGGCCGATGACCGACCGGGCGCTCCAGCCGTGCGCCCGGCACAGCGCGGCCGACGCCCGGACCATGGCGTCCAGCTGGACGTCGGGCCAGGGGTCCTTGCCGTCGCCGAGGTTGACGCACTCGAAGCCGTAGAAGTGGACGTTGCCGTCGGTGTCGTTCCGGTTCGGCGCGGGCAGCGAGGGGCGCTCGGCGATGACGGCCTTCAGGACGTCGCCGTCGCCGCTGCCGGCGTGGTTGGCGCGGCCGTTGCCGACGAGGTGGACCGTGCCGTCCTTGGCGATGACGCCGTGGCAGAGCGGGCCGGGCAGGTCGGAGCGGCCGTTGAAGCACATGCTGACGGAGGTGCCGGTGCCGGAGGTGACGGTGTGGTGGATGATCACGCCGTTCACCGGGCCCCAGGCGCCGTGTCCGGCCCTGTTGTGGGTGCGCCAGCCGTCGTGCTCGACGACGGTGACGCCTTCGGCTCCGAGGGCCGACAGGAGGGCGTCGGCGGAGAGGGGTGTGGCCATGGGGTGCCTTCCGGTCTGGATGCGGGCATGAGAAAACCCCGGCCGGAACCGGCTCGGGGTGAGGTCTCGGGGCGAGGTGGGGCGGGGCGGAGGGCTACTCCTCCGCGGACGCGGGGTCGGTGGGCGCCGTCTCCGTCGCGGAGTCCGCCGGCAGCGGGACCTCCTCGGTGGGAGCGGAGGTGTCCGCGCCGTCGCCTGCTTCGGGGTCGGTCGGTTCCCCGTCCTCCGGCGGTTCGGTGACGGTCTCGGTCACCTCCGTGGGCGCCGCTGTCCGGGGCCCCGGTGCCAGGTACTCGGCCAGTCCGGCCGCGACCGCGGTCGCCAGCCGGGCGAGCTGCTCGTCGTCGAGGGTGACGGGGACGGGATCGGCGGCCGTCTCAGACATACGCGGACTCCATGATCTCGCCCCAGGTGAGGCCCGAGGCGGTGAGTGCGGACAGGGTCGGGAAGGCGGCGGTGACCGCCGCGTACGTGGACAGGACCACCACGGGCGGGGCGGCGGGGGCGTCGGGGGTCAGCCCGTTGTCGGCGGGGGTGCCGTTGGGCCTGGTGCCGCGCAGCGTCAGGATCTGCTGCACACCGCCGTCGGCTGCTGCCGTCGTACTGATGCCGATCACCCAGGCCAGGGTGTCCAGGAGGGTGCCGGAGGCGTCGGTCAGCCTGATCACGTCCCCGAGCTGCACCCGGGGGTCGTACAGCACCTCGACGTCCCCGATGACCGGCACCGGGTAGGCCCCGGCGGCGTACAGCGTGTCGGCGATGGCCTGGGCGGAGGACAGGTCCTGGATCCAGTCGGTGCTGTCGCCGGTGTGCTCCTGACGGCCGTAGAACCGCTCGCTGGCCGTCCCCGCCACGTAGGCGACGGCCGACCGGTCCTCCGGATCCGCCCGTGGCTTGAGCGTCTCCAGGTAGACGGACCCGGTGCCGTCCTTCTTCGCCGTGTACAGGGCCTGGGCGGTGCGGTTGGTGAACCGGACCACCAGGTAGCCGTCCTCGCGGCGGGTCAGGACGTCGACCGCGCCCTTGACCGCCGTGCTGCCGGCCCTGGTGGTGGCGAACCGCACCTGGCTGCCGGCGGTGGTGACCGAGTCGTCGTCGGTGCTCGGCGGGCCGATGTCGAACTCCTCGTCCGCCATGACGTACGACACCGTCAGCGTGCCGTTCGCCGGGACCGTCCGCACGACGGTGTCGGAGTACGTCGTGCCCGAGTCGACGCCGAAGTCCTCCCAGATCTTGGCCGGCTGGCTGACGTAGTTGCGGCAGGCGTCGATCTCCTCGGTGAGGGTGAGCGAGGCGATGTCCCGTACCGAGGTGAGGGTGAGGTCCGCGGCGGTCGGTGCGGTGGCGAAGCGGGTGTGGTTGCGCCAGCGGAAGACGCCCCGCTCGTCGAACTCGGCGGTCGACATGCTCGCCTTGGCGATCTGTCCGACGACCTCCCACTGCGAACCGGACACCCGCGGCACCGAGTACAACGGCAGCACCGCGTCGTCCAGTTCGACGGCTTTCGTCCACGTGCCCGACTGGTCGAAGACCGACGCATTGGGCATGCCGGTGAGCCCGCTGGTGAGCTGGATGCCCTCGACGGCGAGGTCGGTGACGAGTTTCAGCTCGCGCAGTTCGGAGGCCGGCTGGATCCCGTAGTCGTTGGTGATCGTGTACAGCGACCCGATGAACACCGTCCCGTCCGGGCCGGTCAGCCGGGGCTGCACGGTCGGGTAGACGGTGGTGCCCGTGGTGACGGTGTCGATGAAGACACCGATGTGCCAGACGCCCTTGAGCGCCTGCACGGAGGTGATGTTGTTCCAGTTGGCGTTGAGGAACGCGCCGTCGGTGGTGCCCGAGCCGACCGTGAGCTGCCCGGTCGCGAAGTTCACCTGGAGCCGCAGGGTGCCGGTCGCACCGCCGGTGCGGTCGAGCACCAGGTCCATGCGGACCGTGTCGCCCGGCCCGGTCGCGGGATTGACCCAGGCCTCCAGCAGCAGCCGGCTCCCCGGCACCGTGACCCGGGAGCGCGGGAACCAGCTCGCGGTGACGCCGGTCACCAGCGGCAGCAGGGCCATCGCGTGCGGGGCACTGTCCCGCGTCCAGGTGTACTGGTCCGCCTCGGGCAGGGTCTCCGGCTGGCCGTACGGGGTGGCGAAGCCGCCGTGCAGGGTGGCGTGGACGAGGGTGAGCGGCTGGCCCTCGGCGAAGTCCGGGTAGCGGGGCGGCGGGCTGGAGTACACGCCCGCCTGGCGCAGCAGCTCGTCCACGCACCAGGTCGCGGTGGCCACCGGGCGGCCCAGCCGGAATCCGGCGTACGGCTTCGGCAGCAGCGCAGGGCCGCGCAGCCGCTCGGCGCCGTCCAGTGCGGTGAGCTGCACGGTGTCCGTGCCGGCCTGCGCGGACCGGGCACGGACGGTGCCCCGGAAGGCGGGCAGCGCGGCACCGCTTCCCACGCTGCCGCGCTGGACCACCGACTGGCCCGGGCGGGCGACGTCCCCGGTGGTCCGGTCGGCCCAGGGGGCGTACAGGGTGGGCGCCGGGGTGCCGTTCCTGCCGGACACCTGGAGCTGGAGCTGGGCCGCGGACGATCCCGCGAAGGCCCGCATCGCGGGCGGCAGATCGGTGGCGTAGGACCGCTCCAGCTGCCAGGACTGCACCTGCGTGGAGACGTCCGTGCCGCCGAGCCGGGTGCTGTGGGCGGTCGTGCGCTCACCGGCCGCGAGCGCGGCGGTCGTTGTGGCGTCAGCCTGCTGCACCGGACACCTCCACCAGGTCGAGACCGATGTTCCGGTACGGCAGCGGGCGGCCGGGGGCGTCGCTGTAGCCGGTGACCGCCAGCGGGGGAAGGCCGTCGCCGGGCACGCCGTCCTCGGCGGTGCCGCCGTAGGTGAGGCAGGCTCCGGCGAGGGAGTAGGTGCCGGCGGCGCCGGGGGTGGCGGTCGGGGTCGCGTAGACCGCGTCCGCGGGGGCCGTGCCGGTGACGAGCGGGCCGTAGGCGGTGGACGAGCCGATGACGGTGCCGTCGGCCTTCTTGTAGTCGATGCCGACCTTGGCCGTGGTGCCGAGCGCGGCGATCGCGGTCGGGGCGCGGAAGGAGACGGTGAGACCGGGGGCGACAGGGAAGGTCCCGGCGGTCGCGGTGCACCGCCAGGCCACCGCGCTGGTGGTGTCGGCGGCGGTGAAGGCGAAGGTTCCGGCGGCCGTCGTGCTCTCGGCGACGGTGCCTGTGGACGTCGTACGGAACCACTGGGCGAGCCCGGTGATGTCGGTGGCGCCGGACACGCCGCGGCCGAGGGCCTGGACGGGGGTGAGGACGTTGCCGGCGGCCGGGTCGAAGACGTACACCGGCCCGGAGCCGTCGACCCGGCGGGCGAGGCGGTCCAGGGCGCGGGCGTGGGCCGGGGCGAGCAGGTCCCAGGACAGCTTGAGGCGGCGGACGGGGGCCTGGTTGCGGGTGACGGTGACCCGGCCGCCGAGCGACTTGAACTCGCTGACGCCGAGGTCGGCACTGCGGTCGAAGGACTTGGCTGCCTGGTCGATCTCGGTCATGGAGCCGGGGCGGCCGATCCAGAGGTTTCCCATGGGGACTCCTGAAGGTTCCTGGCGGAGGGCATGAAAAAAGCCGACGGGCCGGCCGTCGGCGTGCGTGCGGGGACTCCTGGTTCGACTGGCCCTACCGGCGGGCGAGCTGGCGCCGGCCGAGGAACACCGCGCGGGCGATCTCCTGGGAGTCGACCTGGACGACGACCGGGCGCTCGGCGAGCTTCTCCACGGCCGCGGTGAGGGTGCGCAGGCCGCCGCCGTGGCCGAGCATGCGCTCCAGCTTGGACAGCGGGATGACCGCCTCGTTCTCGCCGGCCTCGCCGAGCAGGGCGAGGGTGCCGCCGCTGCGGGCGGTGACGATGCCGCCGGTGGCGAGGTGGGGGACGGGGACGCTCAGGCGGGGGAAGCCGAAGGAGCGACCGCCGAACTTCGGGACCCAGTCGGGGATGGAGATGTGGATGCCGGCGAGCGCGCCGAGCAGGCCGTTCAGGGCGGTGGCGAGGCCGGTCATCGGGGCGAGCATGGCGTTGCCGAGCCCCCTGAGCAGCGGACCGGCGTTCTTCGCCAGGCTGCCGACCGCCGTGCCGATGTGCTTCATGGCGTACGAGACACCCTTCTGCAGCAGGGCCGTGATCTTGTCCATGTTGACGAACTGGGCGATGAGCGGGGTCAGCAGCGTCATCACCAGGCCGAAGGGGCTCGCCGACATGGCGAGATTGAGCCCCTTCTGGGCGAGGGAGGCGCCCTTGAGGCCCTTGCCGAGGCTGCCCATCGACTTGCCGCCGGTCTCGGCGTTCTTCGCGGCCCGGCCGACGGAGGTCTCCACGGCGTCGGCCTGGCCCTTGACGTTCTTCAGCTCACCGTGGGCGCCCTTGGCGGCCGACCTGAGCTTGTCGAAGGACGACTTGAGCCTGTCGGTGCCGGTGCGGGCCTTGCCGAGTCCGCCGTCGGCACCGCCGGCCCCGGACTTGACCTTGTCCAGCCCGCCGCCGCTCTGGGTGGCGGAGGTCCTGAGCCTGGTGAGAGAGGTGGAGAGCTGGTCGGAGCCGGTCTTGAACTTGTTGAGCGATGTGCTGTTGTTGGCGGTCCTCGCCAGCCCGCCGACCGCGGAACCGGCCCGCTGGGACTCCTGCTGCATACGGGGCAGTGCAGAGGATGTCCTGCTCACCGCGTCACGGAACCGGACGATGCTCTGCGTCGCCTTGTCGAAGGATGACTGAATACTCATGGAAACTCCCGGGTACTGTCCCGCTGGGGTGCATCAGCTACCGGCCGCCACGGCTGCCAGTTCGCGCATTTTCGTCTGCAGGCTGGAAATTCTCGAATCCATTGTCGCGAGCGTCTTCGCGGTGGCTTCACTCTGCTTTTCGATGAGCTTCTTCTTTTCTCCGGCTTCCTCCTCCATCTCCTTGATGGCCTGGTCGGTCTTCTTCATCTGGGTGAATGTCCTGTCGAGTTCCTTCTTGGCCTTCTCCGCGTTCTTGGTCTCCGTTGCGGCTGCCCAGTTCGCGCCGCCCGACTGACCCTGCAGGCGTTTGGCCATGCCCACCGCGCGCTCCGCCTCGCCGTAGGCCTTTTCCGCCTTCTCGCCCGTTCTGGTGAGCTTCTGCTCCAGTTTTTCTTTTGCGTCACGCGTGTAGGGCCAGGTGTACCTCTGGCGCCCGCCGATCGTGATCCCCTTCTCGTCCACCTTGAAGAAGGCTCCGTCGATCTTGAGCGGTGTGAAGCCGACGGCTGCGAACCCGGCGGACACCTTCAGCATGTCGACCGAAGTGCTCAAGCCGTTGAGCTTGTGCTTTACTTTGTCCGCTTCGTCCTTCGTCCAGAAGTACCCGACGCTGTCATTTCCGCTTTTCGCCGGTGTGGCTGCCATGCCTGTCTCCCATGCGGTTGCTTTGCTTGTAGCCCGGTGTCGGGGTGTGGCACACTCCTCCAGTGGACACATTGGGGTGGGTTCTGGTCGGCTTGGCCGTCTTTCCAATACCCTTTATTTTTTGGTTCGGCTTGATTCCGTTGTGGGTCGAGCGACGGCTGAGGCGCGTAGGGAAAGAGGTCGTCGGCTGCTGTAGAAACGTCTTCGTCTCCGAGGACAGTTACTCGACCAGCTTCGAATTCGTGACGGAATCGGGCCGGGAAGTGATGTACAAGTCGCCGCTCCGCACCAGGAGCCTGGGCACGCCCGGCGAGGAGACCCTTCTCGTGTACGACCCTGCCTCGCCGTGGCGACGCGTCCGTACTCGGGCGGAGCTCGATTCGCGTTCCGAAGCGTGGCACTCGCTGGGGTGGCTGCTGGCCGTGGAAGCGACGATCGTGCCGATTCTCGTGCTCTACGTGCTGACGTACTGATCCATGGGCTCCTCGGCGTCCTCAGCGCCGTTCGTCATTCGGGTGCGGGCGGGCCGAGGTGGGTCCGGAGGGGTGCGGAAAGGGGAGGACCGTCGCTTCGGTGGGGGAGGGGCGGCGGATCTTGGCCCCGGTTGCCCCCGTCGCCCCGGTTGCCTCCGTTCCTCCCGTTGCCTCCGCTCGCCGGCGCTCGTCGTGTTCGCCGCGGTCCCGCCAGCCCTTGCCGTACGCCCTGAACTCCCGCTGTTCGATTTCCGTGCGCGTGGTGATCACGAGGTCCGGCGGCAGGGGGCGGCCTTTGAAGTGGGCTGCCAGTACGTGCCGCAGTTCCGCGGTCGCCTCGGTGTCGCACTGTTCCTGTGCCGTGTCTTCGTCCCTTGCCATGAGGCCCCCGTCACTCCGTGCCGTCCGGATCCCCGGACACCTTAAATCGAACAGATGTACGGGGTGTGGAAGGATACTCCGCGCACCTGTGAGCCGGAGGGCGAAAACAGGGGCGGTTCAGGCCACTTCGTACGTCCCGCCGATGCGGATGACGTTGCCGCTCACGTAGGCCGTACCGAGCACTCCGCCGCTGCCGAGCTGGGTGGCGGCGGAGCTCGACGCGGAGGCCGGGCCCCAGAGGGTGTACGCCGTCGCGCCGGTGGTCGCTCCGGGCTGGCACGAGATCAGCGCGCGGCCTCCGGCGACCGCCGCCACTCCCTGGAACTGCGGCAGCCCGCCGAGCGCCCCCGCCGTGACCGGCAGGCCGAAGCTGTAGTTGCCGCTGCCGTACGTCGTCGCCGCCCCGAAGGTGACCAGCGTCGTGAAGTGGCAGACCTTGCCCACCACCGCGTACTTGCCGGTCAGCGTGCCGTCGCCGATGGACGGGTTGGTGGTGGTGGCCGTCCAGGTCGGCGTGTACGTGTTCCAGGCGCCGAGCGCGATCCATGCCGAGCCCGTGTAGTAGCTGAGGGTGCCGGGGGTGGACAGCCAGGCGACCATTCCGGCCACCGGAGTCGTGACGTACGTGTCCCGGTCGGCGGCCGTCGAGTAGCGCAGGATCGTCCGGCTGTCGATGCCCTCGGCGAGGGACTGGAGGTGCAGCGGGAGATTCGCGGTGTCGGTGGGCTGGGGGTACGGGAGGCTGCTGAGCGGGGTGGTGAGGGTCATCGTGCATCACTCCTGCGATGGCGATCTCGGTATGCCGGCGGTCAGTTGAAGAACTGGGCCAGTTCGGCGGGGCTGGGGTTGCGGACCTCGGCGGCGGCGGTGGCCTCGGGGCCGGGTTCGGGAAGGGCCCGCTCCGACCGCGGCCGTGGGACCGGCTTGGGGTACTCCAGCGGTTCCGCGTCCTCGTCCCGGTTGACGGTGGCGAACATCCAGTTCGCCTCGGCGAGTTGGTCGACGACGGCGGCGAGCAGGTGGTCCGTGACCGACCAGTCGGCCGCCTCTCCGTGCAGTTCGCGCTGGGTCGCGCTGTCGCGTGGCAGATGGCTGACCAGCACCGCGAGCCGGCGGGCGGAGAGCCGGCCGCGATGCCAGTCGAGCAGGTCCACGCCGTAGTGGCGGAGCAGGTCCGCCTCCAGCGCCTCGGCGTGCTCGTCGACGAACTCGCCGAGGCTCAGCCTTCCCCCAGGCCGAGCCCGGTCTCCTTGCCGTACGCCTCCAGGACGGCGGCGATGTCCTGCATGGTGACGTCGAGGCGGTCGAAGCGGGTGAACTGGGCGTCGCCCAGCAGCACCTGCAGCAGGCCGTCCACGTCGTTGTCGTCGAGCTCCCGCAGGGCGCGGGCCGTCCTGCGGGTGAGCTCGGTCGGGAGGGTGAAGGTGTCACCGTCGACGGTGAAGGACCAGGTCCGGCCGAGCGCCTCCTGGCGCTGGGCACGGGCGGCGCTGACGTCGAAGGGCATGGGGCGACTCCTGTGCGGTGGAAGGCGGTCGGGGCGGTCGGGGCGGTCGGGGCGGGTGGGGCGGGTGGGGCGGGCGGGCCGAGGTGGGGAGGCCTCGGCCCGCCCGTGGGGGAGGGGATGGTTCAGGAGGCGGTCGAGTACGACGGGTCCTTCATCAGGAAGGTCGCCAGCGGCTTGGTGTTGTCGACGGCCAGTGCGGTGAAGGTGACGCCGAGCTTGATGGAGGCCGTGCGGGTCAGCGACAGCTCCTCGGTCTCGGTGACCTGGCCCCGGGCGACGACGAAGCGGTACGTGACGTCGGTGCCGTCGGAGAACTCGATGCCGAGGGCCTTCTCGTTGAACTTCGGGTCGGCCGACAGGTCGTACTTGTAGATCCCGGAGTTGGCGGCGGTCTCCGCCACCGCGTCACCGCCCATGAAGAACGGCAGCGTGTCCTCGTTCAGCTGGAGCAGCTGGAACTTCACGGTCAGGTCGCGGTCCGAGTAGATGAACCGGGCCGGGGAGACCGACTGCCAGGTCTCGACCGGGTCGAGCTTGTCCTTCTTCGCCAGCTTGATGCCGTCCTGGGAGGTGTAGCCGAGGTCCTTCCAGCCGGCGGCCCACGCGGTGCTGACATCGGTCGGCGCGGTCGTGCCGACCGGGGCGACCAGGATGCGGCCGGTACCGGCGACGCGGATCTCGTTGGCGTTGCTGCCTGCCATGCGTAACTCCTTTGAGTGGGTTGGTTGTCGCGTCGTTGCGACGCTGTGCCGTGCCGGGGCATGGCGAAGGCCCCGCCGTACGGTCCTGCCGGCGGGGCCTGTTCGGGGGAGCGGGCCGGATCCGGCCCGCTGGGAAGGGCCTTCGAACCGGTGGCTCAGGCGGGGCGGACGTGCAGCCGCACCGTCGCGTAGTAGCGGTTCGCCGCCGAGCGGTTCCAGTCCGGCAGCCAGCGCGGGCCGTCGGCCTCGACCACCTCCGTGACGTGCGCGGTGCCGTACGCCGTCCCACGCAGCGCGAGGACGGCGGAGCGGACGAGCAGGGCCAGGGTGTGCGCGGTGGTCTTGTCGGGGCCGTAGACCTCGAAGTCGACCAGGGGCTGGTCAAGGTGCTGGTCGTCGATCCAGGCCCCGCCGGCGCGGGAGACCAGGACGACCTGCTGGGTGCCGTCGAATCCACTCGGCGGGACGTTGTCCACGGTGGCGGCGGCGAGTTCGGTGCGGTCGGTCAGGAAGTCGACGACGAGTCGCTCGACATCGGGGAAGGTGACCGTCGGATCGGCCACGGGGTGACCTCCCTTCGCGGAGGGATACCTGGTGTGTCGATGGGTGTGCCCAGGGGGCTGCGGCGGGCTGCCGTCCCGTCGTGGGCACAGCTCCGCCGCTGCACCAACTGTGACACGTTGCGAGCGCGCACGCAACAAGTAGGGGATTTCCGAGGCCGGGCGCCGTTCGTGCGGGGCGCGGGGGACTCTGTGCCGGGCCCGTCGCCGGGGAGCTGTGCGTCCGTGCCCGAGGCGCGGGGGCTCGCGGCCCGCGCCGCGTCCGGGGCGGGCGGCTGTGGTCGACGCGGGGGCGGTCCGACCGCCGGTCGGCAGCGGCCCGTCGGCTGGCGGCGGGAGGGTGCTGCGGCTGGTCGAGGTGGTGTCGCGGGGCGGGGGGCCGCGCCGAGCGGGGCGGGGGCCGGTGTCTAGCGGGGTGGGGCGGGGGCGGTGCGGCGCGTGGTCCTCGTGCGGGCCGCGCATCAGCGACGGGCTCGGCGGGCCTCCGTCAGCGCGTCCGTCCAGCCGGCCGCGTAGGCCTTCGACTCGCGGGTGAGCAGTTCCTCGTACAGCCGGTCGAGCAGTGCCTCGCGGTCGGGCGCGGGGAAGTGCAGGAGGTGGGCGAGGCGGGTGTAGGTGTCGATCGGCTGATGCGGGAAGTTGCTCGTGCCAGTCGCCATGTCGGCCTGCTTTCCGGTCTGTCCGCTGGGCTGGTGGTGCAGATGTGCGCGACGGACGCGTTCGAGCGCCTGTTCGAACTAGTGTACGAGTAATCTCATGGTGTCGCTCCGTGTTTGCCGAAGTCGATTTGTTTCACTCTCCGTTACTGACCGGTCTGGACCTGCGGCGATGCAGGAGCGCAGTGGATGTTGTGTCAGATCCGTGGAGTAGGATCCGGCCGTTCTCCCGTCGGTGAATCGAAGGTGAACGGTGCGGCCTGACAACGGACCTGAGGGCCTGTCATACGACGGTGGACGGCCACAGGGCGGCCGTCCTCGCGCGGGGGGCGCGATGGGGCAGGGACGAGAGCAAGGCCTATGGGGTGGACGGGGACGCGGACGCAGGTAACGCGCGGCAACGGCACGTGATCGACTGGCTCGAACAGGCCCCCGATCTGCCACATCTGATCGCTCGTGTCTCCGAGCTGGTCCTGAGCCTCGACTACGGGCCCCGGGACCTGGTGATCCTTCCGCGCGCCGAGCTCGACCGGCGCGAGATGGCCGCCTACAGCGCCGGCTGGGCCGATGTGGTCGACGAGCGGCTTCCGGCCGTACGGCGGGCGTACGAACAGCGGATCACCGCCGCCTATGTACAGGGGCAGGAGGATGCCCGGACCGGGCGGCAGCCGCGCCGCGCCCGACGACCGGAGAGCGAGCGGGGCGAGCGGGAGCGGGAGTACGGAGGCGAGGTCATTCCGTTGCCCTATCTCCAACTCCTGCAGCCGCCGTCCGAATTGACGCGGGTAGAGCAGCGCGGGGAGCGGGAGCGGTCCGTCGCGGACGCGAGGCCCTGGGACGGGGGTGCCCACGGAGCCGCCGACGCGGCTGACATCGCTGAGGCGGGTGACGCCGACGCCCGTACGGATGCCGGGCCCGGAGCGGACGGTCTGCCGTCCGCGCGCGAGGTGCGCGACAAGCGCGTGGTACCCGCGGCCGAACGGCGTTCGGTCGTGCGGCGGAACGGGCGGCCCAGTGTGCCTCCGCTGAAGCGCGATGCTCCGGGCGGCGGCCGGGACAAGGGGCGTCGGGCGGACGGCGCCGGGGAGCGGGATCAGCAGGAGTCCGCGGATGCGCCCGGTATCCGGCTCTCCGACAGGGCCAGAGCCCTCGCCGACGAGTTGGAGGAGCGGGGCTCGGGCCGGCGCCGGGACGAGTGAGCGGGGCGGGCGGCGTCCGGTAGGAAGGGGCCGCTCGGAGGGGCCGGCCGGCAGAGCGGGTGGGGGCATTGGTTCGGTCTCGGCGGGACGGGCTGCGCCACCCCCGTGAAGAAACACCCGTCGGCCCACGGGTGTCGTCGATGGCGCGTCCGGAGAAGGAAGCGGGGTGTGAAGCGGGGGCTCAGTCCGCGGTCGTCGTCGCGTCCACCGGCTGGTCGTGTGCGTCGTTGGGCAGGAACTGTTCCACCACCCGCACGAACATCTCCCGTCGGTCGGCCGGCACCCCGAGCAGGTCCGCCACCTCCTCCAGCGTCGGCCGGCGGGCGAACTCCGCGCTCGCCGCCGGGGAGGTCAAGTAGTCGTGCGGGTCCGCCAGTTCCTCCGCCGTCAGGCGGCCGGAGCGGATGAGCATCTCGCGGACCTGGACGCCCAGGACGCGGGCGAGCCGGCGTGTGGTCTCCAGGTCCGGCATGCTCTGGCGCTGCAGCAGGCGGGTCACGGCGGCCCGGTGCACCCCCGCCTCGTCCGCTATCCGCGACTTGCCGCCGCCGCGTGGACTGTCGATGTCATAGCCGCGGTCGCGCATCAGGTCTTCGACCCACGCGGCGAACGCGTCCAGATCCTGGCTGGTCATGTGAGGGCTCGCTTCCTGTGGAGGGCAGCAAGTTTAGCTTGCTTGCGCGCACGGAATTACGTGCTCTCGTGCAAGCACTGAGGAAAATCTGTGCAATACGGGGGGATTTGGCGTCGTCCGGCGTTCGCGCGGCGCCCGAGTGGTCGCGGTCTTCCCGTGATCTCCCGAAAGGGTCGCTGGCATATTTGTTGCGAGCGCGCGCGCAATCTGTAAGTCTGGACGGCGCTCGCCTCACACCAGCCCCACCGGAGCCACCTTGGGAGGCCCCATGACCGTCACCGTCACCGGCAGCTCATGCCCACCACCCGCCTGGCAGGCCACAGCCGCCTGCGCCGGGCTCCCGCCCCGGGTCGTCTTCTCGAAGAAGGTCAAGGAGGCCGCACCCGCCCTGCGGGCCTGCGCCCGCTGCCCGGTCCGGCGCGACTGCGAGGAGGCCGTCGCCCCCGCCGCCAACTGGTTCGACGGTGTCTGCGGCGGCCGGCTGTGGCGCCGCGGGCGTCCCGTGGAGATCCCCGCGCACCTCCTCCCGGCCATGCGGAGCCCGGCCATGCGGAACCCGGCCGTGCGGAGCCCGGTCGTCCAGGGCGCGCTGCGCCGCGGAGGCTCCGTTGCCTGACCGTCTGCCCGACCGTCGTACGACCCCTGCCCGCCCACCCTCCGGAGACCGCGCCGCCGACAACGCCGCCGACAACACGGCCGACAACGCCGCCGACAACGCAGCCCTCTGGATCGGCCTGCTCCTCCGGCAGTTCCCCGAGCTGGCCGTCGAGCTCGCTCCCGGGCGTGGCTCCGCCGGGGCCCACCGGGCCGTGCCCGCCCCGCCCCCCGCCGACCTCGCCGACCGGCTCCGGGAGGAGCGCGCCGAGGCGCTGCTGCTCCAGCAGGCCCACGGACTCGTCGCCCCCGGTCACGGCGCCGCGCCGCTGCGGCTGCACATCTCCGACACCATCCGCGACATCACCGACGGGGTCGTGGAGCTGGAGGAGGCGGTGCGGGACCGGCTCGGGCTGCCGCGGGTCCGCCGCGCCTCGGTGCCCGAGCGGCTGCGCCGGATCGCCGGGCTCCTCGACGGCATCGCCGCCGACCCCGTCCTCGCCGCCCACGTCCGGGACGAGATCCGGCGGATGGCCCGGCGCTGCGCCCGCGCCCTGGGGGACACCGAGACCGTCGTCCGGGTCTCCGGGCGCTGCCCCTGGTGCGACTCCGTCTCGCTGCGCGCCTTCCCGGACCGCGCCGCCGTCCTCTGTGTCAACCCGGCCTGCCGGTGCACGGACCCCGACTGCGGCTGCCACGACGACCCGGCCTACCGGCATACCTGGGACGAGGGGGAGTGGAGCCACCGGTGAAGGCGACCCAGGGTTCACCCACCCTCATTCCCGGGCCCCTCGCCGCCCAGGAGGCCGGCGTCGCCCCGGCGACCATCCGCAAATGGGTCCAGCTCGGCCACCTCACGGCCGCCGGCAAGGCGGGCCGGGCCGCGCTGTTCCGCCTGGAGGACGTCTTCGCGGCGGAACGCACGGCCGCCCGCCGCCCGTAGCGGAGCCCGTGGCGGACATCCGGTAGGGGATCCCGTAGGCCGGGCAGCTCGCCCGGCCTACGGGATCCCCAGCTCGAAGATCACATAGTGCCCGTACCACCCCGACGCCACCGCGGCCGTCGAGAAGAACACCAGCAGGCTCGGCCACCTCAGCCGCGCCATCGCCGCCGCCGGAGCCAGCAGCAGCGGGAAGACGGGGAGCAGGTAGCGCGGGGTGTTGCCGAACATCTGCTGGGTGCCGAGGATCGTCACGATCGAGGCGAGGGTGTACGCCGTCAGCACAAGGGGCGGCCGTTTCCGCAGCAGGAGCGCGACGAGGAACGGCAGCGCCACCACCACCTGCACGGCGATCAGGTCCGGGACCGAGTAGGCGAAGAGGTAGTCGCCGTGCCCCACCGCCACGTTCCGCAGTACGTCCAGGGTGTAGGCACCGAAGTCGAAGTAGTGGGCCCAGGCCTCGCGCTGGAGCGAGAAGTACGCGCCCGGGTCGCCCATCGACCAGCCGACCCAGGCGATGTAGGTGAGCAGGCCGAGGGGTGCGGCGACCGCCGCGTACAGCGGGGCCGCGACGCCCTGCTCCTGTCGGCTGTCCCGGCGCCCCAGCGTCACCAGCGCCGCCAGGCCGACCGCGCCGATCAGCACGGCCGCGGTGGGACGGCTCAGGCCGGACAGGAAGGCGAGCAGGCCCGCCGTCACCCAGCGGCGTTTCAGCACCGCGTGGCAGGTCCAGGCGGCGATCGCCACGAACAGGGACTCCGTGTAGACCGCCCACTCGACGCCGGCGGCGGGGGCCACCGCCCACAGGCCGGCCGCGATGGTGCCGGCCCGGGCGCCGGCGAGCAGCGAGACCACCGCGTAGATGCCGGCCGCCGCGACGAAGGAACACAGGACCGAGACGAGGATCGCCGCCCCGAACAGGCCGAGGCCGGTGACTTCCGAGACGGCCCGGACCAGGCCCGGGTACAGGGGGAAGAACGCGACCGAGTTCTGCTCGGCGCTGAACTGGCCGCCCGGGGCGAGGGGCTGGAGGGGCTGCGGGTGGTAGCCCTTCTGCGCGACCTGGAGGTACCACCAGCCGTCCCAGGTGGACAGGACGTCCCACCAGTGGGCGCCGCCGCCGAAGCGGGGGTCCTTGGTGCGGTAGTCACCGGCGGACGTCAGCAGCCAGGCGAAGACGAGGAGGCCGGTGAGCTTGGCGGCGCCGTACAGGGCGAGGGGCGGGAGGTAGGGGCGGGCGGCCGGGGGGAGGCGGAGTCGCGGCGCCGGCTCGGCCGTGGTCGCGGTGTCGCTCTGAGCTGTGCTCATGCGTGAATCCCCCTGAAGAACGCCGTGCGCAGTGCCGTGCGTGGTCGTCGGGCGGCTGCGGGTCCGTCGTGGCTGGTCGCGCAGTTCCCCGCGCCCCCAGGGGGCGCGTTGCAGGAGCCCGGCGATCAGAAGATCTGATCAGCGTCGCACAGCTGTGAATCCGATCGGGGGCAGCTCGCGCCGCTCTCCGTTCGCGTGTCGTTCGTCTCCGTGGTATATCGGAAGGCGTCTCAAAACCCCAGCTCACGCCCCCCGCAACCGGTCCCCGTCCTTTTGTTTTGACCGGAGTGATTGCGCTGGGTACGCTCAGACCTTGTGCCTGGGGTGTGCCCTGACCCTCGTGCGTGCCTTCAAACCGCACCGGAGTGACGAAGCGGCCACCGCGATCCGCGCCCCCTTCTGCCTTGCGGCAGAAGGTCTGCGGAATCCGACACACCCGACCGCGTGGGTCGGCGACGTTCCAGGTTAGCTTCACCATCGGCACACAGAAACCGGAGAAGTAGTGCCTACGATCCAGCAGCTGGTCCGCAAGGGCCGGCAGGACAAGGTCGAGAAGAACAAGACCCCCGCACTCGAGGGCTCCCCTCAGCGCCGGGGCGTCTGCACGCGTGTGTTCACGACCACCCCGAAGAAGCCGAACTCGGCCCTGCGTAAGGTCGCGCGTGTGCGTCTGACCAGCGGGATCGAGGTCACCGCTTACATTCCGGGTGAGGGACACAACCTGCAGGAGCACTCCATCGTGCTCGTGCGCGGCGGCCGTGTGAAGGACCTGCCCGGTGTTCGCTACAAGATCATCCGCGGCTCGCTTGACACCCAGGGTGTCAAGAACCGCAAGCAGGCCCGCAGCCGCTACGGCGCCAAGAAGGAGAAGTAAGAATGCCTCGTAAGGGCCCCGCCCCGAAGCGCCCGGTCATCATCGACCCGGTCTACGGTTCTCCTCTTGTCACCTCCCTGATCAACAAGGTGCTGCTGAACGGCAAGCGCTCCACCGCCGAGCGCATCGTGTACGGCGCCATGGAGGGCCTGCGCGAGAAGACCAGCAACGACCCGGTCATCACGCTGAAGCGCGCGCTGGAGAACATCAAGCCGACCCTCGAGGTCAAGTCCCGCCGTGTCGGTGGTGCGACGTACCAGGTTCCGATCGAGGTCAAGCCCGGTCGCGCCAACACCCTCGCGCTGCGCTGGCTCGTCGGCTACTCCCGCGCCCGTCGCGAGAAGACCATGACCGAGCGTCTGCTCAACGAGCTTCTCGACGCTTCGAACGGCCTCGGTGCGGCCGTCAAGAAGCGCGAGGACACGCACAAGATGGCCGAGTCCAACAAGGCCTTCGCGCACTACCGCTGGTAGTCGCTCCCCCCATCGAGACCGAGAGAAGACCGAAGCCTTATGGCTACCACTTCACTTGACCTGGCCAAGGTCCGCAACATCGGGATCATGGCCCACATCGACGCGGGCAAGACGACCACCACCGAGCGGATCCTGTTCTACACCGGTGTGTCGTACAAGATCGGTGAGGTCCACGACGGCGCTGCCACCATGGACTGGATGGAGCAGGAGCAGGAGCGTGGCATCACGATCACCTCTGCTGCCACCACCTGTCACTGGCCGCTCGAAGACGTCGACCACACCATCAACATCATCGACACCCCGGGCCACGTCGACTTCACCGTCGAGGTGGAGCGTTCGCTGCGCGTGCTCGACGGTGCCGTGACGGTGTTCGACGGCGTCGCCGGTGTCGAGCCGCAGTCCGAGACGGTGTGGCGTCAGGCGGACCGCTACGGCGTTCCGCGTATCTGCTTCGTCAACAAGCTCGACCGGACCGGTGCCGAGTTCCACCGCTGCGTCGACATGATCTCTGACCGCCTGGGCGCTCAGCCGATCGTCATGCAGCTCCCGATCGGTGCCGAGGCCGACTTCAAGGGCGTCGTCGACCTGGTCACGATGAAGGCGCTCGTGTGGTCCGCCGAGGCGGAGAAGGGCGAGATGTACGACGTCGTCGACATCCCGGCCACCCACACCGAGGCTGCCGAGGAGTACCGCGGCAAGCTCGTCGAGACCGTCGCCGAGAACGACGACGAGATCATGGAGCTGTTCCTGGAGGGCCAGGAGCCTTCCGTGGAGCAGCTGTACGCCGCGATCCGTCGTATCACCATCGCGTCCGGCAAGTCCGACGGCGTCACCGTCACCCCGGTGTTCTGCGGTACCGCGTTCAAGAACAAGGGCGTTCAGCCCCTGCTCGACGCGGTCGTGCGCTACCTGCCCTCCCCCCTGGACGTCGAGGCCATCGAAGGCCACGACGTGAAGGACCCGGAGGTCGTGGTCAAGCGCAAGCCGTCCGACGAGGAGCCGCTGTCCGCGCTGGCGTTCAAGATCATGAGCGACCCGCACCTCGGCAAGCTCACCTTCGTCCGGGTCTACTCGGGCCGCCTGGAGTCCGGCAGCGCCGTGCTGAACTCCGTCAAGGGCAAGAAGGAGCGCATCGGCAAGATCTACCGCATGCACGCGAACAAGCGTGAGGAGATCGAGTCGGTGGGCGCCGGCGACATCATCGCCGTCATGGGTCTGAAGCAGACCACGACCGGTGAGACGCTGTGCGACGACAAGCAGCCGGTGATCCTGGAGTCCATGGACTTCCCGGCGCCGGTCATCCAGGTCGCCATCGAGCCCAAGTCCAAGGGTGACCAGGAGAAGCTGGGTGTCGCCATCCAGCGTCTCGCGGAGGAGGACCCCTCCTTCCAGGTCCACTCGGACGAGGAGACCGGCCAGACCATCATCGGTGGTATGGGCGAACTGCACCTCGAGGTGCTGGTCGACCGCATGCGCCGTGAGTTCAAGGTCGAGGCCAACGTCGGCAAGCCGCAGGTCGCGTACCGCGAGACGATCCGCAAGGCCGTCGAGCGCGTCGACTACACCCACAAGAAGCAGACCGGTGGTACCGGTCAGTTCGCCAAGGTGCAGATCGCGATCGAGCCCATCGAGGGCGGCGACGCGTCGTACGAGTTCGTGAACAAGGTGACCGGTGGCCGTATCCCGAAGGAGTACATCCCTTCGGTCGACGCCGGTGCGCAGGAGGCCATGCAGTTCGGCATCCTGGCCGGCTACGAGATGACGGGCGTCCGCGTCACGCTCATCGACGGTGGCTACCACGAGGTCGACTCCTCCGAGCTCGCCTTCAAGATCGCTGGTTCGCAGGCCTTCAAGGAGGCCGCGCGCAAGGCGTCCCCCGTGCTCCTGGAGCCGATGATGGCCGTCGAGGTCACCACGCCCGAGGACTACATGGGTGAGGTCATCGGCGACATCAACTCCCGCCGTGGTCAGATCCAGGCCATGGAGGAGCGGGCCGGTGCCCGCGTCGTGAAGGGCCTCGTGCCCCTCTCGGAGATGTTCGGTTACGTCGGCGACCTGCGCAGCAAGACGTCCGGCCGGGCCAGCTACTCCATGCAGTTCGACTCCTACGCCGAGGTTCCGCGGAACGTCGCCGAGGAGATCATCGCGAAGGCCAAGGGCGAGTAAGTACCGCGTTCAACGCGGCGTGCACTCACGCCTTAGGCTTGACCCCGGAGCCTCACGGGTCGTTCCTCCGCATTCGTGGCGGAACGACCCGGGGCCCGGGACCCAACAGCAAAGATCACCTGGCGCCGACTGAACCCAGGCGTACAGAACCACTCCCAGGAGGACCCCAGTGGCGAAGGCGAAGTTCGAGCGGACTAAGCCGCACGTCAACATCGGCACCATCGGTCACATCGACCACGGTAAGACGACCCTCACGGCCGCCATTACCAAGGTGCTGCACGACGCGTACCCGGACCTGAACGAGGCGACCGCGTTCGACAACATCGACAAGGCGCCCGAGGAGCGTCAGCGCGGTATCACGATCTCCATCGCGCACGTCGAGTACCAGACGGAGACCCGTCACTACGCGCACGTCGACTGCCCCGGTCACGCGGACTACATCAAGAACATGATCACGGGTGCCGCGCAGATGGACGGCGCGATCCTGGTCGTGGCCGCCACCGACGGCCCGATGCCGCAGACCAAGGAGCACGTCCTCCTGGCCCGCCAGGTCGGCGTTCCGTACATCGTCGTCGCCCTGAACAAGGCCGACATGGTGGACGACGAGGAGATCATGGAGCTCGTCGAGCTCGAGGTCCGTGAGCTCCTCTCCGAGTACGAGTTCCCGGGCGACGACCTGCCGGTCGTCAAGGTCTCCGCGCTGAAGGCGCTCGAGGGTGACCCCGAGTGGACCCAGTCGGTCCTGGACCTCATGACCGCTGTCGACGAGGCCATCCCGCAGCCCGAGCGTGACGTCGACAAGCCGTTCCTGATGCCGATCGAGGACGTCTTCACGATCACCGGTCGTGGCACCGTCGTCACCGGTCGTATCGAGCGTGGTGTCCTCAAGGTCAACGAGACCGTCGACATCATCGGCATCAAGACCGAGAAGACCACCACCACGGTCACCGGCATCGAGATGTTCCGCAAGCTGCTCGACGAGGGCCAGGCCGGTGAGAACGTCGGTCTGCTCCTCCGTGGCATCAAGCGCGAGGACGTCGAGCGCGGCCAGGTCATCATCAAGCCGGGCTCGGTCACCCCGCACACCGAGTTCGAGGCGCAGGCCTACATCCTGTCCAAGGACGAGGGTGGCCGCCACACGCCGTTCTTCAACAACTACCGTCCGCAGTTCTACTTCCGTACCACGGACGTGACCGGCGTCGTGACCCTCCCCGAGGGCACCGAGATGGTCATGCCGGGCGACAACACTGAGATGAAGGTCGAGCTCATCCAGCCCATCGCCATGGAAGAGGGCCTGAAGTTCGCCATCCGTGAGGGTGGCCGCACGGTCGGCGCCGGCCAGGTCACCAAGATCAACAAGTGATCTCGGCCCGCAAGGGCTGACCAGGCAGGTCCGAAGGGGCCCGTACGACTCCGGTCGTACGGGCCTTTTCGCTGCTCCGGCAGGAACTCACTGCATGTTCTGCACGGGGGGATGGTCGTACGACGCCTCGCACACGTACACCTGGAGGCGGTAGCTGCGCCCGATGGTGATCTGCGTTTCCAGCGCCGGTCCGAGGAAGTGGTAGCCGGTGTACCCCGCGTCCTCGACCGGTGCCCAGCTGCCGCTGCCGCCGTCCCACTCGGTGCCGTCGACGGTGAGCAGGGGCCGCACCCCGGCGCCGCACTCGGCGCAGGCCATGGGGAACGGGTCGGAGAAACTCCAGGGCGCGTGTCCGCCGAGCTTCCATCCCGGGGCGACGGCCAGGTCGTACTGGTAGCACACCTCCGGCTCCTCATCCTCGCCCTCGATGCCCTCGTCCCCCTCGATGCCCGCCTCCCACGCGTGGATCCGGTCCGCCAGTTCCTCGGGCAGCTCGTGCGGGGCCGGGTACTCGGTGACGGTCTCGGGGTGCAGCACACACGGCTCGGGCAGGTAGTCGTCGTTGCCGATGACGGCGGGCCGCGGGGGAGCGGCGAGCGGGGTCACGACATCGGCGGCCCTGCGCCAGCGCAGCTCGACCCTCGGCGAGTAGTCGTCCTCGGGATGGTCGAAGGCACACCACAGCACCTGGAGCAGATCGGTGCCCTCGGGCCGGGGCAGCCCCGGCACGTCGGCGGCACGTATCTGCGCGACCGGCACCAGCGGCACCGGCCCGTCCAGGGCGGTCCGGTACGGCTCGGTTCCCCGGTCGACCAGCGCGCGCTCCTCCTCGGTCAGCAGGTCGGCGCCCTCGGCGCGCGGCCGGGCCCAGGCCTCGCGCAGGACCCGCCGGCCGACGTGCACATCGTCCGGCGCCACACCGTGCTGCCAGGGACCCGCGTGCTCCGGACAGGTCGGCCACGGCTCCTCGGCCGGCCACAGCAGGGGTCCGCCGACGGAACTGCCGGCCGCGGTGGGTGCACCGGCGCGGGGATGCAGGCGTACCGCGGTGCGGGCGAGCGGGGCCAGTTCGGGGAAGACCGCGGTGATGTCCAGGGGGCGAGGCGGCGTCGTACGGGTCGTCATGGCCGGAGGCTACCGGCCCGGTCCGACACCACCGCCTCGAAAGTATTCGTCGCGTACGACCCGTTCCCACCGGGGACCCCTCGCCCCACTATTTGTCATGCCGCTGACCAAATTCGGGTGGAGGGCTGAGGCATGTCCGTGCGTCGTAGGACCGTCCTGGGTGCGGGGCTGGCCGCCGTGCCCGTGCTGTCGTCGGGCGTCGCGTGGGCCGGGGGCGACGGCGCACCGCGGGCGACCGACCCCGGCGCGTACATCTCCTTCACCGGCGGGGCGTTCCCGCTGGTCGGTGCCCCGGTCGTGGTGAGCGCCGACGACCACCCCGGAGTCGTACGGGTGGCCGGTGACCTCCGTGACGACATCGAGCGGGTGACCGGGGTGCGGCCGGCCGCGACGATCGCCCGCCGCGCGGTCCTCGTCGGCACGATCGGCCGCAGCCCGCTGATCGACGGCCTGGTGGCCTCCGGCAGGCTGGACGTGACGGGGATCCGGGGCCGCTGGGAGACCTCGCTCCAGACGGTGGTCGACCATCCGCTGCCCGGCGTCGACCAGGCGTTCGTCATCGCGGGCAGCGACCCGCGCGGCACGATCTTCGGGGCGTACGACGTCTCGTACGGCATCGGCGTCTCGCCCTGGCACTGGTGGGACGACGTGCCCCCGGTCCACCGCGACGAGGTGTGGGTGCGGCCCGGCCGCCACACCCAGGGCACCCCGGCCGTGAAGTACCGCGGCTTCTTCGTCAACGACGAGAACCCGGCGCTCGGCACCTGGGCCCCGGCGTACTTCGGCCCGGGCAAGGCTCCCGGCTACCCCGGCGGCTTCACCGCGGACTTCTACGCGAAGGTCTTCGAGGTGCTGCTCCGCCTGAAGGGCAACTACCTCTGGCCGGCCGTCTGGGGGCGGGCGTTCGCGGAGGACGACCCGGAGAACCACCGCACGGCCTCCTCCTACGGCGTTGTCATGGGCACGTCTCACGAGGCGCCCATGATGCGGGGGATCGAGGAGTGGAACCGCCACGCGACGGCCGGCACCGACCCCTACGGCGGCACCGGCGAATGGTCCTACCTCCGCAACGCCGAGGCGATCCGCGCCTACTGGCGGGCCGGCATCCAGCGCATGGCCGATCAGGGCTTCGAGGGCGTGGTCACCCTCGGCATGCGCGGCAACGGCGACACCGGCCTCCCCGACGGCGACGGCATCGAGCTGATGCAGGAGATCATCGCGGACCAGCGGCGGATCATCGAGGAGGTGACCGGGAGGCCGGCCGCCGAGACCCCGCAGGTGTGGACCCTCTACAAGGAGGTCCAGCGCTACTGGGACCGGGGGCTGCGCGCGCCCGACGACGTCACCGTCGTCCTGACGGACGACAACTGGGGCAACATCCGCAAGCACCCCTCCCCGCAGGAGCCGCGCGACGGCGGATACGGCCTGTACTACCACTTCGACTACGTCGGAGCCGGCCGCAACTACAAGTGGGTCGACACCGCCAACCTCCGCAACGTCTGGGACCAGCTCCACCAGGCGCACGCCTACGGCAACCACGGCCTGTGGGTGGCCAACGTCGGCGATCTCAAGGGGAACGAACTCCCGACGGAGTTCTTCCTCGGCTACGCCTGGAATCCGGACCGCTGGCCCTTCGAGCGGCTGGCCGAGTGGGAACGCCGCTACGCCTGCCAGAACTTCGGCGCGGCGGCGGCACCGGAGATCGCCGAACTCCTCGCCCGCTACGGCCGGTTGCAGGCACGCCGCAAGCCGGAACTGCTGAACCGCCGGATCACGCTCGCGGACGACGGCCAGGTCGTCTACGACGACCGGCAGACACCCTTCTTCTTCGGCCACGACGAACTGGAACGGGTGACGCGGGAGTGGCAGGAGCTGGGCCGCCGGGCGACGCGGATCGCCCGGCGGCTCCCGCCGGCCGCCCAGGACGCGTGGTTCGAACTGGTCGGGTACGAGGTCACGGCGACCGCGAACCTGTACGCGCTGCGGGCGGCCGAGTTCACGAACCTGCTCTACGCACGGCAGGGCAGAGCCGCGACGAACGCCCTCGCCGCACAGGCCGAACAGGCCCTGGACCGGGACCTCGCCCTCGCCGACCGCTTCGACTCGCAGGTGGCGGGCGGCAAATGGCGGGGCTTCCAGATCCAGCCGCACATCGACTACGGGGACGTGGACCGGTACGGCCCCAATGCGCCGTGGCAGCAGCCCGAGAAGGACAACGTGGCCCTCCCGGACGTCCTGTTCCCGGCCGTACGACGGATCGAGGTGCCGGAGGCGGCGGGCCTCGGGGTGTCGGTGGACCCCGACGGGGGATCCATGACCCTGCCCCCGTTCAGCCCGTACCGGACCCGCCCGCAGCAGTACGTCGAGATCTTCAACCGGGGCCGTACGCCCTTCGACTACCGGGTGACGGCGTCGGTGCCGTGGCTGACGGTGGACCGCCCGCGGGGGCGGGTGACGGAGCAGGTCAGGGTCGAGGTGCGGGTGGACTGGTCGCGGGCTCCGGCGGGCCGGTCCACCGGGGTGCTGACGGTCGGCGGGGCGGGGGAGTCGGTGACGGTGGGGTGCGTCGCCGAACGGCCGTCGGCCCGTGGCCTGCGGGGCTTCGTCGACGCGGGTGGCTATCTGGCGATCGACGCGGAGCACTACGACCGGTCGGTGGGGGAGTGGCGCCGGCTGGACGGGATCGGCCGCACCGGCGCCGGGATGACCGCGTGGCCGGTGACGGGCGGCTGGGGCGACTCCCCGGACTCCTGGCCCCGCCTCGAGTACGAGGTCAGCCTGCTGTCGGCCGGCGAGGTGACGGTGTGGGCGTACCTGTCCCCGCGCAACCCGGCGCTGCCGACGGGCGCGGGCCTCCACTACGCCCTGTCCTTCGACGACGGCGAACCCCAGCGGGTCGACATCACCGCCGGCGCGGACGACGGCCTGCTCAATTCGGTGTGGGCCCGCAACACCTCCGACCACGTCAACCGGACGGCGACCCGCCACACCCTGGCGTCCTCCGGGGTCCACCGCCTGACGTTCTGGTCGGTGGACCCCACGGTGGTGGTCCAGCGGCTGGTCCTCGACACGGGCGGGCTGACGCCGACGTATCTGGGGCCGCCGGAGAGCCGGCGGCTGTAGCCGCGAGCTGATCAGCGGGCGGACCGCAGCAGCTCCACGGCCCGGTCGAACGCCGAGTCCCGTCCCTTCGTGAACTCCTCGTCCGTGAAGACCGGTTCGGTGATCTGCGGCGGGATCCCGGTCCCGTCGAAGGTCGTGCCGGTCCGGGTCAGGTACTCCTCGTTCGGGAGCCAGACCGCCATGCCGTTGGGGAGGGCGCGGGTCATGACGTCCGAGAAGACGCCCTGGGTCGCCTGCCCGATCCGGACCGTACGCCCCGGCCGGTCGATCAGGGCCTGGGTGAAGGTCTCGCCGGCGCTGACGGTGGAGCCGCCGGTGAGGAGGGCGACCGGGCCGGTGTAGCGGGGGCCGTGGTACGGCGTGACCGGGATCGGCTCGGGGCGGGTGTGCGCGGTCGCGTCCCCCGGGTCGTTGCGGGCGCGCTTGGCGTAGGCGACGTACGGCGTGTCCGTGAGGCGTTCGGCGATGCGGATGCCGAGGGCGTCGGAGCCGCCGCCGTTGAGGCGGAGGTCGATGACCAGGCCGCGGAGGGCGCGGGTGCGGGCGGGGGTGAGGACGGTGTCGAGCGCCCGGTCGAGTTCGGCGAGCTGGGCGGTGTACGAGGGGTCGTCGCGGTCGTACCCGTCGAAGCTCGCGATCCGGAGGTAGCCGAGCCCCCGCTGCTTCAGGTCGGCGTACGTGATGAGGCCGCCGGCGAAGTCCTGCCGGTGGACGGCCTGGGCGAGGTCGCGTGCGACGACGAACTTCTTGACCTTGTCGTTGAGTTCCTCGGTGGGGACGACGGTGCCGGGCCTGGGCACGCCGTAGTGGCGGTCGCCGTCCAGGACGAGGACGTGCGCGTCGTGCAGCGGGGTGATCATGCGGCTGAAGATGTCGAAGAGCCGGGCCCGGGTGGTGTCCTGGTGGACCAGGGGCCGGTAGCGGTCGCGTACGGCGTGCCAGTCGATCCCCTTGGCGGCGAAGAAGGGGTAGTTCTCCTCGAACGACTGCCAGAAGACGTCGAAGGCGGCGCGAGGGTCGTCGGCCGCGGGCGGGCGGGTGCAGGCGGCGGGCAGGGAGCCGATCCGGCGCAGCTGCCGGTGTCCCACGGCGACGTCGGCCCCGAAGCGGGCGTGTGCCCCGTCCGGGGCGGGCCGCACGGTGAGCACGGCACCTTCGACGTCGTACGTCCCCGGTGTCCGGGCCGCCGTGGCGAAGTACCCCTTCAGGCAGCTGACGGCGGTCGTCTGGTACTCCTGCGCCCCCCGCCCGTCGATGGCGAGCACGGTCCCGTACCCGTCCATGCGCCACAGCCCGTTGGCGGTCGCGGTGGCCGTGGCGGCCGGGGTGGCCGGTGCCGCCGCCGCGGCCGGTGCGGCCAGGGCCAGGGCGAGGAGAGCTGCTGTGGTCCCGACGGTGTTGCGCACGATGGCGTCCTTCCCCCTGCACGCGAGTGACGTTTCCGTCCTTCACGGTGCCGGACGCCGACCGGCCCCGACCATCCGGCAGACGGGTGGGCCGGGGGTGGGGACAGCCTCAGTGCGGCGAGGCTCAGTCCCGCGGCGCGAAGAGCAGGTTGCGGGTGTGCCGCGGCCGGGGTTCGTTCCAGGGCACCAGGGCACCGTCGTGCTCGGCGATCCAGTGGACGTCGTAGCCGAGGGGCTCGAACTCGGCGATGAGGTCGTCGAGGGAGGCGTCGGCCAGGGCCTCCATCACCAGGGTCGGCCGGTCCCGCTTCAGCACCTGCCGGGCCCCGTGCAGCACCGACATCTCGTGCCCCTCCACGTCGATCTTGACGAGGTCCAGCTTGGTCTCCGCGAACACCTCGTCGAGGGTGAGCAGCCGGATGCGCTTGTGCTCGGCGTCGGGGGCGCCGCGCTCCAGGGTGGAGCCGGTGGAGAGCAGGTTCCCGGAGAAACGGACGCTGATGTCGGCCCACCCGGGTTCGCTGGAGACGCCGGCCTGGTGGAGCTTGATGTTCTGGACGCCGTTGGAGCGGACGTTCACCGAGAGCCGGGCGTGGATCTGGTCGACCGGCTCGAAGGAGTGCACCTTCGCCTTCGGGTTGGCATGCGCGGCGATCATCGAGAAGTAGCCGACGTGGGCGCCGACGTCCGCGATGGTCGAGCTCTGCGCGGCCAGCCGCGACCAGGCGGCGAGCGTGCCGGGCTCGTAGCCGAACGTGCCGTTCCACAGGGTGTCCATGGCCACCGCATCGTCGTTCACGCAGAACATCACAAACGGCGGACAGTACGGCGACTCGATCTCCACGTACCCCCGGTACGGGAACTTCTTGCGGTGCACGCGGATGATGTCCCCGGTGGCAACCGGCCTGACCGACGGCGCGTGGGCCAGCATCCGGGCGTTGGCGGCTTCGACCTCGGAAATACGCATTGGGCGATGGTAAAGCCGGGGTTTGGAAATGTCACAGGGTTTGAAAATGATCAGCGAGGGAAATTCACAGGTTTCTGCTCACCGCATTTCCGGAGATTGTTCATCTCGAAAAACCTGGAATTAACCCGTCCTTTTGCTTGGGCTGATCGAAGAGGTCGGCCGTGGTGGTGGCCGTGGCGGCGCGGGTCGGCCAGGTGGTGAGGGTGTCGTGGTCGTCGCAGTCCTGGAAGGGGAGCGGACGCGGCTGCTTGGCGGCGGGCGTCACCGCCTCGCGGCGGACCGCGTGACAGTCAGTTCGGCCCAGACGGTCTTGCGGGGGCGCGGTCCGAGGGAGACGCCCCAGCGGTCGGCGAGGGCCTCGACGATCACCAGTCCGCGACCGTTCTCGTTCTCCCCGGAGGGGAGTTGCAGGCAGGGGCGGCGCTCCTCGCAGGTGTCCGTCACCTCGATGCGGAGAGTGTTCCCGACGACGTACATCAACAGCCGGAAACCACGGCCCGCCGTCCGCCCGTGCGTCGCCGCGTTGGCCGCGAGTTCCGCGACGACGTGCGCCGCATCCTCCGACGGCAGTCCCCACGACCGCAGTTGCTCGGTCGCCAGCAGCCGTGCCAGCCGGGCTCCTCTGCGTGTGGGTGACAGCAGCACGCTGAAGTTGCGGATCGGGCAGTCGAGGGGGGTGGAGATTTCCTGGTTCACGTCACTCAGCGTGGCCGCCTGCGCCTACCGTGAACAGTGACGGAGTCGTTGCGTACGGTCACTGTCCGCTGCTTGTCCGGCGTTGTCCGGGCTGTCGGACGCGGTCGTACGGGTAGGGCGTCGTCGAGGCACGGTCGTACGACGGAGGGGTGGCGGGATGAGCGTGGACGGCGCGGTGGGGCGGCTCAGGAGCGAGGCGGACGAGCCGGGTTGGGAGGTGGATCCCGATGACGAGTGGGGCGTCGCGGTCATCGCGACCGTCGGGCGCCAGCTGAAGCTGCGGCGGGAGGCGGTGGGGATGCGGGCCGCCGAGTTCGGGGTGGAGGTCGGGTACGGGGAGGACATGGTCTACAAAATCGAAGGTGGGAAGCGGATTCCCCGGCCGGAGTACCTGGACAGGGCGGACGAGGTGCTGGGGGCGGGCGGGCTGCTCTCGGCGATGAAGGAGGACGTACGGCGGGTCCGGTACCCCAAGAAGGTGCGTGACCTGGCGCAGCTGGAGGCGAGGGCGGTGGAGCTCCAGCTCTACGACCCGCTCAACATCCACGGGTTGTTGCAGACCCCCGAATACGCCCGCGGGCTGCTGCTGATGCGTCGCCCGGCGTACACCGGGGACGAGGTGGAGCGGTTCATCGCCGCGCGCGTGGCCCGTAAGACCGTCTTCGAGCGGGACCCGGCGCCCGAACTCAGCTTCGTCCTGGAGGAATGGACGCTTCGGCGACCGCTCGGCGGGCGCGCGGTGCTCCGGCAGCAACTGGAACACCTGTTGGAGGCGGCGCAATTGCGGAACGTCGAGCTTCAGGTGATGCCCATGGACCGTGAGGAGCACGCGGGGCTGGCCGGCGGAATCGAGGTGCTGAAGTCCGAGGACGGCTCGGCGGTGGGGCGTTCGCCGGCAGTGGCCAACGGCCGACCGGTGTCCGATCCGAAGCAGCTCCGTATCCTTGAACTGCGGTATGGCATCATCCGGGCGCAGGCGCTCACGCCGCGTGAGTCGACGGCCTTCATCGAACAACTGCTGGGGGAGACATGATCCGCAAGACCACGGCCGAGGACGCCTCCGGTCTGACGTGGTTCAAGAGCAGCTACAGCAGCAGCAGCGAGGGCGACTCCTGCGTCGAAGTCGCCCTCGGCCCCGCCACCGTCCACGTCCGCGACTCCAAGAACACCGCGGCCCCCTCCCGCGGCCCCCACCTCGCCTTCCCGCCCGCCACCTGGGCGGCCTTCCTCTCCCACGCAGCCGCCGCCGGCGAGTGAGGTACGCCCGCGAGCTGTTCGCACCCCTCGGAGCGGTCGTGGCCGTGGGTGCGCTGAACGCCACCGGCACCTGGTCGTTCGCCGACGTCTCGGTCGGCGCGTTCCTGGCGGGCAGGCGGCGGCAGTGGGACCGGCTCTTCGCCGCGGTCTGCGCGCTCTGCGCCTTCGACCGCGACGAGGCGACGGCGATCGCCGACGAGATGGCCTACTTCCGCGACTACGACCTGTCCGCGCCGCTCCTCGTCCTCTGGTCCGCCGGAGTGACGGGGACCGAGAGCCTGTACGACCCGTCCCCGTCGGTCGTACGCCGCATGTGCCGCATGGCGGCCGACCTCCAACTGACCGAGTTCCTGGACATGTTGGCGGGGGTAGCCCTCGACGCGGGTACGGACGCTGCTACCGGCGCACCCCAGGTCATCGAGATCCTCACCGCCGCCTGCGACCTGGCGGACCCGGCCGGAAAGGTCACCCCGCACCACGTCCACCGCATGTGGCGAGTCGCCCGGCTGCCTTCGGTGCTCCGCTCGGACTCGTCCACTGAGGACCAGGTCAAGGCGGGGCTCCGGTCGTACGACCGGACGCTGGAGGAGCTGCTCGGCGGCGGCCCGCCGGAGCGCGGCTACCGCTATGTCGGCCCGGCCGAACTCGCCGTCACGGCACGGCGATCCACGGGCCCCGGCACCCGGATCGCCTCCGTGGCCGACTTCGAGGCGTGGGCCGGACGGCAGGCACCGGCGGAGCTGGCAGAGCCGTTCACGTACGTCGTCGGTCTCGACGGGCTGCTGCGACTGGCCCCTCGCCGGAGCGAGCACGTGGCCTGCGCGGGCGGCGCGGCCGTGCTCGGCGCCGGGGAGATCACCTTCGTACGCGAGGCGGGGGAGTGGGCGGTCGGCGAGGTCAGCAACCAGTCGACGGGCTACTGCCCCGACGTCACGTCGTGGACCGCCGTGGCCCGCGCACTCGACGGCATCCCGCTCCGCGGCCCCGGCGCCTTCACCCACGAGGTGGTGTTCCGCCGCTGCCCGGCCTGCGCGGAGCACAACATCGTCCGGGAGGCCGACTTCGTCTGCGTCTTCTGCGGCGGTGAACTGCCGCGGGCGTGGAACATGGCCGACGCCGGCCGTTCAGACGGCCGGTGAGGCGTCGAAGCGGACCTCCGCCGCCGGAGCCACGGTGACCGACCGCCCCGCGTACCGGATGACCGAGAAGATCGCGTTGTGGTGGGCGACCTGCTCCAGGCACGCCTCGCCGTCTTGGGCGTCCCTCAGCATGGCGCGCTGCATGTCGATGACGAGCAGTGCGGTGTCCTGCATGCCGTCAGGCTGTCCCCGGAGAAGGCGGGCTACTCCGCCTTGTTCCCGCCGCCGCCCGGTTGCTGCTGCGGGCCCTCCTGCCGGACCGCGTCCTTCGCCTTCTTCGCGAGGTCGTCGTCCAGCTTCTTGAACTCGCGGACGACGGTGTCGGACATGTCGGCGAGCGAATCGATCTGCTTGGTGATGTCCTCGCGGCCGTCGTGCCAGTTGGACTCGAAGTCGTCGAGGGCGTCGTAGACCGTGCCGCTGCCGACGTCGTCCTTGTAGGACTCGAACATCTTCTTGGTGTGGTTGAGGCGTTCCTTGATGGAGCGCAGCTTGCGGCCGTAGTCCTCAAGCTCGCTCAGCGGTATGGCGAGATCGCTCTTGCCGTTGCCCACGTGACCGTCCCCCGTTCGCGCGTCTCGTAGTCTGGGCCGCACCGTATATCAGATCATCGGGGGAGGGGTGGCGTACAGCATGGCCCGCTACATGGAGACGCTCACGATCGAACGCGGCGGTTTCCGGATCAAGGTGCCGGAGTCGTGGTGGGAGTTCGACGTGCGGCCGGAGTCGCGGGACGACTCGATCCGGCGGATGGTGAACGAGCGGATCGCCCAGCACCCGGAGCTGGCGCAGTACCGGGACACGTACGTCGGCTTTCTGCGCAAGTCCGCGGCCGACGCGTGGAAGTCGGGCGCGATGTACTGCGGCTGCATGGCGGAGAGCTTCGGGGGCGACACCCCGATCACCGGCTCGGTCACGGTGTCGCTGGTCGGCGGCCGTACGCGCGACGGCGCCCCTCTCTCCAACGACCCCGCCGCCATCGCCGCCCAGCTCGCCCCCAAGGAGGCCCACCGGGAGGGCGACTCCTGGCGCAAGGTGACGACCGTCGACATCCCCGGCGTCGGCCCCGCCGCCCGCACCCACGGCATCGAGGACATCCCGGTCCCCGAGGACAGCCTGGGCCGCACGATCCGCGCGGTCCTCATGCAGACGTTCATCCCGGTCCCCGGCCAGGAGGGCAAGGTCGCCCTGGTCGCCGGCAGCAGCCAGGTCCTCGACCTCGCCGACTCCTTCTTCGACATCTTCGACGCGATCACGTCGACGTTCCGGTTCGCGGACTGAGCCTGTGGGGTGGGAGACGGCGTGGCAGACCGGCGAGGGTCTGCTGGGGCTCGACGACCCCGCGGAGTGGGACGCCGCGTTCGAACGCGGCGAGGACCATCTCGGTACGGCGGTGATCGGGCTGGCGTTCCACTGCCCGCTGGAGGAGGCGTCGCCCCGGATCGTGAGGGCGATGAAACTCCCGGACCAGGGGGAGCGGGTGTACGCCTTCGTCGCGACCGGCCACGCCGCACGGCTCAACGGGCGCCTGACCCCGGAACTCTTCGCGGCCCTGCGGTCCGAAGGCCTCGGCGGCGTCGCCGAGTACCCCATCAGGGACACCCTGACCTTCGTGCCGTACGGGGACCTGCCGCCCTGGTTCAAGCGCCGACGGGTGTACCTGACGGTGCGGGACAAGCTGGAGTACTGGTGGCTGCGGTGCACGGACGCGGTCGAGGACGTCCGACGGACCCTGCGCGGACGCCACCACCGCTGAACGGACGGCCAGGACTGCACGCGCGCCTCCCGAGCGGGAACACGCCGCGCTTCTGGAGGAACTGAAGCAGAGGCTCTCGCCTACCCTCCGATCGCGTTGCGAGCCTGACCCGCCGGGCTTCACCTCGAACGGCCGTTCCTAGTAAGTTCGCGTGTGCACAGGTTTGTTGACGGGGCGTACGCGACGGGGGTTGCGGGATCATGGCGGGTTACCGGCCGGCGGACTGGCATCCACTCGACCTCGACCGGGACCCGACCCCGGGCGACCCGCAGCGTGTCCGTACCCTCGCCACGCAGCTGCACTCCTTCGCCGACGACGTCTCCGACGCGCTCGGCCTGGTCAAGGGCATGGCCGGCGAGGACACCCTGCTCCAGTGGGCGGGCAAGTCGGCGGAGGTGTTCAAGGAGCAGTTCAAGGACGTCCCGAAGAACCTGAAGAAGCTGAAGAAGTCCTACGAGCTGTGCGGTGACGCCCTCGCGGACTACTGGCCCAAGCTGGAGCGCGCCCAGGCCCTGGCCGACAAGGCCCTGGCCAAGGCGAAGGAGGCGCAGTCCGATCTGTCCTCGGCCAAGTCCCGGCTCTCCTCCGCCGATTCGTGGGTCACCCGGGCGACGAAGGAAGCGGACAAGTACAAGGACGACCCCACCGGCAGCAAGTCGGACGCCGACAAGCCCGACGAGGGCAAGGTGCGGGCCGCCACCCGGGACGTGCAGAGCGCGAAGTCCGCGCACACCCAGGCCCAGTCGGACGTCACCACCGCGCAGAACGCCCTCGACGCCGCGAAGAAGATGGCCGAGGACGCCCGGAAGATGCGCGACGACGCGGCCGGTGAGGCGAAGCGGAAGATCGACGAGGCCTCCGACGCCGGGATCCCGAACCGGCACTGGTGGCAGGACGTCGGCCACTGGTTCGAGGACAACTGGGACACCATCGTCACCGTCTGCAAAGTCGTCGTCGCCGTCGTCGGCATCATCGCGATGATCATCGGCGGGCCCATCCTCGGCGCGATCGTCCTCGTCGCCGCACTCGTGGTACTCGCGGACACCCTCTACAAATACTCCCAAGGCCAAGCTTCCCTGTGGGATGTGGCGTTCGCCGCGCTGGACTGCATACCCGGCGGCAAGGGCATCACCAGCCTCGGCAAACTCGCCAAGGGGCTGAAGGAGATGAAGAACCTCCGCGGCGGCATGAAGGCCATGAGCCTCGCCGTCCGCGGGCTCGGCAAGAACGCCCGCGGAATGCTCTCCGAAGGCGCGGAAGGGGCGTTCAGCCGTCTCAAGAGCAGGATCAAGGGCTGCGGCGACCCTGTGGACGTCGCTACGGGCGCCATGTTCCTGGGGCAGGCCGATATCGAACTTCCCGGCATCCTGCCGCTTGTCTTCTCGCGCCGCGTCGCGTCCGACTACCACACGGGTTGGTGGTTCGGCCCCTCGTGGAGCTCAACCGTCGATCAGCGCCTGGAGGCCGACGAGGACGGCATTGTCTTCGTCACGGAAGACGGGCTTCTGCTCCACTACGACCATCCACAGGACACGGACGCCGAGCAATTCCCGAGCGCAGGACCCCGATGGCCATTGAAGCGTCTGGCCGACGGCGGATACAGGATCGAGGAGCCCCTTGCCGGACTCACACGTGACTTCGCGCGCCTGAACGACGGCGTAGCCCTCCTCACCCGTATCGTCGATCGCAACGCCCACACCATCGACTTCGACTACGACGGGCGTGGCACCCCTCTCTCCGTCCGGCACAGCGGGGGCTATCACCTGTGCTTCGCCACCGAAGAGGGACGGATCACCTCTCTGAGCCTGGTCGGCGCCGGTGACGACGGCACGGACGTAGTGGTCAAGCGGTACGCCTACACCGACGGCAACCTCACCGATGTCACCAATTCTTCCGGGTTGCCGCTGAGATTCACCTACGACGAACGCCTGCGAATCAGCTCCTGGACGGACACCAACAACAGCCGCTACAGCTATGCGTACGACGAGCAGGACCGATGCATATCCCAGGGCGGCGTCGCCGGCCACCTCACCGGTTCGTTCAGCTACAACGGTGCCGACGAATCGTGGCCGGGTCACTCGGTGACCATGTGGACCGACGCTGAGGGATCGGTCTCGACCTTCGTCGTCGACGGCAGGTGTGACGTGGTCGCTGAGAAGGACCCGCTCGGGAACAGAACGTTCACCTCGTACGACGAGCACGGCCATCTGAGTTCGGTCACCGATGCGCTGGGCAATCAGACTCGCTTCGTCAACAACCAGTGGGGCCGGCCGACTTCTGTTGCGCATCCTGACGGGTCGACCACAAATTACACGTACGACGCGTGCGGAAAGCCGAGCGCAGTCGTACTCCCGGACGGCAACACGTGGTTGCGGGAGTACGACGACAGAGGGAACTGCACAGCGGTTGTCGATCCCACTGGCGTCGTAACCAGTTACACCTACGACCGTCAAGGCCGGCCCACAAGTATCGCCAACGGTCTGGGCGAAGTCACACGGATCGAATGCAGTGCTGTCGGATCTCCTGTCCGTATCGAGGATCCACTGGGTAATTCATATTCCCGGAAGAACGACGCCTTCGGTCGGCCGGTGGAGATGACGGATCCACTCGGACATTCGACCTTCTTGTACTGGACCTTGGAGGGGCGACTCGCTCGACGTGTTTCCGGTGATGCCGAAGAGCAATGGGAATACGACGGTGAAGGCAATCTGCTGCGTCATGTGAACGCCCAGGGCGCGCAGAGCGCTTACGAATACTCGCACTTCGATTTGATGAGTGCTCGCACGGATCCTGGTGGCTTCCGCTACGAGTTCGATTATGATTCCGCTTTGCGGCTCACAGGAGTGACCAATCCTCAAGGGCGTCGCTGGGAATACCGCTACGACTCGGCCGGGCGGCTGATTTCTGAAACGGACTTCGACGGGGCCTGCATCTCTTACGCGCATGATCCGGCTGGCCGTCTTGTGAGGCGTACCAACGCCGCGGGCCAGGAAGTTCACTTCGAACGAAACCAGTTGGGGCAGACGGTCACCAAGTGTGCTGACGAGACTGTCACTCGCTATGGGTACGATTCTGCAGGGAGATTGATCTCCGCTGAAACGTTCGACGTCACACTGAGGCGTGAATATGATGCGGCTGGCCGCCTGGCTGTCGAGTCGGCGGATGGTCGTGCAACGGTTTACGGTTACGATGTGCTGGGCCGTCGCGTTTCCCGTGTCACTCCATCCGGTGTCAGCAGTTCCTGGTTGTATGATGCTGCGGGTAGGCGGGTTGAACTTTACGTCGCCGACAAGTCAATCGGTCTTGACTACGATGCCGTGGGCAGGGAAACAGCATGCTTCATCGGTAATTTTCTCGCAATGACCAGAGAATTTGATCCCCGGGGACGCCTGAAGGATCAATCCATCACGACGGGCGACGCCCGGCTCATCCAACGGCATACATACACATACAGAAGCGATGACGTCCTCGTGCGCGTCGACGATCTGCTGGCCGGCACTCACCGCTTCGACCTGGACGAGACCGGAAGGATCACGGGCGTCGACGCCCACAACTGGTCCGAGACCTATGCCTACGACGCGACAGGCAATCAGGTTTCGGCCGACTGGCCTGCGCAGCACCCCGGTCATGAAGCGACCGGGCTTCGTGAGTACGAGGGAACGCGCGTCACCCGGGCCGGTCGCGTCCGGTACGAGCACGATGCACAGGGGCGCGTCGTCCTGAAGCAACGGACCCGGCTGTCCCGCAAGCCCGACACATGGCGGTACGACTGGGATGCCGAGGACCGGTTGCTCTCGGTGCGAACCCCGGACGGATCGCTCTGGCGTTATGTGTACGACCCGCTTGGCCGTCGTATCGCCAAGCAGCTCTTCCGCCCCGACGCCGAGGGCCCGGTCGAGCGGACGGCGTTCACCTGGGACGGTGCGACCCTCTGTGAGCAGACGTCGTACACGGTCGGAGACGACCCCAACACAGTCACCCTGACCTGGGAGCACCAGGGAACACGCCCGGTGTCCCAGACGGAGCGGATATGCGCTGCCGGCGTCGATCAGGAGGAGATCGATTCTCGTTTCTTCGCCATCGTCACCGATCTGGTCGGTACGCCCACCGCGCTGGTGGACGAGAACGGGGAGATTTCCTGGCATGCCCGTAGCACTGTATGGGGAAAGACAGTCTGGCGGGCAGACAGCACCGCGTATACTCCGCTGCGCTTTCCGGGCCAATACTACGACCCCGAATCCGGGCTCCACTACAACTACTTTCGGTACTACGATCCGGAGACTGCTCGCTACGTCACATCCGATCCATTGGGGCTCACTCCGGGGCCGAATCCTTTCGCGTACGTGGGGAATCCGTTCTCATGGATCGACCCACTGGGGCTTAGTCCCTGCAGTCCGGGCACGAGAGATGACGCGCTGCTGGCCCTGGACCGTGCCGAAGAACTACAGTCCGTCCGCAACGACTACTTCATGGCCGACGTCAAGGGAACGACGGCGGTGATCGGTGTTTTCAACTCCGAGACAAAGCAATTTGTCAAGCGGATCGGTATCAATGGATCAGGGCCGATGCCTTCGAGTTGGACGCTGAAGCCGGGTGAGGAGTTCGTGCAGGCATCCGGCCATGCCGAGGAAGGTATACTCAACTCGCTCGGGCCCAACGAGCATGCGGTCTATGGAGCGGCTTCGCGCAACTTCTGCAACGACATATGCCTGCCACAGATCGACGTGCGCGGGATCGAAATCGGCGGGGAGGGAATCCGAGGCCACATGCCGCAGAACTCGCCCTACACATTGTTCTGGACCAAATAGCGAAGGTGCTCGTTGTGACTCGTAACGTAGCTGTCTACCAGTCGCTTCAATCTGCCGACGAGGTCACGTTGAACGTCTTTGCGGCGGCTTGCGCAGAACGTGGCAGCGCCATCTATCAAGAATTGGTGGACGACGCGGACCGCGAATGGTTCGCGCAGTTCCTCGAACTTGCCTGGAGTTCTCTGTCCGGTGAAGCCGATGAAGGGGAACTCGCCGACGCCATCGAAGAGTTCCAAGAGTGGGCGGAGTCCGTCGAGACCGAGGACTCGGAGGGCAAGGATTTCTATGTGATGCAGTCCGCGATGCTCGCCGTCAACGCGATCGCTGTCCACCTCAATCCGACCGCCGCCAGAGCCGAAATGTCGGGACAGACGCTGGAAACGCTACTCGGTGGCTTCGACCACAGGTTGGGCGGCGGGCAGCCGGTCATCGTCCGGGCAGGAGAACCAAGCCCTCCTCCCGGCCCCTTGCAGAGGCTGGAACAGGACGCTCAGAACGCCATTTTGCAGTCACTGTCCGCGAGGGCCGACCAGGGGCGTGCCTCCCAGGAACTTCTGGACGGCATCCGCGCCTCCTGCCGACCCGTTCACGACGAGATCGCAACCGCGACCTCGTCCGTCGCTGAGCTCGCAGGCTGGGATGTGCACGCCGAAGAAGAGTGATCCGGCGCCGTCCAAGGACGCATGACCATTGAAGGCACCGCGGGGGCCCACGGGCACGGACGGTTTCACCGACTCCGACCGGAGCGTCAGTGCAGGGTCGGTACCCCGCTCCCTTCGGCGCGCGTCAGTGTGACGCCGGTCAGGCCGCGCAGTCGGTGTTTCGTGAGGGTCGCGAGATGGTCGGTGGGCGGTGGGGTGGAGCCCAGGCCGATGGCGTAGCGGACCGGGTTCGTGGTGAAGGGGCGGGGCCAGGCGTGGCAGTCGGGGGCCTGCGTCGAGAGGTCGGTGACGAGGGCCCGCATCCTGCCCCGCACCCGGCCGTCGTCCGCGCCCGGGCCCACCGTCAGGACCGCCCAGGCCGCGTGGCGGCGGTGCAGCGGGGGAGGGGCGAGGAGTTCGGCCCGGGGGTAGGGGTCCGTGGTTCCTTCCAGCAACTCCCAGGCGCGGAACAGCTCTTGGGCGATCAGGTCACGCATGCCCGCCGTCACCTGGTCGGTGCAGGGGCGTACGGGGGCGGAGGGGGTCGTGATGGTGAGGGGGAGGTGGGGGTGGGGGCGCTCGGGTGGCGGGCCCACCGGCTGCCGCCAGTCCCAGGCCGCCCACGTCGCGAAGAAGTGCCGTAGGAGCTCGCCCGGCGCGAGGTCGCCGGCCTCGGCCGTGGTGCGGGCGGCCAGGACGGACCAGGCCAGGCCCGGCAGGCCGCCGAACGGCGCCGAGTCCAGGCCCCGGGCCTTCGCCCATGCCTTGACCTGCCCGGCCAGCCGGGCGAAGGCAGGCCCGTGCCCGTCCACCGAGGCCAGCACCGCGTCGGCGTCGCTCACCGCGCTGAGCGCGACCGCGGCCTCCTCGCCCAGCTCGGTCCGGCGCGAGACCGCCTCCGCGGGGTCCGTCGCACCCGTGGTGACCACGACCAGGTCCACGTCGAGCCCGTCGATCCGCAGCCGCAGCCCGGGTACGCGGGCCCCGACCACCTCGCGCACATCCGTCGCCTCGGGGAGAGCGGCGGCCAACCGCGCCCGCACGGCGGAGAGTTCGGCCGTGCCGGGCAGCACCGCCACCAGGTCCAGGTCCGCACCGGGCAGCGCGCAGCCCATGCGCCGGGAGCCGACGACGTGCACGACGCCGTCGCGTTCGAAGAGGGCGTTCTCGATGCGGCGGGTGGTCTCCTCGGCCGGCCGCGCCATCAGGTCGTACGCCTCGTCCTGCGCGGGCTCCTCCGTCCAGCGCACCTCGCCCGTTCCCAGCGTCACCGTGGCCCGTACTCGCATCGGCTCGTCGCCGCGCCGTGAGAGCAGTGCCAGCTCGCCGACCCTGACCGGCATCGGGGCGAGTCGGGCCGCGCAGGCGGTGGCCAGGGTGTTCGGGTCGGTGGTGCGGCCCAGGCTGAGGTGAGGGGTGAAGCCCGGGTGCCGGCCGCCGCAGCGCGGGAAGTGGCGCAGGAGCGTGCGGTGCAGGTCGGCCCACGGCTCCTCGCCGCCGGCCGCGGGGTCGAGCCAGACGGTCGCGTCGTCCCGGTGGCCGAACCACTGCACCCCCTCCAGCCGGGCCTCGAAGGGAGCGGTGGCGGCCGTCGCGAGCACCGCCGCCGCCCGTTCGAAGGTGTGTTCCGGTACGAATCCGAAGAGCAGGTTCACATGCGGGGGCCAGCGGCGGAGCTGCGGGTCGTGGTCCCGGCGGATCTCCTGCAACGGGGGCCACAGCTCCTCGGGCGGGAGCCATGCCAGCGCCGTACGGGGCGTCGGTCCTTCGGCGAGGGACTCCGGGGCGTCCGCCTCCGCCGTGCCCACCGCGAGCTCGGCCAGCACACCGTAGTGATCGGAGATGTACGTCCCCTCCGCCGACGGCACGTCACCGCGCAGTTCGGCGCGCCGAACCCGCAGCCACTCCCCGCGCAGCAGCACCCGGTCCAGCCGCGAGGCCCGGCCCGTCAGCGACGAGATCGCGGCCAGCGGATTGCCGCCGGGGTCGAAGGTCGGGGTCGTGTCGTCGGCGCCGTGCACCTCGCTCCACGCGTCCCGCAGGCCCAGCGTCAGCTGCGGTGTGCCGCCGCCGTCGTTGAAGTCGCCCAGCAGGAGCAGCTCGGCGTCCACGCCCGCCAGGCCCTCGGCGATGCGGGTGAGTTCCGCCGTGCGCCGGTCGGCGCCGTTCGCCGAGTGGTCGCTGCTCAGATGGGTCGCCGCGATGACCACGGGCCGTCCGCCCGTCTCCACGACGAGGGCGGTCACCGCCTTGTGCGGGCCCAGCTCGTGGTGCGCGGCCTCGATGACCGGCAGCCGGGTCAGGAGCAGCAGACCGCACGCGTCGACGTCCCGCCCTCGCGGGTCCGTGGCCAGGGTCCAGCCCGCCCGCACCCACTCCTCTCCCAGCAGCAGGGCGAGGAGTTCCGCCTCGACCTCCTGCAACGCGATCACGTCCACGTCCGCGTCGCGCAGGGCCCGCAGCAGGAGGGGCCTGCGCCGGGCGCTGTCGATGCGGTCGGCGTCGTACCGGTCCCAGAGCGTGTTCCAGGTCAGCACGCGCACACCCCCGGATACCCGCACACCCTCGGATACCCGCACACCCCCGGATACCCGCACACCCTCGGATACCCGCACACCCCCGGATGCCCGGACACCCCCGGATCCGCCCCCGCGCCGCGAAGGCGCCGGCCCCCAGCCTCCGCCGTCCCACGCGTACGGCGTACGCGCCGTGAAGAACGGCGCGCGGAGCAGCCGGGCCTCCCGGACCCGCCCCGCCTCCGTCGCGTCGATCCGGTCCGTCCCCGTGGCCCGGTCCCACACCACCTCGCCGTCGGCCTCGATGAACAGCACCCGGTGCCAGGGGATCTCGCCCCCGGGCACGAACGCGGGCAGCGGAACCCGCTTGGGCGCGGCGCCGCGCTGGAGGACGCCGAGGACGAAGCGGGCCGGGTCGAAACGCGCGTCCCAGCGCACCCGGTGGTAGATCTCCTCGCTCGTACGCACGCCTCAGACCTCTTCCTCGACGGTCCCGCTCGCCCCGACGTACCAGGTGCGATGGGCGTCGCCCGGGTACGGCGGGGCGAAGCGCCGCAGCTGGTGGGTGAGCACGTCGGGCGGCACCGGGTGCTCGCGGTGGGTGTTGCGCCGTACCAGCTCGTCCTCGTCGACCAGGACCACGGCGTGCGTGATCAGGGCGTCACGGCGGTGGGCGATCGTGTGTACGAGCGCGCGCTGCTGCTTGGTGAGGGAGGCGGCGTCCCACACCGCGGTCCCGCCGGCGGCCAGTGCCCGGTCCAGCCGGTCGAGCCCCTCGCGCAGGACCTCGCGGTTGGCCCGCTGGTCGGCGCGTGAGCCGCGTGCCTCGCGCAGGTCGTCCAGGGAGACGTACGCGTCCACGCCCGGGAGTCCGCGGGCGAAGGTGCTCTTGCCGCTGCCGGCCGGGCCGACCGTCTGGACCAGCTTCGGGAACGCGCCGGAGCGCCAGCGCCAGGTCGCGGCGACGGCCTCGTCGGCACTGGTGATCCGCCCCAGCGCGTACGCCTCCCGGGCCTCGGCCCGGCACCGGGCGGCCGGGTCGGCCGGCAGTCCGGCGAACGCCTCCCGCAGCCCGAGGCCGCGCACGTCCTCGGCGTGCAGGGCCGACCACTCCACCTGCTCGCGCGCGGCGTCCGTGGGCGCGGTGGCCCGGGCGATCGCGTGCAGCAGACCCAGGTCGGCGGCGTACGACAGGCGCACCAGACCGGTTCGCCGGTCCTCGTCCGGATACGGCCGGTGCAGCGCCGGGTGCAGTCCTACGAGGTCGGCGACCCGGCGGGCGAGCGGTACGCCCGCCACCGTGGCGAGCCGCGCCGCCAGCCGCCCCCGCCGCACTCCGTGCAGCAGCGCGGCCAGGACGCCGGCCAGCAGGTCGTCCCCGGACCGCCCCGCCGGATCGAGGCGGGCGACGGCACGGGCGTCCCCTTCGCCGGGCAGCCCCACGGCCTCCTCCAGCGCCCGCACGTCGACGGCCGCCCCCGAGCGCACCGCCCACAGGGCCGCCCCGGCCCCGAGCCCGTTCTCGACGACGGCCGCGTGCATCCAGTGCGTGTCCGTCCGTACGTGTCCGGCCCGCACCCACTTGGCGACGCGCTCCCCGAACTCCTGCGCGGCGAACCCGTCCGCGACCCGGACGACGTATCCCTCCTGCCGCCCGGGATCCAGCCGCAGGGCACGCAGCGCCCGCTCGTGGAACACGCCCCGCCACAGCACCCGGGGAACGGGCACGCCGAGCCCGCGCAGGAAGGTGACCGTCCGGTCCCAGTCCAGGCAGCGGCCCTCCGCGTCCCACACCGAGAAGCCGTAGAAGTAGCTCTCCAGGTCGTCGTACGCGATCGAGTGCCGGGCGAACATGTTCTCCCCGCACACCCGCCACCCCTCCGGGATCGCGTGACCGATCCGGGCCTGGAGCGCCTTGACCCAGGTACGGGAGGGATGGTGGGCCGAGTCCAGCGAACGGGCGTGCAGGCCGTCGGCGTAAAGGGTGGTGTTCTCGCCGTCCAGCTTCTCGGTCACCACGACCTCGCGACCGCTCAGGCCGGACAGGTCGGTGACCCGGAGATCGTCGGCGGTGGCGCCGGGCGACCAGGGCAGATGCCGGGTCCGTGGATAGTGCGTACGCATGGTGAACGTCCCCCGTGACAGCCGTCGTGCCTGCTCAGCGTAGGGGCGGGGGTGGTGGCGGGCGAGCGGATTACGGGTGCGGCCCGGACCGGCCGGGGACCTCGGGAACGCCGCTGGGGAGGGGCCGGGTTTGACCTGCGTCACTCCGGGGGTATGCTCCCCGGCCCGATTGGCCAGCCCCCCGCCCCGTATGGCAGACTAGCGGGGTTGCTCGGTCGAGTGTTGATGCTGCGCGCCTCCCGCCGGGAGGACTGGAAGCGAGTCCCACAGTACTCGTCGTCCTAACTGCCATTACGGCAGCACTGGGGCGGACGTACGGGAATCTTCCGGGAAGTGCGGTGCGGCACCGGCCAGGCACCCGGTGGGCCTTCCGCCCCTGGCTTGCGGTTCCGGAAGGGCCGTGCTTTCCCAGCAGGGATGTTCGAACAAGGGGCATCTGTGTCGGTGAGAGCGCGACACACCCGACCGCGTGGGTCGGAGAAGTGAAGCAGTCACCGGGTTCCAGAGCGTGCAAAGACAGGACTACTGAGTAGCCATGGCGGGACAGAAGATCCGCATCCGGCTCAAGGCCTACGACCACGAGGTCATCGACTCCTCGGCGAAGAAGATCGTCGAGACGGTGACCCGCACTGGTGCGTCGGTCGCGGGCCCGGTGCCGCTGCCCACTGAGAAGAACGTGTACTGCGTCATCAAGTCGCCGCACAAGTACAAGGACTCGCGCGAGCACTTCGAGATGCGCACGCACAAGCGCCTGATCGACATCCTCGACCCGACGCCGAAGACCGTTGACTCCCTGATGCGACTCGACCTCCCGGCCGGTGTCGACATCGAGATCAAGCTCTGAGGCCGGTGATCTGAGAATGGCTAAGCAGATCAAGGGCATCCTGGGCGAGAAGCTCGGCATGACGCAGGTGTGGGACGAGAACAACCGTGTTGTTCCGGTCACCGTCGTCAAGGCCGGCCCCAACGTCGTCACCCAGGTCCGTACCAACGACGTCGACGGCTACGAGTCGGTCCAGATCGCCTTCGGCGAGATCGACCCGCGCAAGGTGAACAAGCCCCTCAAGGGCCACTTCGCGAAGGCCGACGTCACCCCCCGTCGCCACCTCGTCGAGATCCGTACGGCTGACGCCGCCGAGTACACGCTCGGCCAGGAAGTCACCGCCGAGGTCTTCGAGGCCGGCGTGAAGGTCGACGTCACCGGCAAGAGCAAGGGCAAGGGCTTCGCCGGTGTCATGAAGCGTCACAACTTCAAGGGCCTCGGCGCCGGTCACGGCACCCAGCGCAAGCACCGCTCGCCCGGTTCCATCGGTGGCTGCGCCACCCCGGGCCGCGTGTTCAAGGGCCTCCGCATGGCGGGTCGCATGGGCAACGAGCGTGTCACCACCCAGAACCTGACCGTCCACGCCGTTGACGCGGAGAAGGGTCTGCTGCTCATCAAGGGCGCGGTTCCCGGTCCGAACGGCGGCCTCGTCCTGGTCCGCACCGCGGCCAAGGGGGCCTGAGGTAACCGATGAGCACTGTTGACATCCTTTCGCCTGCCGGCGAGAAGACCGGTAGCGTCGAGCTCCCCGCGGAGATCTTCGGCGTGGAGAAGGTCAGCATCCCGCTGATCCACCAGGTCGTCGTCGCGCAGAACGCCGCTGCCCGCCAGGGCACGCACAAGACGAAGACCCGTGGCGAGGTCCGTGGTGGCGGCAAGAAGCCGTACCGCCAGAAGGGCACCGGCCGCGCCCGTCAGGGCTCGACCCGCGCGCCGCAGTTCGCCGGCGGTGGCGTCGTCCACGGCCCGCAGCCGCGTGACTACTCGCAGCGCACCCCCAAGAAGATGAAGGCTGCCGCTCTGCGTCACGCCCTCACCGACCGGGCGCGTCACAACCGCATCCACGTCGTCACCGGCGTGATCGAGGGCGAGACCCCCAGCACCAAGGCCGCTCGCACGCTGTTCGGCAAGATCTCGGAGCGCAAGAACCTGCTCCTGGTCATCGACCGTGCCGACGAGGCCGCGTGGCTCTCCGCCCGCAACCTGCCCCAGGTGCACATCCTGGAGCCGGGCCAGCTGAACACGTACGACGTGATCGTCTCGGACGACGTGGTCTTCACCCAGGCCGCTCTCGAGTCCTTCGTCGCCGGCCCGAAGGCCAACGACACCGAAGGGACTGAGGTCTGATGGCCATCCGTCACCCCTCTATCGCCTCGAAGGCCGCCAAGGCCGCGAAGGCCGCGCGCGTCGCCAAGGCGAAGCGCCACGCCGCCGAGGGCAAGAACACCGTCGAGACCCCGCTGAGCAAGTCCTTCACGGACCCCCGTGACGTGCTGCTGAAGCCGGTCGTCTCGGAGAAGAGCTACGCGCTCCTGGACGAGAACAAGTACACGTTCGTCGTCGCCCCGGGCGCCAACAAGACCCAGATCAAGCAGGCCGTCCAGGCGGTCTTCTCGGTCACGGTCACCGGCGTCAACACGCTCAACCGCCAGGGCAAGCGCAAGCGCACGAAGACCGGCTTCGGTCAGCGTGCCGGCAGCAAGCGCGCGATCGTGACCCTCGCCGAGGGCGACCGTATCGACATCTTCGGCGGTCCGACCGCGTAAGCGGGTCGGATCGTCCGATATCGGACGAGGACTGAGAAATGGGAATCCGCAAGTACAAGCCGACTACGCCGGGCCGTCGTGGCGCCAGCGTCGCCGACTTCGTCGAGGTCACGCGGTCCACGCCGGAGAAGTCGCTGGTCCGCCCCCTGCACAGCAAGGGCGGCCGTAACAACGCCGGTCGTGTGACCGTTCGCCACCAGGGTGGCGGACACAAGCGCGCCTACCGAGTGATCGACTTCCGTCGTCACGACAAGGACGGCGTGCCGGCGAAGGTCGCGCACATCGAGTACGACCCCAACCGCACCGCGCGCATCGCGCTGCTGCACTACGCGGACGGCGAGAAGCGCTACATCCTCGCCCCGCGCAACCTGCAGCAGGGCGACACCGTGGAGAACGGTCCCGGGGCCGACATCAAGCCGGGCAACAACCTGGCCCTCCGCAACATCCCGGTCGGTACCACGGTCCACGCGATCGAGCTCCGTCCCGGTGGTGGCGCCAAGTTCGCCCGTTCCGCGGGTGCCTCGGTGCAGCTGCTCGCCCGTGAGGGCGCCATGGCGACCCTCCGTATGCCGTCCGGCGAGATCCGCATGGTGGACGCGCGCTGCCGCGCCACCGTCGGTGAGGTCGGCAACGCCGAGCAGTCGAACATCAACTGGGGCAAGGCCGGCCGCAAGCGGTGGCTGGGCGTTCGCCCGACCGTCCGTGGTGTCGTCATGAACCCGGTCGACCACCCGCACGGTGGTGGTGAGGGCCGGACGTCCGGTGGCCGTCACCCCGTCTCCCCGTGGGGCAAGAAGGAAGGTCGTACTCGTTCGCCCAAGAAGGCGTCGAACAAGTACATCGTCCGCCGCCGCAAGACGAACAAGAAGCGTTAAGGACTGGTTGAGATGCCTCGTAGCTTGAAGAAGGGGCCCTTCGTCGACGACCACCTGATCAAGAAGGTGGACGCCCAGAACGAAGCCGGCACCAAGAACGTCATCAAGACCTGGTCCCGTCGCTCCATGATCGTCCCGGCCATGCTCGGCCACACGCTCGCGGTGCACAACGGCAAGACCCACATCCCGGTGTTCGTCACCGAGTCGATGGTCGGTCACAAGCTCGGCGAGTTCTCGCCGACGCGCACCTTCCGGGGCCACGTCAAGGACGACCGGAAGTCGAAGCGCCGCTAGTAGCGGATCGCATTCAGACACGTAAGTAACTGAGAGGGACAACCATGGAAGCCAGGGCCCAGGCGCGGTACATCCGCGTTACGCCCATGAAGGCCCGCCGCGTGGTGGACCTTATCCGTGGCATGGATGCCACGGAGGCTCAGGCTGTTCTGCGATTCGCTCCGCAGGCAGCCTCCGTGCCGGTCGGCAAGGTGCTCGACAGCGCCATCGCCAACGCCGCGCACAACTACGACCACACCGACGCCGACAGCCTCTTCATCTCCGAGGCGTACGTCGACGAGGGCCCGACCCTGAAGCGGTTCCGTCCGCGCGCCCAGGGCCGTGCCTACCGGATCCGCAAGCGGACCAGCCACATCACCGTGGTCGTCAGCAGCAAGGAAGGAACCCGGTAATGGGCCAGAAGGTTAACCCGCATGGGTTCCGGCTCGGTGTCACCACGGACTTCAAGTCCCGGTGGTACGCCGACAAGCTGTACAAGGACTACGTCAAGGAAGACGTCGCCATCCGTCGGATGATGACGTCCGGCATGGAGCGCGCCGGCATCTCGAAGGTGGAGATCGAGCGCACCCGTGACCGTGTGCGTGTGGACATCCACACCGCGCGTCCCGGCATCGTCATCGGCCGCCGCGGCGCCGAGGCCGACCGCATCCGCGGTGACCTGGAGAAGCTGACCGGCAAGCAGGTCCAGCTGAACATCCTCGAGGTCAAGAACCCGGAGACGGACGCTCAGCTGGTGGCCCAGGCCGTCGCCGAGCAGCTCTCCTCCCGCGTCTCCTTCCGCCGTGCCATGCGCAAGAGCATGCAGTCGGCGATGAAGGCCGGCGCCAAGGGCATCAAGATCCAGTGCGGTGGCCGCCTCGGCGGCGCCGAGATGTCCCGCTCGGAGTTCTACCGCGAGGGCCGCGTGCCCCTGCACACGCTCCGTGCGAACGTGGACTACGGCTTCTTCGAGGCCAAGACGACCTTCGGCCGCATCGGTGTGAAGGTCTGGATCTACAAGGGCGACGTCAAGAACATCGCCGAGGTCCGCGCCGAGAACGCCGCAGCCCGCGCCGGCAACCGCCCGGCCCGTGGCGGTGGCGCTGGTGACCGCCCGGCCCGTGGTGGCCGTGGTGGCGAGCGGCGCGGTCGCAAGCCGCAGCAGGCTCCCGCTGCCGAGGCCCCCCAGGCCGAGGCCGCTGCCGCTCCGGCTGCTGAGAGCACCGGAACGGAGGCCTGACCGACATGCTGATCCCCCGTAGGGTCAAGCACCGCAAGCAGCACCACCCGAAGCGTCGCGGTGAGGCCAAGGGCGGTACGACGGTCGCGTTCGGCGAGTACGGCATCCAGGCCCTCACGCCGGCGTACGTGACCAACCGCCAGATCGAGGCGGCCCGTATCGCGATGACCCGCCACATCAAGCGTGGCGGCAAGGTCTGGATCAACATCTACCCGGACCGCCCGCTCACGAAGAAGCCGGCCGAGACCCGCATGGGTTCCGGTAAGGGTTCTCCGGAGTGGTGGATCGCGAACGTGCACCCGGGCCGGGTCATGTTCGAGCTGTCCTACCCCAACGAGAAGATCGCCCGTGAGGCCCTGACTCGCGCAGCCCACAAGCTGCCGATGAAGTGCCGGATCGTCAAGCGCGAGGCAGGTGAAGCGTGATGTCGGCCGGTACCAAGGCGTCCGAGCTGCGCGAGCTGGGCAACGAGGAGCTTCTTGGCAAGCTCCGCGAGGCCAAGGAAGAGCTGTTCAACCTCCGCTTCCAGGCGGCGACGGGTCAGCTCGAGAACCACGGTCGGCTCAAGGCCGTCCGTAAGGACATCGCGCGGATCTACACCCTGATGCGTGAGCGCGAGCTGGGCATCGAGACGGTGGAGAGCGCCTGATGAGCGAGAGCAACGTGACTGAGAACACTGAGGCGCGCGGCAGCTTCCGCAAGACCCGTGAGGGTCTCGTCGTCAGCGACAAGATGGACAAGACCGTCGTCGTCGCCGTCGAGGACCGCGTCAAGCACGCGCTGTACGGCAAGGTCATCCGCCGTACGAACAAGCTCAAGGCGCACGACGAGCAGAACGCCGCGGGCGTCGGCGACCGTGTCCTCCTGATGGAGACCCGGCCGCTGTCCGCGACGAAGCGCTGGCGCGTCGTCGAGATCCTCGAGAAGGCCAAGTAGGTAATTCGCGCAAGCGAATTCCAAAGGAAACGCCTGCGGGGCAAACCCCGCAGGACAGTTCCGCCAGGCTCGGGGCGGGTGAGTACTCACTCACCCGCCCCGGGAACCGGCAGACAAACAGGAGATAGACGTGATCCAGCAGGAGTCGCGACTGCGTGTCGCCGACAACACTGGTGCGAAGGAGATCCTTTGCATCCGTGTGCTCGGTGGCTCCGGTCGCCGCTACGCGGGCATCGGTGACGTCATCGTCGCCACCGTCAAGGACGCGATCCCCGGCGGCAACGTGAAGAAGGGTGACGTCATCAAGGCGGTCATCGTTCGCACCGTCAAGGAGCGCCGCCGTCCGGACGGCTCGTACATCCGCTTCGACGAGAACGCCGCTGTCATTCTCAAGAACGACGGCGACCCTCGTGGCACCCGTATCTTCGGCCCGGTCGGCCGTGAGCTGCGCGAGAAGAAGTTCATGAAGATCATCTCGCTGGCTCCGGAGGTGCTGTAAGCATGAAGATCAAGAAGGGCGACCTGGTCCAGGTCATCACCGGCAAGGACAAGGGCAAGCAGGGCAAGGTCATCGCGGCCTACCCCCGCGAGGACCGTGTCCTGGTCGAGGGTGTCAACCGGGTCAAGAAGCACACCAAGGCCGGTCCGACCGCTCGCGGTTCGCAGGCCGGCGGCATCGTCACGACCGAGGCGCCCGTCCACGTCTCCAACGTCCAGCTGGTCGTTGAGAAGGACGGCAACAAGGTCGTCACGCGTGTCGGTTACCGCTTCGACGACGAAGGCAACAAGATCCGCGTTGCCAAGCGGACGGGTGAGGACATCTGATGGCTACCACCACTGCTCCGCGTCTGAAGCTGAAGTACCGCGAGGAGATCGCGGGCAAGATGCGTGACGAGTTCAAGTACGAGAACGTCATGCAGATCCCCGGCCTCGTCAAGATCGTGGTCAACATGGGTGTCGGCGACGCCGCCCGTGACTCGAAGCTGATCGAGGGCGCGATCCGCGACCTGACCACCATCACCGGTCAGAAGCCGCAGGTCACCAAGGCCCGCAAGTCCATCGCGCAGTTCAAGCTGCGTGAGGGCCAGCCGATCGGTGCCCACGTCACGCTCCGTGGCGACCGCATGTGGGAGTTCCTGGACCGCACCCTGTCGCTCGCGCTGCCGCGCATCCGCGACTTCCGTGGTCTGTCCCCCAAGCAGTTCGACGGCCGTGGCAACTACACCTTCGGTCTCACGGAGCAGGTCATGTTCCACGAGATCGACCAGGACAAGATCGACCGTACCCGGGGTATGGACATCACCGTGGTCACCACGGCGACCAACGACGCTGAGGGCCGCGCGCTCCTTCGTCACCTCGGCTTCCCGTTCAAGGAGGCGTGAGCGAGATGGCGAAGAAGGCTCTGATTGCCAAGGCTGCTCGCAAGCCCAAGTTCGGTGTGCGTGGCTACACGCGCTGCCAGCGCTGCGGCCGTCCGCACTCCGTGTACCGCAAGTTCGGCCTGTGCCGCGTCTGCCTTCGTGAGATGGCTCACCGTGGCGAGCTGCCGGGCGTGACCAAGAGCTCCTGGTAATCCCGCTTTTTAGGGATTCCAGAGGCTCTCGGTAAGCAATGGGCGTGTCAGGCGCCCTCCCTTCCATGGCTTAGGCTTGGAGGGTTGGGCGCCTGACGGTCGCCCGTACGACTTACTACGCCGTAGGTCCACCGCGCCGCACCCGTCCCGTCTCGGATCGGGGAGAGGGATGGCGCACCAGGAAACCCCGGCGAGAGAGGCCGAAGGCCAATTCATGACCATGACTGATCCGATCGCAGACATGCTGACGCGTCTGCGGAACGCGAACTCGGCGTACCACGACTCCGTGACGATGCCGGCGTCCAAGATCAAGTCTCACATCGCGGAGATCCTCCAGCAGGAGGGCTTCATCACGGGCTGGAAGGTCGAGGACGCCGAAGTCGGCAAGAACCTCGTCCTGGACCTGAAGTTCGGTCCCAACCGTGAGCGCTCCATCGCGGGCATCAAGCGGATCTCCAAGCCCGGTCTCCGGGTGTACGCGAAGTCCACCTCCCTGCCGAAGGTGCTGGGCGGCCTCGGCGTGGCGATCATCTCCACGTCGCACGGGCTCCTCACCGACAAGCAGGCCGGCAAGAAGGGCGTGGGTGGGGAAGTCCTCGCCTACGTCTGGTAGCAGAAGGGAACGGAGGAAACAGCTATGTCGCGCATCGGCAAGCTCCCCATCGCGGTTCCCGCCGGCGTGGACGTCACCATCGACGGCCGCACGGTGAAGGTCAAGGGCCCCAAGGGCGAGCTGACCCACACCGTCGTGGCTCCGATCGACATCGCCAAGGGCGAGGACGGCACTCTCGCGGTGACCCGCCCCAACGACGAGCGTCAGAGCAAGGCCCTGCACGGCCTGTCCCGCACGCTGGTGGCGAACATGATCACCGGCGTGACCCAGGGTTACGTGAAGAAGCTCGAAATCAGCGGTGTCGGTTACCGCGTGACCGCCAAGGGCTCGAACCTCGAGTTCGCGCTCGGTTACAGCCACCCGATCCTGGTCGAGGCCCCCGAGGGCATCACCTTCAAGGTCGAGGCTCCGACCCGTTTCTCGGTCGAGGGCATCGACAAGCAGAAGGTCGGCGAGGTCGCGGCCAACATCCGCAAGCTGCGCAAGCCCGACCCGTACAAGGCCAAGGGCGTCAAGTACGAGGGCGAAGTCATCCGCCGCAAGGTCGGAAAGGCGGGTAAGTAAGCCATGGCATACGGACAGAAGATCCTCAAGGGCGACGCCTACAAGCGCGCCGCGATCAAGCGCCGTCACATCCGGATCCGTAAGAACATTTCCGGTACGGCGGAGCGTCCCCGTCTGGTCGTTACCCGCTCGAACCGCCACATCGTGGCCCAGGTGATCGACGACATCAAGGGTCACACCCTGGCGTCGGCGTCCACCCTGGACACCTCGGTCCGTGGTGGCGAGGGTGACAAGTCCGCGCAGGCCAAGCAGGTCGGCGCCCTGGTCGCCGAGCGTGCCAAGGCCGCCGGTGTCGAGGCCGTGGTGTTCGACCGTGGTGGTAACCAGTACGCCGGCCGCATCGCGGCTCTGGCGGACGCCGCCCGCGAGGCCGGGCTCAAGTTCTGAGCCGCTTGTAGCTAGCGGAAAGAGAGAGGTAATCCAATGGCTGGACCCCAGCGCCGCGGTGGCGGTGCCGGTGGCGGCGAGCGGCGGGACCGGAAGGGCCGTGACGGCGGCGCTGCTGCCGCCGAGAAGACCGCGTACGTTGAGCGCGTTGTCGCGATCAACCGCGTCGCCAAGGTTGTGAAGGGTGGTCGTCGCTTCAGCTTCACCGCGCTGGTCGTGGTGGGCGACGGTGACGGCACCGTGGGTGTCGGTTACGGCAAGGCCAAGGAGGTGCCGGCCGCCATCGCCAAGGGCGTTGAGGAGGCCAAGAAGCACTTCTTCAAGGTCCCGCGTATCCAGGGCACCATCCCGCACCCGATCCAGGGTGAGAAGGCTGCCGGCGTCGTGCTGCTCAAGCCCGCGTCCCCCGGTACCGGCGTTATCGCCGGTGGCCCGGTGCGCGCCGTGCTCGAGTGCGCCGGTATCCACGACGTGCTGTCGAAGTCGCTCGGCTCCGACAACGCGATCAACATCGTGCACGCGACCGTGGAGGCCCTGAAGGGCCTGCAGCGTCCCGAGGAGATCGCGGCCCGCCGCGGTCTGCCGCTCGAGGACGTCGCCCCCGCGGCTCTGCTCCGTGCGCGTGCCGGGGCGGGTGCGTAATCATGGCGCAGCTCAAGATTACGCAGGTCAAGTCCTACATCGGCAGCAAGCAGAACCACCGTGACACCCTGCGTTCCCTTGGTCTCAAGGGCATCAACACGCAGGTCGTCAAGGAGGACCGCCCCGAGTTCCGCGGCATGGTGCACACCGTCCGCCACCTCGTGTCGGTCGAGGAGGTCGACTGATCATGGCGGAGAACAACCCGCTCAAGATCCACAACCTCCGTCCGGCCCCGGGCGCCAAGACCGCCAAGACCCGTGTGGGTCGTGGTGAGGCGTCGAAGGGTAAGACGGCTGGTCGTGGTACCAAGGGTACGAAGGCCCGTTACCAGGTGCCGGAGCGCTTCGAGGGTGGCCAGATGCCCCTCCACATGCGTCTTCCGAAGCTGAAGGGCTTCAAGAACCCGTTCAAGACCGAGTTCCAGGTCGTGAACCTCGACAAGCTGGCCGCGCTGTACCCGGAGGGTGGCGAGGTCACCGTCGAGGGTCTCGTGGCCAAGGGTGCCGTTCGCAAGAACAGCCTCGTCAAGGTCCTCGGCCAGGGTGAGGTCTCCGTGGCGCTGCAGGTGACGGTCGACGCCGTCTCCGGCTCCGCCAAGGAGAAGATCACCGCCGCCGGCGGCACCGTCACCGAGCTCGTCTGATCGTTTCGGACGTCTCGATGACGTAAGCGAATCCCGACCGGGGATACCTCACAATGGGGTATCCCCGGTTGGTCGTTCCTAGGGGGGCAGTGCGGCCGGTAAGGTGGCCAGCACTGTTCTTTTTCCCATTCGTCGAACCTCAAGACCGTCACCCTTGACGCACTTGCGCGGGGGTCGCAGGAGGCACCGTGCTCACCGCGTTCGCCCGGGCGTTCAGGACGCCCGACCTGCGCAAGAAGCTGCTCTTCACGCTGGGCATCATCGTGGTCTACCGGGTCGGTACGCACATCCCGATCCCGGGTGTGAACTACACGTCTGTGCAGCAGTGCGTGAAGGAGGCCTCGGGCAACCAGGGTCTCTTCGGCATGATCAACATGTTCAGCGGCGGCGCCCTGCTGCAGATCACGATCTTCGCGCTGGGCATCATGCCGTACATCACGGCCAGCATCATCCTTCAGCTGCTGACCGTGGTGATCCCGCGCCTGGAAGCCCTGAAGAAGGAGGGTCAGGCCGGTACGACGAAGATCACGCAGTACACCCGGTACCTGACCGTGGCCCTGGCCATCCTCCAGGGCACGGGCCTGGTCGCCACCGCGCGCAGCGGCGCGCTCTTCAACGGCTGCTCGGTCGCGTCGAGCATCGTCCCGGACCAGTCGATCTTCACGACGATCACCATGGTCGTCTGCATGACCGCCGGTACGGCCGTCGTGATGTGGCTCGGCGAGCTGATCACCGACCGCGGCATCGGCAACGGCATGTCGATCCTGATGTTCATCTCGATCGCCGCGACCTTCCCGTCCGCGCTGTGGGCCATCAAGAAGCAGGGCACCCTGGCCGACGGCTGGATCGAGTTCGGCGCGGTCATCGCGATCGGCCTGGTCATGGTCGGGCTCGTCGTCTTCGTCGAGCAGGCCCAGCGCCGCATCCCGGTGCAGTACGCGAAGCGCATGATCGGCCGTCGTTCCTACGGTGGTACGTCCACGTACATCCCGCTCAAGGTGAACCAGGCGGGTGTGATTCCCGTCATCTTCGCCTCGTCGCTGCTGTACATCCCGGCCCTCGTGGCGCAGTTCGCCGGTGGCAACTCGGGCTGGAAGAGCTGGATCGAGCAGAACCTGACCAAGCAGGGCGACAGCCCCACGTACATCGCCCTGTACTTCCTGCTCATTGTTTTCTTCGCGTTCTTCTACGTGGCGATCTCCTTCAACCCCGAGGAAGTCGCCGACAACATGAAGAAGTATGGTGGCTTCATCCCGGGCATCCGGGCTGGCCGACCGACCGCTGAGTACCTGTCGTACGTGCTCAACCGGATCACCTGGCCGGGTTCGCTGTATTTGGGGCTGATCGCTCTCGTACCGACAGTGGCGTTGGTCGGCTTCGGGGCGAGCCAGAACTTCCCGTTCGGCGGGACCAGCATCCTCATCATCGTGGGTGTCGGTCTCGAGACGGTGAAGCAGATCGAGAGCCAGCTCCAGCAGCGCAATTACGAAGGGTTCCTCCGCTGATGCGTATCGTCCTCGTCGGGCCGCCGGGTGCCGGTAAGGGAACGCAGGCCGTCCGCCTCGCCGAGATGCTGGCCATTCCGCACATCTCCACGGGCGACCTGTTCCGCGCCAACATCAGTCAGCAGACCGATCTCGGCAAGCTCGCCAAGTCCTACATGGACGCCGGTGACCTCGTACCCGACGAGGTCACCATCGCCATGGCCAAGGACCGCATGGAGCAGCCGGACGCGGCGAACGGCTTCCTGCTGGACGGGTTCCCGCGCAACGTCTCGCAGGCCGAGGCGCTGGACCGGCTGCTGAGCGACGAGGACATCGTGCTGGACGCCGTCCTGGACCTGGAGGTCCCGGAGGCCGAGGTCGTCAAGCGGATCGCCGGCCGGCGCGTCTGCCGCAACGACTCGTCGCACGTCTTCCACGTGACGTACAGCCCGCCGAAGCAGGAGGGCGTCTGCGACGTCTGCGGCGGCGAGCTGTACCAGCGTGACGACGACTCCGAGGACACCGTCCGCACCCGGCTGGAGGTCTACCACACGCAGACCGAGCCGATCATCGACTACTACAAGGCGCAGGGGCTGGTCGTGACGATCTCCTCCCTGGGCCCGGTGGACGAGATCACGCAGCGGGCGCTGGAGGCGCTGAAGCGCGAGAAGGCCGAGAACAACTAGATCGCGGTTCTTCCGGCCGCGGCGCCCTTCCCCCGGACCTCGTCCGGGGCCCCGGGGTGCCGCGGCCGTAGTGTTGTACAGGAAACCCAGTCGACGTGAGTGACGGAGAGCGCAGGCCGCCCATGGTGCAGATCAAGACCCCCGAGCAGATCGCCAAGATGCGGGCGGCGGGCCTGGTCGTGGCCGCGATCCACGCGGCGACCCACGAGGCCGCGGTGCCCGGTGCCACCACCAGGGACCTGGACGAGGTCGCCCGCAAGGTGCTCGCCGAGCACGGCGCCAAGCCGAACTTCCTCGGGTACGGCGGCTTCCCCGCGACGATCTGCACCTCGGTCAACGAGGTCGTGGTCCACGGCATCCCCTCCGACGAGGTCGTCCTGAAGGACGGCGACATCATCTCCGTCGACGCGGGCGCGATCGTCGACGGCTGGCACGGTGACGCCGCCTACACGGCCTTCGTGGGCTCGGGTCACGCCCCGGAGCTGATCGAGCTGTCCCGGGTGACCGAGGAGTCGATGTGGGCCGGCATCGCGGCGGTCCGGCAGGGCAACCGCCTGGTCGACGTCTCCCGGGCCATCGAGACCTACATCCGCCGCCAGCCCAAGCCCGGCGGCGGGCGCTACGGCATCATCGAGGACTACGGCGGCCACGGCATCGGCACCGAGATGCACATGGACCCGCACCTGCTGAACTACGTCGACCGGCGCCGCGGCAAGGGCCCCAAGCTGGTCAACGGCTTCTGCCTGGCGATCGAGCCCATGGTCTCCCTCGGCACGCCCAGGACCGAGGTCCTTCAGGACGACTGGACGGTCATCACGACGGACGGCACCTGGTCCTCGCACTGGGAGCACTCCGTCGCCCTCACGGAGGAGGGCCCGCTGGTGCTCACGGCTCCCGACGGGGGCCGGGCGAAGCTGGCGGAGCACGGGGTCACGGCGGCGCCCGACCCGCTGGGCTGACCGTCGGCCGAAGATCGCAAAGAGATCACAAAGCCCTCCTTCGAATCGATCCTCTGTTCGACCTTTGAGGATAGGATCATGGGCGACCGGCAGGGGGGCGGTCGTGCGGTGCTGTGCACCGCTGTGCCTGCTGCCCTGTCATGCACATGATGAAAGGGAAAACGGTGGGTTCCACTCTGAAGCGAACGGTCGGCATCCTCGCGGGGGCAGCCGCTCTGGCCATCACGACGGGCACCGCGCCCGCGTTCGCGTCCGCGGCCGGGTGTCACGGCGCCGCCTGTGTCCGGGTCGACGGCTCCGGCCTGAAGGTCAACTGGATCCAGGCCTACTCGGGCGACGAGACCTTCCACGGCAAGTTCAAGATCTACGCCGAGAAGATGGGGTACGTGAAGTACTCGCCGCTGACGACGTACTACAACAACGGCAACCACTTCACCTACTACCGGGTCGCGATCAACGCGAACTGGAAGGACGGCACCGACATCTGCGTCCAGGCGCTCCTGGACGGCACGCACGATGACGGCACCGCCTGCGAGACCGTCGAGAAGTAAGCAGTAACGAGGGGCCGGGGGAACGGCCGCTCACCCGCCCCGTCCGTCGCGCATAACCTGCCGACGGGCGGGGCATTGTCATGGGCAGGTGCGGAGGACGGCTGAGTTCGTCTTTTTCAGAGCGCTGACGTAGACTGACTCGTCGGCTCTCGTGCACCCGCATGTCCGCATGCCCCTCGTGAGTCGATCAAGGTAGTCGATTCGAAGGGCGAAGCGTGGCCAAGAAGCAAGGTGCCATCGAGATCGAGGGCACTGTCGTCGAGTCTCTTCCGAACGCCATGTTCAAGGTCGAGCTCCAGAACGGCCACCAGGTCCTGGCACACATCAGCGGCAAGATGCGTATGCACTACATCCGCATCCTCCCTGACGACCGGGTCGTGGTGGAGCTGTCTCCGTACGACCTGACGCGTGGCCGGATCGTCTACCGATACAAGTAGATCTTGCCCAGGTCCCGTGTGAGCGGGGCTGCCGGCAACTGACCCGGAGAACCTCAATCCCATGAAGGTCAAGCCGAGCGTCAAGAAGATCTGCGACAAGTGCAGGGTGATCCGCCGTCACGGTCGGGTCATGGTCATCTGCGAGAACCCGCGCCACAAGCAGCGCCAGGGCTGACGCACGACCGATCCCTCTGCATCCATCGCAGAGATTCGCGCGACGCAAGCTGAATATGTTCATACGCAGAGCCCAGGTGCCACGGCGCCTGACACCCCCGGTTCGGAGGCCGGGGACCCAGTACGTACCTGATACGGCGGCTGGGAACCGGTTCTGCGGAAGACCTCCGATGATCACCAGGAGCCATTGAATGGCACGCGTTTCCGGTGTTGACATCCCGCGCGAAAAGCGCGTGGAGGTCGCGCTCACCTACGTGTTCGGCATTGGCCGGACACTCTCGCAGCAGACGCTGGCCGAGACCGGCATCGACCCGAACACCCGCGTTCGCGACCTGACCGAAGAGCAGCTGGTCGCCATCCGCGAGTACGTCGACAGCAACATCAAGACCGAGGGTGACCTCCGTCGCGAGATCCAGGCCGACATCCGCCGCAAGGTCGAGATCGGCTGCTACCAGGGCCTGCGCCACCGTCGCGGTCTGCCCGTCCGCGGTCAGCGCACCAGCACCAACGCCCGCACCCGCAAGGGCCCGCGTCGCGCCATCGCCGGCAAGAAGAAGCCGGGCAAGAAGTAGTCCACAGCGGACAACGCTTCATCAGCGGTCTTCGCTGTAGGACCGACCACCTCCCCGTAGGAGTTACTAGATGCCCCCCAAGGGTCGTCAGGGCGCTGCCAAGAAGGTGCGCCGCAAGGAAAAGAAGAACGTCGCTCACGGCCACGCGCACATCAAGAGCACGTTCAACAACACGATCGTCTCCATCACGGACCCGTCGGGCAACGTGATCTCCTGGGCCTCCGCCGGCCACGTCGGCTTCAAGGGCTCCCGGAAGTCCACGCCGTTCGCCGCGCAGATGGCCGCCGAGTCGGCTGCCCGCCGCGCCCAGGAGCACGGCATGCGCAAGGTCGACGTGTTCGTGAAGGGCCCGGGTTCCGGTCGTGAGACCGCGATCCGCTCCCTGCAGGCCACGGGCCTCGAGGTCGGCTCCATCCAGGACGTCACCCCGACCCCGCACAACGGCTGCCGTCCGCCGAAGCGCCGTCGCGTCTGACGTCGCTTCGCAGGGCTGCTCGGGCGGTACGGCTCCGTAAGGACCGTGCCGCCCGTACCCTTGCAGTACCCGCACTTTCACGGGTGCGGTTCCGTCGGGCGTCAAATAGCGGGCGTCCACGAAAGAAGGATCTGATCCACACATGCTGATCGCTCAGCGTCCCTCGTTGACCGAAGAGGTCGTCGACGAGTTCCGTTCCC
>NZ_JBEZLP010000051.1:0-61003 GCF_040652195.1 Streptomyces sp. NPDC048278
GCGGCGGCTTTCCGTGTCGTCCAGGAAGCCCTGACGAACGTGCGACGGCACGCGGGCGACGCCGCCGAGGTCACCGTCGGGCTGCGGCGGACCGGCGACTCCTTCGAGGTGACCGTGTCCGACGACGGGCACGGCCAGTCCCAGCTCCCGGACGCGGCACACGGCGGCGGGTTCGGCCTGGTCGGCCTCACGGAACGTGTCACCGCCCTCGGGGGCACGCTGGACGCGGGGCCGAGAACGGCGGGCGGCTGGACGGTACGGGCGCTGTTCCCCCTGGGGAAGGGCTGAAGGACCAGCGCGTGACCAGAGACGTCCACGGCTTGGCCATCCGGTTGATCGGTACCGAAGGAGCCCGGGAATGCCCGGGTCCCGGTACGAGTTCCGCGAGCCGGCACGGTGAGCTGCCGGCGCCCGCGGGCTGCCCACCGGGTGAATCCCCGCTACGACTGCGTGCTCACCGGCGCCGTCGGCGTCACCCCCGTCGGCAGGCCGGTCACGAGGCGCCGGAACCGGCGCAGCAGCAGGACGGCGGTGGCCGCCAGGCCGGTGAGGAGGCCGAGCCAGATGCCGAAGGTGTCGAGACCGGCCGCGAACCCGAGCAGGGCCGCGGCCGGAAGCCCGATGACCCAGTAGCCGACGAGGGTGACCCGGAAGCCGCCCTTGGTGTCGTCGAGTCCGCGCAGCAGACCGACCCCGATGTTCTGCGTGCAGTCGAAGAACTGGAGGACCGCGGCGACCAGGAGGAGTTTCACGGCCGTGTCCATGGCCCGGTCGTCGTGGGTGTCGAAGAAAGGCGCGAGGACGATACGCGGAATCGTCACGTAGACGACGGCCACGACCGCCATGACCCCGGCCGCGCAGGCCAGCGCGGTGGTTTTGAGGCGCTGGGCGGCGGCCGTGTTGCCGAGGGCCAGCTCGCGGCTGACCCCGAGGGACGCGGCGTGCGAGAGGCCGACCGCGATCTGGAAGACGATGTAGACGAGCTGGTTGACGGCGGTGTGCGCGGCCAGCGCCGCCGTGCCGAAGCTGCCGACCAGCAGCGCGACGACGGAGAAGAAGCCGGCCTCGGAGCCGTAGGTCGCGGCGATCGGGGCGCCGAGTCCGGCCAGCCTGCGCAGGGTCGCGGGCCGGGTCCGCCAGATGCGGAGGGAGAGCAACGGTGCCAGCCGGGGATCGCGGCGGGCGGAGGCGTACAGCGCCAGGAAGGACAGCGCGTACACGGAGGTCGTGGCCAGGCCGATGCCGGTCAGTCCCAGCTTCGGGAAGAACCAAGTGCCGTGGATGAAGAGCCAGTTGAGGCCCGCGTTGACCGCGATGGAGGCGATCGTGATGCGCAGCAGTGCCTGTGGCCGGCGCATGCCGACGGTGAACTGGCGGATCGCCTGGAACCACAGGCAGGGCAGCAGGCCCGGCGCCATCGCGTAGAGCACCGGCCTCGCCGTGCGGACGACGTCCGGATCCTGGCTCAGCCGGACCAGCGCGTGCCCGATCAGCACCATCAGGACCGCGCCCGCCACACCTGCGAGCGTGGCCAGCAGCAGGCTCGCGCGGACCAGGTCGCGGACGTCGTCCCGTTCGGTCCCGCCCGGCTCATCGCGCTCGCCCCGCTCGGCCCGTGCGTCGGCGGCGGCGACCTGGTTGCCGACCGCGGTGACCATGCCGACGCCCATGGTGCGCAGCTGGTTGAAGACGACCATGGCCAGCCCACCGGCCGCGAGGGCCTCGGTGCTGATCAGCCCCATCATCACGGTGTCGGTGGTGGTCAGGGCGACCTGGGCGAGCTGGGTGAGGGCGAGGGGCACGGCGAGCGCGGCCAGGGCTCGGGCATCGGCGCGGAGCAGGCTCGGGGCGAACCGCATCAGAGGTGTTCCCGCGGGATCTCGGTGGTGACAGGGCGGAGGGTGGTCAACAACTCGTCGATATCGCGCTCCACTTGGGCGTCGAGCAGACGGCGCGCGGTCATCCATTCGTCGTCGAAGACAGTGTCCATGTACTTCTCCCCGCCGTCGTTGACCAGGGCGACGGTCGTGGTTCCCGGCGGCTGCGCGGAGAGCCTGCGCAGTGCCTCGTAGACCACTCCGCCGGCCGAGCCGCCGACCAGCAGCCCGACCCTGCGGGCCACCACCCGTGCCGTGGCGAAGGCCTCGACGTCGCCGACCTTGACGCCCTCGTCGAGCAGGCCGTAGTCGACCATGGCGCCGATGGTGGCGCCCTCGGGGGTGCCGGTGCCGGACTGGTAGTAGTCGTGGGCCGGCGGTCCGAAGGCGATCGACCCCTTCGGCTCGACGCCGACGATCCGCACTCCGGGAACGGTCTCGCGCAGTACCCTCCCGGTGCCGAACAGCCCGCCGCCGGTGCCGACGGCGCCGATCAGCTCGTCGATCCGGCCGTCCAGGGCCTTGTCGATCTCCCGGGCCACGGGGTGGTAACCGACGCCGTTCGCCGGGTTGTTGTGCTGTTCGGTGAAATAGGCGTTGTCCGAGTCGGCGGCCATCTTCTCGGCGAGTTCCTCACGGGCGGCCGTCGCCAGTTCCTCGTCGCCCTCCTGCGCGACGTAGACGAGTTCCGCGCCGAGGGCCTTCATCGCACGGAGCTTGTCGGCAGCCGCGTGGTGGTCGACGACGGCGGTGAAGGTGTAGCCCCGCTCGGCAGCCACGACGGCCAGGCCCAGTCCGGTGTTGCCGGAGGTCGACTCGATGATCCGGCCGCCCGGGCGCAGCAGACCGCGCTCCTCGGCGTCCACGACCATCTGCCGGGCCATGCGGATCTTGGCCGTGCCGGTCGGATTGAACTGCTCCAGCTTCAGCAGCAGCCGACTGCCGCCTGTGGTGTGGCAGAGCTCGAACAGGGGGGTGGCTCCTATGAGTTCGGAGACCTGCCGGACGACGGGCGGCCGGTACAGGGGGTCGTACACGGAGGTGTGCAGGGGAGCGGGCATGGGGGTGGGCATGTGGGCCGGCATGGGGGGCTCCAGACGTGGGGTCAGGCGGGGCGGCGGTCGAGGTGCCAGCGGAAGCGGGCCGCCGCCGGCTCGACGACGACCTTGGGCGGCAGCGGCAGGTCGTGGAACGGCGACTCGTTGGAGTCCATCTGGTAGCCGGCGGTGTTCAGGTACACGAGCAGGTCTCCCACGGCCGGCGGCGCCGGAAAGGGGATCTTGCGCCAGGTCAGCAGGTCCGACTCCAGGCAGGTCGCGGCCCCTACGCAGGCCGGGTACGGTCCGGCGGGGGCGCCGAACTCGGCGCGGGAGGGAACGAGTACCGGGTCCGGCAGGAACTCGCTGTCGAACCACTGCTCGGACAGGCTCAGGCTGCTGCCGTCCACGGTCAGGATCGCGTAGCCGTCGCGCTCCTTGACCCCCTGCACCCGCAAGACGGTGAACCCGGCCTGGTCGAGCAGTGCCCGGCCGGGCTCGACCAGCAGCCGGACGTCCGCCGTCCGCAGCACCTCGGCCAGCGGGACGCTCTCGCCGGAGGGGACGGCGGCGAGGATCGCGCGCAGGGCGTCGGCGCCCGCCACGGGGGAGTGGTAGGGATAGAACCCGCCGAAGTGCTTCCCGGCGTGGAAGTGTTCGGGTCGGCTGCTCTCCTCGAACTCCCGCCAGTCCTCGGCGCCGACGTAGTCCACCGCGAAGCCGCCGCCGATACTGATGCTGTCGACGGGCAGCCCGAGCTCCTGTGTCCGCCGGCACAGCCGTACCAACGCCGCCGCCAGGTCGGCACGTTGACGGACGTCGTAGCCGGACAGATGGAAGCTGAAGCCCTCCAGCGACACCGCGGAGACGCCGATGCGGACCAGCGCCGAGGTGACCTCTCGCTCGTCGAGTCCGAACCGGCTGTGCGGCTGCTCGGGAGGCAGGACTCGGAGCAACGCCCGAGCCTTGCGGCCGAGTTCACGGGCCACCGCCTCCAGCCGGTCCAGCTCGTCCAGGGCGTCCACGGCGATCAGTGCGCCCTGGAGTACGGCCACCCGCAGCAGTTCGTCGGCCTTCGCCGGGCCGGTGACCATCAGGTCCTCGCCCCGGACCCCGGCGGCGAGCGCCTCGCGCAACTCGCCCCGGCTCGCCACGTCCACGCCCAGCCCGGCCACGGCCGCGCGCTCGGCGAACACGGCGGCCTTGTTGGCCTTCTTGGCGTAGTACACCCGCCCCTTGACACCTGTCTCGCCCAACACCTCGCGGAAAGCAGCCGCGTTGGCGTCGAAGGCGTTCGGCTGGAGCACGTGGTAGGGGCCGCCGAGGCCGTGGCCGAGTTCGTGCAGCAACGGGTCGGCCAGGAGTCCGCGTGTCTCGGGGCCGGTGTGCGCGGGGAGCCGTGCCGTCACTTCCACAAGGGCACCGCCGTCCCCAGCCCCTGCGCCAGGGCGAGTTGGGCGAACCGGTGGCCGAGCGCGATGTCGGTGACGACCAGACCGCTGTTGTACGCGAAGATGCTCTGCCCCGCGTCGGTGCGTCCGGACGCCCGTCCGGCCAGGACGTCGGGGAACTCGGCGTCGACGTCCGGCAGCCGTCCTTCGCCGTCCGCCATGTCCGTGCCGGTGACCCGCATCTGCGCGGCGCTGGTGGCGATGACCCGCCGGGCCCGGTGGAGGGTGGAGGGAGCGATGCCGTACCCGACCAGGACGCACAGGGCGGAGGGCTTCAGCCAGGCCGCCTCCACGCAGGCCGGGGTGTTCGGGCCCGCGGTCGCCAGCACGATGTCCGCCTTCTCGGCCGCCGCCCGCAGATCGGACACGACCTCCAACTCCCGGCCGGGGAAGTGCCGTTCCAGCTCCGCCCGGACGGCCGCGACACCGTCCGGATGGGTGCCGAAGAGCATCAGCCGCTCCAGCTCGGGCAGAGTCGTCAGCAGGAACGGCAGGGCCAGCCGTCCCTGGGTGCCGGTGCCGATGACCAGCGCGCTGCGGCTGCCGGGAGCCGCCAGTTCACGGGCGAGCAGCGCGGAGACGGCCGGGGTGCGCAGGGCACCCACCCGTCCGCAGTCCAGCATCGCGACCGGCAGCCCCGTCTCGTCGTCGTACAGGGTCAGTGTCGTGTAGTAGTGCTGACGGTCACGGTCCTCGTGCAGGCCGTACTTGTACGACGTCTTGACGGCGACCACGTTGCGCTCGCCGTCGCGGCCGAGCATGGCGTAGGCGACCGAATGGCCGTCGTCCGGCTTGACGGTCAGCTTGCGCGGGTTGTCGGAACGGCCCGCCGCCAGGGTGCGGTACGCCTGCTCCACCACGGACACCACGTCGGCGAGGGTGATGTCGATGCCGGCCACGTCGCCGGTGCTCAGGATGCGCAGGGTCTTGTCGTCGGGCGTCACGGAATCCCCCTCAGCACGGGCACGGGCACGGGCGCAGGCGCGGGTCGGTTCGGTCGGGACGGTGGTCATGCGTACGCCTCCACCGCGGCCTGCCCGTAGCCGTGTTCGTCCCGCTCGGCGGCCGGCCTGCCGGGGCGGTCGGGGACGCGGACCGAGGCGCGCTTGAGCCAGCGGTCGGTGCCGTCGTAACGGGCCCGGAAGGGCACCCGGCCGTGCACGACGAGGTCGTTGTCGACGACGAGGACGTCGCCGGGCTCCAGGCTCACGGCCACGGAGACCCTGCTGAGCTCCTCCGTCAGCCGGGCGTAGGCCGCACGGTGCTCCGCGGTCCCCTGGTCGAGAGGGGTGTAGGCGGGGTCGTAGCGCAGGGTGAGGCCGTCCGGTGCGTGCCAGAGGGTGGGTACGGCGGGCGGGGTGCCGGTGTGGGACTGGGCCTCGGCGTAGGCGTCGTCGGGGAGGATCGGCAGGGCCGGCTCGCTGAGCAGCGCGATGTCGGCCGCGTCGAGCCGGACCTTGCGGACGGAGGCGGCGGTGGTGGCCACGGCGTCGTGGTTGCGCAGGCAGCCGAGGACCAGCAGATGGGCGCGGCCGGGGTGGAAGGCGTCCTCGGTGTGCGGGCTGAGCAGCACGGTGCTGCTGGCTCCGGTCTGCTCGGCCTCGTGCCCGGGGGAGGGCACGATGTTGTGCACGAACCGGCCGTCCTGCTGGCCCTCCCAGGCGATCGGCGTGCCCATCACGGTGGAGAGCAGCAGGAGGACGACGTCGTACAGCGCCCCGGCGCGTCCGGCGCTGGACCAGTGGCGCGGTGTGGGGCCGATGGCCTCGTCGTCGACGGGGATGCCACGGAGGACGAAGAGGCCGGCCGCGGTGTCCACGGGGCGGCAGGCATGGCGGACGTCGGCGCTCAACGAGGCGGCGGCGACCGGCACCTGGCGTATGAGCCGCGACCAGTCGAGGTCGTCCTCGCGGGGTCCGGCGGAGGAGAGAAGGGTGTGGGCCGCCTCGGTCAGTTCGTGTACGGCGTGCGGCTCCAGCTGGCGCACAGGCGTGACTGCCGTGGGCATGGTCGACCATCCGTTCTTGGGGGGTGCGCGTGCGGGTGCGCGGCGTGGTGATCGGGGGAGGCCGGGCAACAGGGCGTTGGCGGTGGATCGTCTGTGACGGGACGGGAGGTCCACGTGTTGCGTTCCAGTGACGCGCCGGGCCGGCTCGGCTCAGGTAAGCCACACCTAAGTTAGAGCGTTCACGCCGTGTGCGCTGTACTCCACTTGGAGTATTGCTCCGGCTTCGATTTTTAGGATAGGCAAACCTAAGTAATTGGTTTGCCGCTTCTGAAAGTCGAGGACGACGTGGATGTGACGAGACGCCAACTGCTCTGGGCCGGCGGCGCTTTGGGGGCAACTGCCCTGCTGGCGGCCTGCGGCGACGGCGGCGACGCCAAGTCGACCGGGGCCACCGGCGGTGCGAGCGCGAAGCCCCGCAAGGGCGGCACCCTGAGGGTCGGGGCCCTCGGTCGCGCGAGCGCCATCACCCGCGACCCGCACGGCACCCAGGCCAACGAGAGCGACTACCTGATCATCAGCCTCGTATACGACACGCTCGCCGTGCCCGGCGGCAAGCCCAACACCGTGCCCCGGCTGGCCGCGAGCTGGAAGGCGTCCGAGGACCTGAAGACCTGGCGGTTCACCCTGGCCAAGGGCGCCACGTTCCACGACGGGTCCCCGGTCACCGCTGCCGACGTCGTCTTCTCCCTCAAGCGGCTGCGCGCCACCCCGTCCGGTGCCTCCCGGCTGCCGGGCATCCAGGCCGCCAACATCACCGCCGAGGGCGACGACACCGTCGTCCTGGTCTCCGACTACGCCAACGCCGAACTGCCCCTGCTCACCCGCCTGACCACCTTCGTCGTCCCCGACGGCACCACCGACAAGGACATCGCCAAGGCGCCCGGCACCGGCCCGTTCAAGCTCGACTGGTTCCGCGGCGGCAACGCCCGCCTCGTCCGCAACGACGACTGGTACGGCGGGGACGTCCACCTCGACGCCATCGAGGTGAAGATCTTCGAGGGCCCTCAGGCCATGGCCAACGCCCTGCTCGCGGGCCAGATCGACCTCGCCTCCAACGCCGGCGCCGTCGCGGCCCGCACCGCCGAGACGCGCAGCGACATCCAGCGGGTCCGCCGCCCCAACGACATGGCCATGCCCATCGTGATGCGGACGGCCGACGGGCCGTTCGCCGACCCCAAGGTGCGCGAGGCGCTGCGCCTGGCCGTCGACCGCAAGGCCATGGTCGAACAGGTGCTGTCCGGCTACGGGAGCGTCGCCAACGACATCCTCGGCACCGGCGACCCCGCCTACGCCCAGAGCATCCCGCAGCGCACCCGCGACCTGGCCAAGGCCAAGCAGCTCCTGAAGGAAGCCGGGTTCGACACCTCCAGGACCTACGAGATCCTCACCACCGAGGACATCGCCGGGCTCGCCGAGTCGGCCACCCTGTTCGCCACCCAGGTCCGCGAGGCCGGCGTCAAGGTGAAGGTGGTCAAGCAGGAGTCCGCGGTCTTCTGGGACAGGACCTGGCTCAAGGGCGACCTCTACACCACCTACTGGGGCACCAACGACTCGGTGGTCTTCTTCGCCAGCAAGACGATGGTCTCCGACAGCGGCCAGAACGAGGCCGGCTGGAAGGACACCGCCTTCGACGCGGCGTACGAGAAGGCCATCGGCACCGCCGGCGCCGCCGAACGCACCGCCCGGCTGGGGGACATGCAGCAGATCGAGTACGACAGCTCCGGCTATCTCCTGTGGGGCATGGCGGACGGCGTGGACCTCGCCGCCACGAAGGTCCGCGGGCTTCCCACGCTGCCCGGCTACGGGCGCGTCCAGCTGGAGAAGGCGTGGCTGGCCAGTTGAGCACGGAAACCGGGGCGCTGCCTGCGACGGCGGCGCCAAGGGGCGGACAGGCGTGGGCCGTTGTGGCCCGCGTCGGTCTCGTCCTGCTCAGAAGAGCCCTGCTGCTGGCAGCGTTGCTCGCCGTGGTCTTCGCCGGGGTGGAACTGCTGCCCGGCGACGCGGCGAGCGCCACCTCGGAACGCGGCGAGAGCGCCGCGGACCTGGCCGCGCGCCGCCATGAACTCGGCCTGGACAGACCGGTCCTGGAACGCTTCTGGGACTGGATGTCCGGCCTGCCCACCGGCGACCTCGGCACCTCCGCCCACGGCCAACCGGTCACCGGCCTGCTCACCACCGCGTTCCCCAACACCCTGGTGCTCAGCGGCACCGCCCTGCTGCTGACCGCCGTGCTGTCGGTGACGCTCGCTTCCTGGGCGGCGCTGCGGCCCGAAGGACTCCTCGACCGGACCGTCACCAACCTCTCGACCGCGGTCTTCGCCGTCCCGGAGTTCGTGGTCGCCGTCGGCCTCGTCCTGGTGCTGTCCCTGTGGACCGGCTGGCTGCCCGCCGTCACCCTCACCGGCAGCGACGGCACCCCCGCCTCCTGGACCATGCTGATCCTCCCCACCCTGGCCCTGACCGTCCCGCAGACCGGCTGGAACACGCGCATCGCCCGCGCCGCCCTCGCCGACGAGGCCCGCGCGCCCTACGTCGAGGCCGCCGTCCTGGACGGCCTCCCACCGGGCCGCGTGCTCCTGCGCCACGTCCTGCCCGGAGCCCTCCCGACCATCGCCACCGGCATTGCCACCTCCTCGGGAGTGCTCCTGGGCGGGGCGGTCGCCGTGGAGACCGTCTTCAACTACCCGGGGATCGGCGTGGTCCTGTCCTCCGCGGTCGCCGACCGGGACACCCCGGTGATCGCCGGTGTGACGGCACTGGCCGGCGCGGCGATCACCGTGGTCCTGCTGGGCGCGGACCTCGTCCGCGACCGGCTGACGGCAGGTGGCCGATGAGCGCCCCGACCCGCGCGGTCCTGCTGCGGGTGACACCGGCCGTCCTGCTCGTCCTGCTGGCGCTCGCTGGCCCCTGGCTCACCCCGCACGCCGTCGACGAGCCCGTCACCATGCCGTTCGCCGCACCCGGCCACGGGGCGCCGCTGGGCGGCGACCAACTCGGCCGCGACGTCCTCAGCAGACTGCTCGCGGGCGGCCGTGAACTCGTCCTGTCCGCCCTGCTCATCGCCGTGGTGGTGACCGCGTCGGCCGCGGTGGTCGGCACGATCGGAGCCCTGCGGCCCGCCGTGGGCCGCCTGGTGGAACGCGCCGCCGACCTGCTGATCCTCCTGCCCGCCGTCCTCGGCGTCCTGCTGGTCGCCCTCTCCTGGCCCGGCGGCGGACGGCTCGCCGTGATCCTGGCCGCGGTCGTCCTGGGGTTCCCGTACGCCGTCCGGCTCACCGCCAACGCGGCGGCGCCCGTGGCCGCGTCCGGCTATGTGGAGGCGGCCTCCGCCGGCGGGGAACGCCTCTGGTTCCTCGTGGTCCGCGAAGTGCTGCCCAACCTGCGGGCCACCCTGCTCGCCCTCCTCGGGCTGCGCTTCGTGGAGGCGGTCTACGTCGTCTCCATGGCCGGATTCCTCCAGGTCGGGCCCCAACCTCCCGCCGCCGACTGGGCGTTGATGATCCGGGAGAACTCCTCGGGCATCCTGCTCAACCCCTGGGCCGTCATCGCCCCGAGCGTGGCCGTGGGCCTGCTGGCACTGAGCGTCAATCTCGCGGCGGCCACCCTGGCCCCGGGAACCGGCCGAAAGGCGGCAACGCTGCTGTGAGTCACCCCACCCGGAACACGGACAGCGAGGAACCCGTCGCCACGACGCGCGAGGAGGAACCCGTCGCCACGACGCGCGATTTCGGCGTCGTGGCGACGGACGGGCGACACCTCCTGGCGGCGACCTCGCTCAGCCTGCGGCCCGGGCGCATCGTCGCCGTCACGGGCCCCTCGGGAGCGGGGAAGACCACCTTGCTGCGGGCCTTCCTCGGCCACCTGCCCCACGACACGACCCGCTCGGGCGGCACGGTCGAGGTGCTCGGACACGACATGTTCGCGGCCGACGACACCGCTCGCCGTGCGATCCGCAGCGGCGAGATCGCCTACGTGGGACAGGACCCCGCCTCGCTGCTGAATCCACGGCTGCGGATCCGCACGCTCCTGTCCGAGCTGAGCGCGGACCGGACCTCCGACGCCGTCGGCGAACTCCTGGACGCCGTCCGGCTGCCCGCTGACCGGGACTTCATGGCCCGCAGGCCAGGACAGCTCTCGGGCGGCCAGCTGCGCCGCGTCGCACTCGCCCGCGCCCTCTCGAAACGGCCCCGGCTCCTCCTGCTCGACGAACCCACGGCGGGCCTGGACCCGGTGCTCCGCGAGGAGATCACCGAGCTGCTGCGCACCCTCACCGGCGAACGGCGGCTCGCCCTGGCCTTCTCCTCCCACGACCCGGACGTCGTGGCGAGGCTGGCGGACGACGCCGTACACCTGACCGCCGACGGGGCTCGCCACTCACGGGCGTTGCGTCCTCGGGGCGAGCGCGCCGTCCCGCCGCATACGGCCGCGACCGCTCGGGCCGTCCTCGATGTCCGGGATCTCAGCGTGCCGTTCTCGGACCGAGGGACCGGCGGCCGGCTGGGGCTGGGGCTGACCGACGTTCGGCTGTCCGTGGCCGAAGGCTCGGTCGCGGCCGTCGTCGGCGCCTCCGGATCCGGCAAGACCACGCTCGCCCGCACTCTGGTCGGCCTGCGGAAACGCCGGTCGGGCACCGTACGGCTGGACGGCGTGGAGCTTCCCGCCACCGTCCGGCGCCGCAGCCGGGAACAGCGGCGCCGGATCCAACTCGTCACCCAGGACCCCCTTGGCGCGCTCAATCCCAGCCGTACGGTCGGCTCGTCCGTGGCCAGGCCCCTGTGTATCCACAAGAGAGCGGGAGCCGCCACCGCCGACGGCTCGGTGCGGGAGCTGCTGGAACGCGTCGGGCTCCCGGGGGACTTCGCGGGGCGCTACCCGCACGAGCTGTCCGGCGGCCAGCGCCAACGGGTGGCGATCGCGCGGGCGTTGGCGGCCGAGCCGGACATCCTCGTCTGCGACGAGATCACTTCCGCGCTCGACCCGGCCACGGGAGACGCCGTGATGGATCTGCTGGACGCGCTGCGTCGGGAGCGCTCCCTGACCCTCGTGGTCATCAGCCACGACCTCGCACTGGTCCGGGAGCGCACCGACACGGTCACGGTTCTCGCCTCCGGCCGCATCGTGGAGTCCGGTTCCACCGCGGATGTCTTCGCCGCTCCGCAGCACACGGCGACGCGGGAGCTGCTCTCGGACCTCGCGTCCACCTGAACGGTCCGTGCCCACGGTGCGGGTGGTCAGCGGGGTATGACTCCCTGGGCCTCACCGACTTCGTGCCGAAGGTGGAGCACGCCCGCCACCGTCGTGCTCGCCGACAGCGCGACGACCAGAGCCATGACGACTGCGAGCAGGCGGGAGGCTCGGGCGGCTGTCGGCGCCGAAGGCTTCAGGAGTGTGGCGACGCGGTGTGACACGGGCTCGGTCGCGGCGCCGAGCGTCAGATAGGGCCGTGTCGTGGGGCCGGCGTCATGACCGGCCAAGGCGGCCCGGGCCACGGCGACGGCCACCAGCCTGCGGTCCCCGACCACCCGGGCCGCCGCCTCGTCGGCCGCGAGTTCCGCGGCGAGCCGGATCCCGGCGCGGACCCGGTGCAGCGCCGGATGGCAATGCGCCGAGATTTCCGCAATGGCGAGAAAATAGTGATGCCGTCCGGAATTATGCGCTCGCTCATGGGCGAAGAGAGCCTCCCGTTCGGCCGCTCGCAGACTGCGCAGCATTCCCGCCGTCACGACGATCCGGTCGACGCGTCCCGGCAGCGCGTACGCATCGGCCCGTGGCGAGTCGATGATGCAGAGATCCCCGACGACGGGAAGTCCGGCGACCTTTCGCCGGGTCGCCCGCAGCGTACGGCCGTGGCGCACCGCCGAATAGCCGAAGCGCACCCCGCCGATGGCGAGGGCGCAGGCTGCCAGGACGGCCATTCCGGCCATGAGATGTGCCGAAGGCGTGCACAGATGGCTGACGAAGTGATGGAGATGGGCGAAGGCCGGCAGCAGATAGAGACCGGTCAGCACCAGAGCACCGAGGGAGACGGCACAGGCCAGGGCGAGAACCGCCGAACTGACCGTGAGAATCCACAAAGCGGCGACCGGCCGGGCCCGGGCCAGAACACGATCCGTCACCAGGCCCAACAGGAACGGCAGTGCAAGCGGCACGAGAAAGATCGGAGTCAGCAACAGTCGTCCCGGAGTGGAGCAGGATCTCGTACCCGCGCTTGCGCCGCCAGGCCGGAAGACGAGCCTTCCTCGGCAATCACCTATGCACTCACCCCAGTTGTCGACTACAGTGTTGTAGACGGTTTACAGACTTGTAGACGGATTCATTGCTCTTTCCGAGGGAGGTGGCACCGGACGTGCCCTCGGTCTGTCAACTCCACAGGTCAAGGCGGCATGCGCTCCCCGGTCGCACGCTCTTCTTCGAATGCTCGGCGAGGATGTGAATGGTGCTGCGTGTACTGCTGGCCGGCGGGCCGACCTCCGTACACTCCCGTATCGGTGAACTGTTTGAAAGCGCGCCGGACATCCAGATCGTCGCAGCGGTCGAAAGCGGTGTGGAGAGCGTTCGGTTGGTTCATGACCTGCATCCGGATGTCGTCCTCATTTATGCCCTCAGTGAGGGGATGGACGGAATCGAGATTGCTCGCCAGATCGTGGGCAGTGGTGAACTGTCCGATGTGCACACGCTGATGCTGGCCGACTCGGCCGCGGACGACTCCGTGCTGGGAGCCCTCAATTCCGGAGTCCGCGGATTCCTGGAACGGGACGCGCAGTCGGAAACCCTGGTCGAGGCCACAAGGGCGGTGGCGCGCGGTGAGGCCCATCTGTCTCCTGCCGCAACGCGATGCGTCCTCGACAAACTGTTTCCCTTCATGCTGTCCGGCTCCGGTGACGACATCGCGCAGTTGTGGGGCGAACTCACTCCCAGGGAGCGCGAAGTCGTCTCGCTTGCGGCGCTGGGGCTGGACAACAAGGCCATTTCCAGCCGGTTGATCGTCTCGCACTTCACGGTGAAAACGCACATCACGCGTGCCATGGCGAAACTCAATGTGAGAAGTCGTGCCCAGTTGGTGGCCGAGGTGCATCGAAGTGGGCTCGTCGGTAAGAGGGACGGGGGGTGAGGAAAGCGATGTCGCCGGCTTCCGGCGGACCTACTGGTCGTCACGTCGGACGAGCCGGAAACTCGTCCCGGTCTTCGCTTCGCCCGGCCGCCGGGGTCTGCGGGAGTTCGGCACGAAGTGCGCGGGTCTGTGCGGACGCGCGCGACGGGCCGAGTCCGCCAGTGCGACAAGTGCGGGCGAGCTCTTCTTGAGCTGACGGAACCGGTGCGCCGTGAATCCCGCGAGTTCGGCCGCGGTCCGCCACGCCGTTCCGGAGCTGAGGGCCACCAGCATGACGCGGATCGCCGCCGGTGTCGGGTTGTCGTCCTGGCGAAGCCCGTGGGCGGTGGCCAGCGCTGCCGCCGTCTCGACGGCGGCCGAGAAATCCCGGTCGTTCGCCAGCCAGTTGTCCAGCACGTGTTCTGGGACACCTGCCCACACGGCGGCTGCGGCCGGCCCGAGTCCCTGTGCCGTGGCCTGCAGGACGTCCGCCATCCGAGCGATACGGTCGTCACGCTCGCGCGGCACTCCGCCCAGCGGTGCCTGGAGCGCCTGCTCGACCTCCAGTCGGCTGGTCAGCCACTGCACCACTCGGTCGGGCCGGAACGAGGCCTCCTCGGTGGCCTGGTCGACCGGCCTCTTGGAGTCGTACATCATCTCCTCCGTCCGCGCCCGCTCGGCAGGGGGCGGGAGCCTCGGTTGCGTGCAGCCGTCAGCGGTGTCATGGCTTCGGAGTGACCGGCGTTCCCCGGCGGCGGACGGCGCGTGAGGTGCCGCCGGTCGTGGGGCGAGCTGTTGCCGGTGCGGCTTCCGCGGAGTCTACATGCATGTAGACGAATAAGGAAGGCTACCCTTACTTGTGTGGCTGCCGCTGGTGAGCCGCGCCGCGGACGGCCTCGGGTCCGCCTGTCCGGGTCTGGCCACGCGGGGGCGTGGTGTGGTGATGCCGACGGTCCGAAGGGGTGGCCGGTCGTTCCCGGTGCGGGGGGTTCTCGGCGCGCCGGAGGCGGACGACGGCGTCGAGTCCGCCGCCGGGGGCCGCCTCCAGCGTGACCTCGCCGCCGCCGGCGTGGGCGAGTTGCCGGACCATCGGCAGGCCCAGGCCCGTGCCGTCGTGGTCGGCGTCGGTGGCCCGCCAGAACCGTTCGAAGGCCCGGACGCGGTCCGCCTCGGCCATGCCGGGACCCTGGTCGATCACATGCAGCTCGGCCGTCGGCGGTGTGCGACCGCCGTCCCGCCGGGGCGTGACGGTCGCCAGCCTGACGGCCGTACCCGGCGGGGAGACGCGCAGCGCGTTGGAGAGCAGGTTGTCGATGATCTGTTCCAGGGCTCCGGGGACCGCCCACACCTGGGCACCGGTGGCCACGGCGACGTCGATGCCGACGTGCTGTTCGTCCGCGAAGGCCGCCCAGACGGCCGCGCGTTCGGCGACGACGGTGTCGAGTCCGACCGCCACCGGTCTGGTCGCGGAGGCCTCCAGCCGGGCGAGCGCGAGCAGCCCCTGGACCACCCGGCTGAGCCGTTCGGTCTCCCCAAGTGCCTTGTCGAGGCTGTCCTGGGCGCAGGGGGCGAGGTGCGGCTCGAAGTTCTCCAGGCGCAGCCGCAGCGCCGTCAGGGGCGTCTTCAGCTGGTGCGACACCTCGGAGGAGAACGCCTGTTGCGCCTGGAGCAGGTGCTGGAGCCGGGTCGCGGTACTGGTGAACGACGCGGTCAGCCGGCGCAGTTCCGGCGGCCCGTGGCCGGTGGCCGGAGGGTCGGTGATCCGGCCCTCGGCGAGTTGCGCGGTGGCGCGTTCCAGGGCCTGGACGGGACGGGTGATCGAGCGGGCCAGAGCGAAGCCGATCAGGGACACGAGGGCGAGGACGCCCAGCCCGACGCCGCCGAGGATCATCCAGACCGTGTGGACCCTTGCCCGGAGCGGGCCCAGCGCGTACACGGTCCGCACGACACAGGGAACGGTGGCGTCGGAGCCACCCGGAACGGTGACGAAGAGGAGCTCCGGGCCCTGGCCCGAGGCTCCGCCGGTGACGACGGCGGGGCGACCGCGCAGCGCGCTGGAGATGTCAGGCTCCGCGGACACGTCGTCGCCCGCCCTGGCACGGGCGGCGGTGTCGATCAGGACGGTGCCCGTGTGCCCGGTGACGAGCACGCTGCTGTGGGTCCGCCGCCCGTAGGCCCGGGCCACGTCCGGGAGGTCGGCCGACAGACCGTGCTCCATCTTCTCCTCGCAGACCGCAGCGAGCGTCATCGCGCTCTGCTGGGCCGCATGGGCGAAGCGCGACAGCTCGCTGCGTCCGTAGAAGACGCCGAACGGCACTTCGAGCGCGAGCAGGACGAGCAGTATGAGACCGAGGTGGCTGAGCAGGAGGCGGCGCGTCACCTGAGCCCTCCGCCGAGCGGCGGCCGGCCGGCGGACGCGGGGTCGGCATGGGCGGGGAGCACCAGGCGGAAACCGATGCCGCGGATGTTCTCGATCCAGGAGGAGTCACCGAGCTTGCGGCGCAGCGCGGCGATGTGGACGTCCAGGGTCTTGGTGGGGCCGAAGTAGTTCGGTTCCCACGCCGTGTCGAGGATCTGCCGGCGGGTGCAGACGGCTCCGGGGTCTTCCGCGAGGCAGGTGAGCAGGTCGAACTCCTTGGGGGCGAGGGCGACGGGCGACTCGCGCAGACGCACCTGCCGGGTACGCCGGTCGATGGTCAGCGGCCCGATCCGCTGGACGTCGGGAGCGCCGCGTGGTGCCGGGCCGTCCGAGGGGCACGGTTCCGCGCGGCCGGTGTCGGGTGCGACGGGCCGGGCGCGGCGGGTGACGGCCCGGATCCGGGCGACGAGTTCGCGCACACCGAACGGCTTGGAGACGTAGTCGTCCGCGCCCAGCTCCAGGCCGAGCACCCGGTCCACCTCGTCGTCCCTGGCCGTGATCATGATGATCGGGACCGCGGAACGGGCGCGCAGCGCACGGCAGACGTCGATCCCGTCCATGTCGGGCAGCCCCAGGTCCAGCAGCACCATCTGTGCCTCGGGGGCGGCGAGGCCGTCGGCTCCGGTTCCGGCGTGTTCCACGGTGAATCCGAAACGGCGCAACCCCTCCGCCAACGGTCCGGCCACCCCGTCGTCGTCCTCGATCAGCAAGACACGCATGGCGAAAGGCTCACAGACGCCGGCCGGAGCGTGCGGCGCAAACGCCGTAAGCTCCCCCGACCCGGTGATCCTCGACCTCCCCGTCAACCTCGTTCACCACGAATGGCGTAACCGCCGGCACGCGGTGAGACAGCGACATCCAGGCGATGCACAGCGTGGATCAAGGAAAGAGCCAGGGCCTTCGAACGCGGTGAGGGCCGCGGCCGGTGCGACCGCGCCGACAGCGCTCGAAAACATGTCTAACGGCCTGCCGTACCGAACGTGCCGACCGCCGTGGAAGCCACCGGAACGCCGTACGGCGAATCGCTTCTCCAGCGGGCGCCGGAAGTCCCGCTGTCATTCCCCTGGCGATCCGTTGGACGGCCCTCTCCTAGCGTCGGCTGCACGGGCGGCGCCACCTGGGCGCCGCCCGGCCAACACCCCCCAAGCACCCGGGACACCCCATGCCCATGGAACGACCGCCACTTGACGAACTGCGCCGCGTGCGCCCCGACTTGGCAGAGCCGTTCACGACCGCGCTCCCGGGAGCACGCGCGAGCGTCCTGGCCCGCCTGTGGGGAGCCCTCGTACGAGAACCCCTGCCCGGAGTGGTGGGGCACCGCCGGGATTCCGGTGCCCTGGTGGTCGAGCTGCGGCGGGGCGGCGTGCTCTCGGCGGCCGAGTCCTGCGCGCGGCCGTTCGCCGAGGTGCCCGAGGACTTCACCGTGTCCGGGCCCGACGGACCGATCAGCGAGCCCGCCGAGCTGCTGGCACAGCTCGGCCTCCGCACCCCCGCCGCGGAGCGCCTGACGGCGGAACTCGGCAACAGCGTGGTCAACCTTGCCCTGGCCAGGGCCGCGAACCCCGGCGGCGCGGCCCTTCCCGCCGACTCGGCCGACGCCGAGCAGGCGGTGATCGAGGGCCATCCGCAGCACCCCTGCTGCCGCACACGTACCGGCATGTCGATCGCCGACGTACTCGCCTACGCTCCCGAACACCACCCGGTGGTCCGGCTGGCGCTGCTGCGCGTCCCGGCCGACCGCTGGCGGGGAGCCGGGACCTGGCCGCGGCACCTGCGGGACGGCGACACGATCCTGATGCCGCTCCACCCCTGGCAGCGGGACCACGTGCTCACGCACCACCGGGACCTGGCCGTCGCGGAGGAGACCGTCCCGGCCCGGCCGCTGCTGTCGCTGCGCACCCTGGCACCGCTGGGCGTCCTGCCCGGCTGCCACCTCAAGACGGCACTCGACGTGCAGGTCACCAACTACCGGCGCACCATCTCCCCGGCCGAGGTCGCCGACGGCCCCCCGCTGTCCGACCTGGTCTCGGCCCTCGTCGACAAGACCGGATACGGCGACAGCCTGCGCGTCCTGCGCGAGCTGGGCGGAGGTGCCGTGTGCGTGGCCGGGGAGCCCTCCGCGAGCCTCGCGGCGATGGTCAGGGAGTCGACGGAGTGCCACCTCGACGCCGGGGAGATCGCGGTTCCGCTCACCGCCGTCCACGCGACCGGCGCGGCCGTGGTGTCGGGAGACCCGGTGCGCTGGCTGGCCGACTTCGCCGGGCTCGTCCTGCCGCCCGCGCTGACGCTGCTGTCCATGGGCGTGGCCCTGGAGGCGCACGGCCAGAACACCCTGGTCGTCCTGCGGGACGGACGGCCGGTCCGGGTGCTGTACCGGGATCTGGACGGCGTGCGGGTCAGCCCGCGCCGCCTGGCCCGCTGCGGCTTCTCGCTGCCGCCGCTGCTCGGCACCCGTGCCGGGGACGACGTGGCCGCACTGCACACCAAGCTCTTCGGGGGGCTGGTCAGCGGCGTCTTCAGCGAACTGGTCCACGTCCTCGCCCGGACCCACGGCGTCGAACCCCGGGCGCTGTGGGGCGTGGTGGCGGAGGCCGCCCGCCGGGTCTTCGCCGGTCTGCCGGGCGGCCACGAGGACGAGGCGGCGCTCTTCGGGGACACGATCCCGCTGAAGGCGACCGTCGCGATGCGCCTGGCCGACGACCCGGGCAAGGCCCGGTGGACACCGCTCCCCAACCCGCTCGCCCGGTGCCGCTGACCTCCGAACCGGCCCGTGCCTGCCGCTGTGCCAACTCCCCAGCCCTGTTTCCCTGTTACGTGGAGCTACCGCATGACCACCAGCGCTACGACCAGCGTCACCACCGCCCCGACCGCATCGCCGACCGAGCCGACCGAGCCGACCGGGCTCGCAGATTCCGTCACCGCCCACACGCTGCTCAACTGCCTGATCCGTGAGGTGTCCGCCCCCGAACACCAGGTGACGGTCGACGGCGACCTCCTCCTGCTCCGGCTGCCCCGCCGGGGCGTCCTGCTGCGCTCCCGGCTGCGCCGGGTGTCCCTGATCGGAGCGCACCGCTTCCGGGGCCCGGTGCAGCGGCTCGACGACGGCACCTGGGTGACCGTGGGCTGGCGGGAGCTGGCCGGTCACATCCGGGACGAACTGGAACTGCGTACGGGGGTCGCGAACGAGGAGTTCCTCGGCCAGGTGGCGGACAGCCGGGAGACGATCCACACCGCGCTGACGGAGCGGGCCGACCTCACCCCGCACCCCGACCCCTACGTGGCCTCGGAGCAGTCACTGGTGTTCGGCCATCGCTTCCACCCCACTCCCAAGGCCCGCACCGGCAATCCGGAGGACTGGCTGGCGTACGGGCCGGAGACCGGTGCCCGCTTCCGCCTGCGCCGTCTCGCCGTGCGCCGCTCTCTCGTGCGCGAGGAGGGCGACTTGCGGGAGCTGGACGCGCTGCACCCGGCCGCCGATTCCGGGTTCGCGGTACTGCCGGTGCACCCCTGGCAGTACCGGATGCTGCGGGACCACGTCCGGCTGCGCGCGGCGATGGCCGCAGGCGACGTCGTCGACACGGGGGTGAGCGGGCCGGAGCTGGTGCCGACCGCGTCGGTGCGCACCCTCTACGACCCCGACGCCGACACCTTCCTCAAGTTCAGCCTGAACGTCCGGCTCACCAACTGCGTCCGCAGGCACGCACGTTACGAGCTGACCGGAGGCGTCGCGCTCGACCGCCTGCTCCGGCCGCTCTTCGCCGCACTCGCCGTCCGCTTCCCGGGCTGCGTACTCCTGGCCGAGCCCGGCTACCGCACGCTCGACACCGGTGACACGGACCTCCTGGAGGGCCTCGGCGTCGTCGTCCGCTCCGGCCTGCGCCGCCATCTGCTGCCCGGGGTGACGCCTCTGCTCGCCGCCGCGGTCGCCGACGAGTACCCGACCGGCACCGCCCACGTCTCCCATCTGCTCGCCCGCGCCGGCGGGGACGTCCTGGCCTGGTGGGACGGGTACCTGCGGCTCCTGCTGCCCCCGGTCCTCGCCGCCTACTTCGAGCACGGCGTGGTCCTGGAACCCCATCTGCAGAACGTCGTCGTCGGGGTGCGCGCCGACGGCACCCCGGCGCAGATGTTCTTCCGCGACCTGGAGGGCACCAAGATCCTTTCCGGGTACCACGAACACGCTCTGGGCGACCTGCCCGACGACGTCCGCGACGCCCTCACCTACGATCCCGAACGCGGCTGGAACCGGGTCGCCTACTGCCTCCTGGTCAACCACACCGCCGAGGTCCTCGGCGCCCTGGCCGACCTCGACCCCACGCTGGAACCCGCCCTGTGGGGCCTGGTCCGCGACCACCTGGAGGCCTATGCGCGCACCGCCGCCGAACCGCCCCGGCTGCGTGCCCTGCTGTCCGGGGTACCGCTGCCCGCCAAGGCCAACCTCCTGTTGCGCTGGTCCCGCAAGGCCGACCGGCACGCCACCTACGTCCCGTTGCCCAGCCCGCTCGGCGCGGACTTCCCCCGCGAGGTGGTCCGATGAGGCCCGCCACGTACGACCTCGTCGCCGGGCTGCCCGACGACGACCTGCCGGCCTACGTCTACGACCTGCCGGACCTGCGCGAGCACGTGCGGACGATCCGCGCCGCCCTGCCGGAACGCGTCGAGCTGCTGTACGCGGCCAAGGCCAACTCCGACCCCCGGATCCTCGGGACCCTCGCCGAGCACGTCCACGGGTTCGAGGTCGCCTCCGGCGGCGAACTCGACCACGTCCGCACGCTCGTCCCAGCAGCACCGATCGCCTTCGGCGGCCCCGGCAAGACACCGGGCGAGCTGATCCGGGCACTGGATGCGGGAGTCGAGCGCCTGCACATCGAGAGCGAACACGAACTGCGCCTGCTCAGCAGCCTGTTGGGCGACCGGACCGTGGACGTCCTGCTGCGGGTCAACCTGCCCGTCGACGTCGGTCAGGTCGCCCTGGCCATGGGCGGCGGCCCCTTCGGCATGGACCCGGTCCAACTGGACCGCTGCCTGGCGGTGTTGGCGGACGCCCCGGGCATCCGGCTGCGCGGTCTCCACGTCCACCTGGCCAGCGGACTCCAGGCCAGGCCCCAGCTCGCCCTCGTCGACAGGATCCTGACCTGGGCCGACACCTGGGCCGGTGACCGCGGGATCGACCTCTCCGAGGTCAACGTCGGCGGCGGAATGGGCGTCGACTACACGCACCCGCCCAGGGTGTTCGACTGGCCCGCCTTCGGCGCCGGGCTCGGCCGGATCCTCGCCGACCGCCCGCGCCTCACCCTCCGGATCGAACCCGGCCGCTCGGTCACGGCGTACTGCGGCTGGTACGTGACCCAGGTCCTGGACATCAAGTTCAGCCGCGGGCACGCGTTCGCCGTACTCCGCGGCGGCACCCACCACCTGCGCACCCCGGCCGCCAAACAGCACGACCAGCCCTTCGAGGTGATTCCCGACGACGTCTGGCCGCGGTCCTGGGAGCGCCCGGAGGCCCGCGACGAGCCGGTGACGCTGGTCGGACAGCTGTGCACGCCCAAGGACGTCCTGGCCGGCCGGATCATGGTCGAACGGCTGCGCGTCGGCGACCGGGTCGCGTTCGCCATGGCCGGCGCCTACGCCTGGAACATCTCCCACCACTCCTTCCTCATGCACCCGCACCCGACCTTCCACCACGTCGAAGAAGCACCGGGAACACCGCGAACCCCGCGAACACCGCGAACACCGGGAGCACCGGCGCCCGCCGAGCGCACGTACGCCCACCGGCGCTCATGAGCGAGGGCGCCCGACTGCCGGCCGCCCTCGCGGTCCGGTCCTTCCGCCGCTATCTGCTCGGGCAGCTGACCTCCAACATCGGCACCTGGATGCAGCGCGCCGGCCAGGACCTGCTCGTCCTCCACCTCACCGGCGGCAGCGGCAGCGCGGTCGGCATCGTGACCGCGCTGCAGTTCCTGCCCCAGACCCTGTTCGGCCTGACCGGAGGCGTCCTCGCCGACCGCTACCCGAAGCGGCGGATCCTGCTCCTGGCCCAGACGGCCATGGCGGCGCAGTCCCTCCTGCTCGGACTGCTGACGGTCACCGGGACGGTGAGCCTGCTCTCCGTCTACGCGCTGGCCTTCGCCCTCGGCACCGCCACCGCCGTGGACAGCCCGGCCCGCAACGCGTACATCTGCGAACTGGTCTCCCGGGAGCACGTGGCCGCCGCGGTCAGCCTGAACTCCGCCCAGTTCAACCTGGCCCGCATCCTCGGCCCCGCCCTCGCTGGCCTGACCGTCGCCGCCTTCGGCACGGGCCCCGTCTTCCTCGTGAACGCCGCCTCGTACCTGGCCGTCCTGTACGGCCTCGCTACCATCCGCACGGAAGCGCCGGAAGCGCCGGAAGCGCCAGCGGGGCCGGAGGGCCATTGCGGGCCCCGCCCTCGCTCCGCGCGCCTGCGGGACGCCTTCCACGCCATCACCACCACCCCCGACCTCCTCCTGCCGATCAGCCTCATCGCCTTCGTCGGCACCTTCGGCCTTAACTTCCAGGTCACCATCTCGCTCGTGGCGATCACGGTCCTCCACTCGGGCGCCGCCGCGTTCGGCTGGCTCTCCGCCGCCTACGCCGCGGGCAGCCTCATCGGCGCGATGTACGCGGCGGGCCGCGGGAAGCCCCTCGGCACCCGGCGCCTCGTCACCACCACGGTCGTCTTCGGCGCACTGGAGGCCGCGCTGGGCCTGATGCCCGGCTACGGCACCTTCGCCGCCCTGCTGATCCCCACCGGCTTCGCCGCCGTGACCGTGACCACCACCGCCAACGCCCTCACCCAACTCCACGCCGCCCCGCACCTGCGAGGCCGCGTCATGTCCGTCTACTTCGTCGTCCTCCTCGGCGGCACCCCCCTCGGCGCCCCGCTCACCGGACTGGTCTCCGACGCCCTCGGTGCCCGGGCCGGTCTCGTCCTCGGCGGCGCCGTCTCGGCCACCGCCGCGCTCGTGCTCCCCGCGCTGCTGAAGGCCCGGGCCCGCCGACGTGCCCGGGCCGTCCAGGGGGTGCCCGCCCCGGCACCGGCGGAACGGAAGCCGGAGGTAAGGCACTGACACGTCCTCTTCTCACCCGCCTCTCACCCTACAAGCCGTAGGGTGGAGCGTTCTCCTACGACCTGTAGGAGGATCCGGCTCCACCGCCGGCACGGGACGACGAGAGGTGCGAGATGGCGGACGGCCCGAGCGCCACGACGACCAGCGCCCCCCGGGCCAAGCTTCCTGCGCGGTCCGCCGTACCTCGCCGCCCGCGCGCGGACCCCTGGCTCGCGACGGTCGCGGTCGCCTTCACGCTCGCCCAGCTCGTCCTCGTACGGCCCGGCCTCGGGCTCGGCTGGGACGAGACGGTCTACGTCAGCCAGGTCAGCGGTCACGTGCCCGCCGCCTACTTCAGCGCGCCCCGCTCCCGCGGCATCTCGCTCCTCGTCGCCCCGATCGCCTCGTGGTCCGACTCCACCGTCCTCCTGCGGATCTACCTGGCCGTCCTCTCCGGCCTGGCCCTCTACCTCGCCCTGCGCGTCTGGCGAACCCACCTCGGGCCCCGCGTCGTCGCCCTGGCCGCGGCCCTGTTCGCCTCGCTGTGGGTGACCCTGTTCTACGGCCTTGAGGCCATGCCCAACTACTGGGTCGCCATCGGCGCCCTGGCCTGCGTCGGCTGCTTCCTGCGCGCCCGCGCGAACGCACGGGACCGGGCGGCCTGGTGGGGCGTGTTCGCGGGAGCGGCGCTGATGGCGTGGATGCGCCCCATGGACGCGGTCTACGTCGTACTGCCGCTGCTCGCCCTCGCCCTGCGCCGCCCGCGCCTGCTCGCCGTACTGGCCGCCGGGCTGCTGGCCGGCGCCGGCGAATGGGTGATCGAGGCCTACGTGAGCTACGGCGGTCTCGGGCAACGCCTCTCCGACGCCTCCGCCATTCAGGGCGGCCTCGGCTGGCACCTCGCCGTCGTCGACCAACTGCGCAGTCTGGGCGGGCGAACCCTGTGCCGGCCCTGCACCGGCTCGGCCCCGAGCCCGCTGGTGACCCTGTGGTGGTTCGCGCTCCCGCTCCTCGCCGCTCTGGGGGCCGTGATCGCCGTCCGCGCCCGCCGCGCGCTGCCCACCCTGCTGCCGCTGGCCTGCGCCGCCACGGCCGCCGTCCCCTATCTCTTCCTCATCGGCTACGCGGCCCCCCGGTTCCTGCTCCCCGCCTACGCCCTGCTCGCCCTCCCCGTCGCCGGCGGCCTGGCCCACCTGGTCACCGCCCCGGCCCGTGGCACCGCACGAGCCCTGGCCGTCGGCCTGGTGGCGGTCGGACTGGCGGGTCATCTCGCCGTGCAGTACGTGGTCCTGGAACACACCGTGCACAGCTCCGCCGCCTCCCGCACCGACTGGGCCCGCACCGCGACGGCCCTGCACAGGCTCGGCGTACGGCAGCCGTGCCTGCTCAGCGGCTACGACGCCGTCCCGATCGCCTACTACACCGGCTGCGGCTCCGCACAGGCGGCAGGCCACGACGCCAGCACCACCGTCACCGGACTGCAACGTGCCGCCCACCGCACCTCCTTCGCCGTCCTCGTCCCGCCGGGAAGACGCGCACCCGCGTACGCACGCACCTGGCCCCACGCGCGGGCCGGCGTCCTCCAGGCGTACGTGGCGCCCGACGCGCGGCGGGGGAGGTGAGCGCCGTGTCCGCCACCGAGAGCCTGCCGGTCACCTCGGGCAGACGTCTGTACCTCCACCTGGGAATCACCCTCGCGGTACTGGCCGCCGCCGTCGCGGTGCTCGCCGCGCACCGGGCCACGCTGGGCAGCGGCACCGAGCGGCTGGCCGGCGCCGACGGGGAGTGGCTGGTGCTCGCCTGCCTCGCCGCCGTCGCCACCTGGCTGAGCGCGGCCGTGGCACAACAGGGCGCGGTGGTCGAACGCCTGCCCAGCGGGCGGCTGGTGGCGGCGCAGTTCGCGGCCGGTGCCGCCAATCACCTGCTTCCTGCGGGCGCCGGAGCGACCGTGGTCAACCTGCGGTTCCTGAGGCGGTGCGGGCTGTCCACCCGGCGCGCGGCGACCGCACTCGCGGTGAAGGCGGCCGTCGGCGGGGTCGTCCGGTGCGTGCTGGGCGTGGCCCTGCTGGTCGCCGCCCCCGGCACGGTCGGCCTCTCGGTGCGGATCCCGCATGTGCTGGTCCTGCTGCCGATGGCGGGCGCGGCGGTCGGCCTGGCGGTCGCGGTCAGCCGCCGCCTCCGCCGAGCGGTGGGCCAGGCCTTCGCCGACGTGCGCGAGGTGCACCGGAGCCGGGCGCGGGCCTGTGCGCTGTGGGGCGGGTCCGTCGCGTTCGCCCTGCTGCACGCCGGGGTGGTCGTCGCCGTGGTCCATGCGATCGGCCTCGGTCTCCCCACCAGCCGGGTCGTGATGGCCTACCTGGTCGCCAGTGGCGCGGCGGCGCTGCTGCCCACACCGGGCGGACTGGGCTCGCTGGACGCCGTGCTCGCCCTGGCCCTCACGGCGGCCGGAGCACCGGGACCTGACGCGGTTTCGACGGTCCTGGGCTACCGCCTGCTGACCGGGTGGCTTCCGATGGCCCCCGGGTTGCTCGTACTCGCGCTCCTGGTCCGCCGCAAGGCGCTGTGAACGCCGCCGTACCGCAGGGGCGGGCGCGGGCTCAGTCCCGCGGTTCCGGTTGCCGTTCCAGCCGGTACCCGTGCCCCCGCAGCGTGGTGATCCGGGGCAGCAGGACCGGCCGCCCGCCTGCCTGTGCCGCCTCGGTCAGCCTGCGGCGCAGGCCCGCCAACGTCACGTCGAGGGTCTTGGTGGACCCGAACCAGTTCTCGTCCCACACCTCGGCCATCAGTGTCTCGCGCGAGACCGCCTCGCCGATCCGCCCGGCCAGCACCGCGAGCAGGTCGAACTCCTTGGCCCGCAGCGGGACGTCGGCACCGAGCAGAGCGCAGCGCCGGGCCGTCACGTCGACGACCAGGTCCCCCAGCAGCACCGGCTCGCGAGCCGGTGCCGCCGCCGTGTGCCGTCTGAGGTGCGCGCGCAGCCGGGCGAGCAGCACGGTCAGGCTGAAGGGCTTGACCAGATAGTCGTCGGCGCCTGCGTCCAGACCGGCGATGATGTCGATGTCGTCGGTCCGTGCCGTCAGCACGACGATCAGCAGGTCGGGAAGGCGGGCCCGCAGTCGCCGGGCGACGTCCAGGCCGTCCATGTCCGGCAGCCCCAGGTCCAGCAGGAGCACGTCGTACGGGGCCCGTGCCGCTTCCGCCAGCGCGCCGGTTCCGGTGCGGCACCACGTCGGCGCGTAGTCGTGGCCGCGCAGGCCGGTCTCCAGGTGGCGGCCGATGGTGTCGTCGTCCTCGACGACGAGGACACGCAGTCGGCTGCGGTCGGGTGCGGCGGGCGTGCGCATGGGCGACAGCCTAGAAGCCGTGGCGGCGCGCGGCCCGTCGCCGGTGTACGCCGGGTTCACAGGTCCCGGAGCTCCTCCACGGCGGGACGCCGGCTGCCGCGGATGCCGTTCAGGGCCGCGGCGAGAACGGCGGCGAGGGCGGCTGCACCCGTGAGCGCGAGATAGGCCCCGGGGACCGACAGGGCTGCCGGTGGCGGATCGAAGACCCCGGTGAGGACCTTGACGAGCATCTCCGACAGGGCCCAGCCGATGAGGGCGCCGCCGGCCAGACCGCCGGCGGCCAGCAGCAGGGCCTCGGAGAGGACCATGCCGCGCAGGTGGCGGGGCCGGGCGCCGAGGACGGTGGCGACGGCGAAGGTGCGACGCCGTTCGGCGAGTCCGAGGGCGAGGACGAGACCGCCGGCTCCGGCGGCGAGCAGGACCGCGAAGGCGAGTTCGATGCGGGTGAGGCCGGCCAGGTCGACCGAGGTCAGGCTGGTACCGACGGTGCCGCGGGTCTGGGTGAGGTCGGTGACGGTGGCCCCGGTGCCGAGCTGCTTGCGCAGCTGACCGGCGATCCCCGGCTGGTTCGTGCCGCCGGTGTCGAGGAGGAAGGCGCCGACCGTGTCGCTGCCGGTGGCCTTGGCGATGTAGGAGGCATTGGCGACGAAGAAGCTGTCCTTGGGCGCGGTGGGGAACTCCTTGGCGATGCCCGCGTAGTGGAAGGGGACCGTGCGCAGGGCCTTGGTACGGGCGTCCTGGATGCGCAGGTTGAGGGTGTCGCCGGGGGAGAGCTGGAAGTCGTTGACGGTCTCGACGCTGACCAGGATGTTGTCCGGGCGCTGGGCGAGGCGGCGCATCAGCTGCTGGGCGGTGCCGCCCGCGAAGTAGGCGTCCTGGAGGGAGGTGGCCCCCGCGATGGTGTCCGGCCGGACGCCGTAGAGGTCCTGGAGGTCGGATCCGACGTAGGCGAAGCGGTGCTGGAGCGGCTCGACGTGCCGTACACCGGAGATCTTCAGGCTGTTCCCGGCGGTGGGCGGGACCTGGGCGCCGGGGGGTTCGGTGACGGTGACGTCGGCGCCGTTGGTGAGCCGGGCGTCGACCTCGGCCTGCTGCTGGTAGGTCGCGTTGAAGACGGCGGTGGAGATCGCGAAGGAGACGGCGAGGGCGAGCAGGACCACCGACCGGGCGAACGGGCGGCGCCGCCGGGCCAGGACGGCCGCGGTGGTGCCGGCCAGGGTCGCGGTCAGTGGCCGGACCAGCCGGGCCAGGGTGGGGCGGCCGTGGGTGAGGGCGAGCAGGGTGAGGCGCCACAGCAGCAGGCCCGCGCCGATCCACAGCAGGGCGGGACCGAGGAAGGCCCAGTACGACACGGAGATGCTGGGGACACCCTCGGGGGCGAGGACGAGCGCGTACTGGTTGCCGGAGGAGGCCCGGAAGACGAGCCACGAGCCGATCAGGAGGGCGAAGTCCAGGCCGTAGCGCATCCACCACGGCGACCGGGAGCGTCGTACGTCCTCCTGCTTGCGCGTGTCGGCGACGGTGACCGCGCGCAGGTCGCGCAGGGCGGGGACGAGGACGGCGCCCGCGGCCACCGCGGCGCCGAGGACGAAGGCGACCGCGTACCAGAGGGACCAGGTTCCGGCGCTCGCGCCGAAGGAGGCGGTGCCGAAGGCGAGCCGACCGGTGAGGGCGGCGATGCCCAGTCCCGCCAGGCCGCCGACCAGGCCGATCAGGGCGGCCTCCAGGCCGGCGAGCGCGGTGATCTGCCGGGGCCGCAGCCCGCGCAGCCGCAGCAACCCCTGTTCCTGGCGGCGCCGTTCGCCGCCGGCCGAGGCGACCGCCGCCGTCAGCGCGGCGGCCAGCACCGCGCCCGGCACGCCGAGGAAGAGGAAGAGGATCTGGGCGTACAGGGCGTCCTGGCGGGCCGAGTCGAGGGCGGCGCCGATGTTGTTGCCGACCAGGGCGGTGCCCGAGGAACGGGCTTCGAGGTTGTGGGCGGCGCCGGTGACGGAGGTGTAGGCGGCGGCCGGGTCGGAGGGCAGCCGGCCGTTGTCACGGGCCGCGTGGATCTGCGTGGTGACCCCGGTCGCGCCGCGGGTCAGGGCGGCGAACCGGGCGGCGGGCAGCAGGACGACGTTGTCCGGGGGCGCGGTCGGCTGGGACTGACTGGGGGCGCCGACGGTCTGGAAGAGGGAGTCGGCCTGGGGGAGGTCGACGACACCGTCCACCTTCACCTGGCGCACGCCGACGCCGGGCAGTTGGACGCCGACGGTGTCGCCGGGGGCGGCGTGCAGGTTGGAGGCGGTCTGCTGGGCCAGCAGGACACCGGTGTCGGAGCCGGAGAGCGTGCGCAGGGCGTCCGGGAAGAGGGCGCGGTAGCCGTCGGGCAGGCCGAGGGCCATGCCGGGACCTGTGGTCTGGGTGCTGCCCTGCACGCGCGCGGTGAAGCCGCTGGTGTGCGCGAAGCCGACGGGCAGGGCGGCGCGGGTGCCCCGGGCCCCGGCCACCAGGGACCGGACGGCGTTCGGGTCGGCGCCGGGCTGTACCTGGACCTGCCAGTCCACGGCGACCGAGCGCACGGCGCGCTGGGTCATGGTCGCCTTCGACGCGGTGAGGAAGGAACCGAGCGCGGCGACCAGAGCGACCGCGAGCGCGATGCCGGTCAGGGCGGCCAGCAGCCGTCCGGTGCGGTGGCGGGCCAGTCCGCGGGCCCATGCGGCGATCATGACACTTCCTCGGGTGCGAGAGGTGCGAGCAGCCGTCCGTCGCGCATGCTGCGGCGGACGGTGAGCCGGGCGGCGACGGCCGGGTCGTGGGTCGTGACGACGAGGGCCGCTCCGGTGTGGTCGGCGGCCGTCAGGAGGGCGTCCAGGACGCGGGTCCCGGTGGCGTGGTCGAGCCGGCCGGTGGGTTCGTCGGCGAGGATCAGGCGCGGAGCCTGGGCGAGGACCCGTGCGGCGGCCACCCGCTGGGCCTGGCCGCCGGAGATCTCCTCGGGGAGCCGGTCGGCCAGGTCCGCGGCGTCCACGAGGGCGAGGGCCGCGAGCGCGCACTGTCGCGCCTCGCCCTCCGGACGATCGGCGAGGACCAGGGGGAGCGCGGTGTTCTCGACCACGTTCAGGGCGGGGATCAGGCTGTCGCCCTGGAAGACCAGACCGATGCCGTACGGCCCGAGGGAGGCGGCCCGGATGACCGTGCCGCTGGTGGGCTGTTCGAGCCCCGCGAGCAGATGCAGCAGCGAGCTCTTGCCCGACCCCGAGGGGCCGACGACGGCGAGCCGGTCCCCGGCCCTCAGCTCCAGGTCGGCCCCGTGCACGGCCACCACGGACTGCACTCCCCGGCCGAAGGTCAGGGCCGCGTCCACGCAGCTGACGAGCGTGTCATCCGACGGCATCGCGGGCCTCCTCGTGCTCCTGCCGCCGGACATCGGTGGCCTTCCCGTCCGTCAGGGTGATCACCCGGTCCGCGATGCGGACGGCTTCCCGGCTGTGCGTGACGATCAGCACCGCGCACCCCTCCGCGGCCCGCTCCCGCAGCATCGACAGGACCAACTGCTCGGTCTCCCCGTCCAGTTCACCGGTCGGTTCGTCGGCCAGCAGGACGGCGGGCGCGTTGGCCAGCGCCACGGCCAGCCCGGCCCGCGCGAGTTCTCCGCCGGACAGCTGGCGCGGCAGGGCGTGCGCCCGGGCGGCCAGCCCCACCCGGTCCAGCAGTTCCCCGGCCGCCACGGGGGCCCGGCGGCCCCGCGCCCGCTGCGGCAGCCGCACGTTGTCGCGCACGCTCAGGTGCGGCAGCAGGTTACGGGTCTGCAGCAGGACGCCGATGTGCCGGGCGCGCAGCCGGGCCCGCTCGGTCTCGGGCCGGTGGCTGATGCGTACGCCGTCGACGTGGACCTCGCCGCCGGAGGGCTCGTCGAGCCCGGCGAGGCACGCCAGGAGGGTCGACTTGCCGGCCCCGGACGGCCCCACGACCGCGACCGTCTCACCCCGTCGTACCCGTAGGGACACCCCGCGCAGCGCGAGCGTCTCCTCTTCCCCGGCCCGGTAGAAGCGGTAGAGCTCGCGGGCCGTGAGGACGTCGTCGGCGCCGCCGCTGCCGGTGTGTGCGTTGTCGGACATGGGGCTCACCGCCAGGTGAAGGAGTCGCTGACGATGCGCCACGGGTCGACGTTGTCGGCGTTGACCGGGCCGGACAGGGTCACGTCCACCTCGTGTCCCGCACGGTAGAACGCGTACCGCTCGAACGCGTCCCGCACCACCTTTCCGGTGACCGGGTCCTTCGCCGAGTCGCCCTGGTAGGTGAGCAGGACCACCCGCCCGGCGCGCCGGGTCACCTCACTCACCTTGGGCGAGGCGAACTTCGGCACCTGCGCCTGGAGTTGAGGAACGACCTGGCCGGTGACCGAGCCGGCCGTCGGCGCACCGGAGGCGGAGACCGCGGCGATCCGCACGGTGTTGAGCTTGTCGGTGAACGCGGTCGTGCCGCCCTGGCTGGTGTGGGCCCAGCCCTCGGGCACCTTCAGGGTGAAGCCGGCGAAGGAACCGCCGCTCGGCCGGTAGGAGACGTACACCTGGTTGTCGGGGATGTCGCCGGGCGGATTGGACTCGGTGGGCGCCGGTTTGATCTGACCGCTGACCGTGGAGGAACCGGACGCGGAGGCACCGGAACCGGTGCCCGACCCGGACCCGGAACAGCCCGCGGTCACCGCCGCCACGACGCTCAGCCCGACGACGGCGTACGTCCTTCTGTGTGCTGCCATGGCCACTGCCCTCCAGGGAAGTCCGCTGACCGGACGGTCATGGCACCGACGCTAGGAAGACGCCGGTTAACGCCCTGCCCGCCGAGGGTTAGACGACGGCAAAACCGTGTGGCGCAGCGCATCTGCCCAGGTGAACGGCCCGCATGATGGGCGCATGAGACAGCGCGTGGTGCGAGTCGCCCTGACCGCCGCTCTGGTCGCCGTCGTCCTCCTCGCCGTGCCGCTGGCCCTGGCGATCAGGTCGTCCCTGTACGCGGACCAGCGCGACACCCTGGAGCGGGCGGCGCTGGCCGGCGCGGTACGGGTGAGTCCGGACTATGTGAGCGGCGACCCGGTGGAACTGCCCGCGCCCCCGGCCGGCGGGCGGCTCGGCCTGTACGACCCGCACTCGGTACTGCGCGCGGGCAGCGGGCCGCGGCCGGGCGACGCCCCGGTCCGGCAGGCCCTGACCGGTGAGGTGGCGCGGGGCCGGGCGGGCGGCGACCTCGTCGTGGCCGTACCCGTCGCCCACGCCGAGCGGGTGATCGGCGTCGTACGGGCCTCGACCCCCGTCGCCGCCGTACGCGACCGGGTGCTCACCGCGTGGGCGGTCCTGCTCGGCGTGGCGGTGTTCGCCCTGGCCGTCGCCGTCCTCGTCGCCCGCCGACAGGCCCGGGCGCTGGCCGCTCCACTGGAGGAACTCTCCCGCCACTGCCGGGCCGTGACCGAGGGCGACCTGACCGCGCGGGCCGCCCCGAGCAGCATCGCCGAGATCGACCAAGTAGCCCGCACCCACAACGAGATGCTGCACAGCCTCGCCGAACTCCTCCGCCACGAAAGGGACTTCGCCGCCAACGCCTCCCACCAGCTGCGCACCCCGCTCACCGGCCTCCAACTCGCCCTGGAGGCAGGCCTGGCCCAGGAGGACGACGCCCGGTTGCGGCCCGTGCTGACCGAGGCGCTGGCCACCACGCAACGCCTGCACCACACCGTCGAGGAGGTCCTGCGGCTGTCCCGGTCCGGAGAGGCGGCCCGCCCCACCGCCGGAACGACCGGGGTACGGCAGCTGCTGCGGGAGACGGAGGAACGGTGGCACGGCCTCTTCGCCCAGGACGGCAGACGCCTGGAGTGCGCCGTCCGGGACGCACCGGCCGACGCGCGGATTCCGGGCGCGCCCGTGTCGGAGGTGCTCGGCATCCTGCTCGACAACGCGCGGGTGCACGGACACGGCACGGTCCGGTTGGCGGTGCGGGACCTGGACGACGTCCTCGCCTTCGACGTGAGCGACGAAGGGGCCGTGACGGGCGAGCCCGCCCGGCTCTTCGACCGCGGCCGTACCGGGGACGGGCAGGGTACGGGCATCGGCCTCTCCCTCGCCCGCGACCTGGCCGCGGCCCTGGGCGGCAGGCTCTCCCTGACCAGCGGCCGTCCGACCACCTTCACACTCCTTGTTCCCGTCGGCCGGGAAGAGGCCGAAGGGGAGTCCCGGTGAGCCGGGTGCTGCGCATGGTCCGGATGGCCAGACATCCCTTCACCTACAAGATGTAGTAGATTTGATTGGCGATCACCCAGGTGTCGCCGCCATGTCATCCGGGCGTCACCTCGGATGCGGGAAGCGGTCGGCGGCGCAGCCGGCGTCGGACCGCCGCACGCCCACCGGCGCTCACCCGCACGCACAAGCGCTCGCCAGGACGAAAGGACGTCTCGTTATGGTCGTGGCCGCCACCGCGCAACCGGCTCTCGACGGATCCGGTATCGACGGCTCGTTGTTCACCTCGGTCACCGACTTCGCCCGTGACACCAAATGGCTCAACACACCCATGGAGGTGTGGACCAACCTCGGTCTCGGCGTCTTCGCCCTCCTCATGATCGCGGGCTGGTGGACCGCACGGCGCCGCGGCCCACGGGAGATGACCCTCGCGCTGGCCGCACCGGTCGCCGTCCTGACCGCCTTCGCCGCCACCGAGGTCGTCAAGAGCCTGGTCGGGGAGGTGCGGCCCTGCCGGTCGATGCCCCATGCCTACTTCGTCGACACCTGCCCGGCAGCGTCGGACTACGCCTTCCCCAGCGGGCACGCCACCGTCGCCGCCGCGACCGTGGCGGCGCTCTTCCTGCTGGACCGCCGGCTGAGTGCCGTCGCCGCCGCGTTCGCCGTACTGGAGGGCTTCAGCCGGGTCTACGTCGGCGCCCACTACCCCCACGACGTCCTCGCCTCCGCGGTCCTCGCCCTCCCCGTCGCCTTCCTGGTCAGCTGGGCACTGTGCCGCTGGGCCACCCCACTGGTCGGCTCCCTGAGTCATGGGGCACTGCGCCCGTTGCTGGCGGCCGAGCCCGTCACCACCGCACAGCCGGCCCGGCAAGCCGTCTCGGCCGGGAACCGACCCTGACGCTCCGTCCGGCGAAGCAGCGACACCGTCGGGTCAGGAGGCCAGAAGGTCAGAAGGGCAGAAGGCCAGAAGATCAGAAGATCAGAAGTGCCCCTGCCCGTGCTTCGGGTGATCGGGGCCGGCGCAGTGGCCGTCCGGTCCGTGCCCAGGGGAGTCGTCGTGGTCGGGCGGAGGGGTGACGGTGGTGGTGGTCTCGGCATGTGCCGTGCACCGTGCCCACTGCGCGCTGTCGAGCATCCGGTCGCTGTCCGAGGCGGCGTTGGCCAGGCTCGCGCAGCAGACCGCGAGGAGCAGACCGCCGGCCAGCAGGGGCAGGCTCCGGCGGGCCGGCGGCGGGGCCAGCAGGGCCCGTACCCGCTGGGGTACCACCCCACCGGTCGCGGCCAGCGCGGCGGGACGGGAGGCGCCGGCCGATGCCAGGGCGGCGCGGCCGACGGCGTGGGCGACGAGCCTACGGTCACCGACCCGCTCGGCGGCCTCCTCGTCCGCCCAGCGCTCCAGGACGAAGTTGCCTGCGACGGCGACCGGCCGCAGCAGCGGGTTCAGGGCGGCCGTGAGCCGCCACACGCTCTGGAAGACGTGGTGACGTCGGCGCAGATGCGCCCGCTCGTGGGCGAGCAGCGCCTCGCGCTCCGCGGCACCGAGGCAGCGCAGCATCCCCCGGGAGACGACGATCCGGCCCGGTGCCCCGGGCAGCGCGAAGGCCAGCGGGACGTCGTCGTCGAGCACGGCCAGCTCGGTGTCCCCGGGCAGCTCGGCGCACTCCCGCCGGGCCCGGAGCAGGTGGCGGCCCTGCCGGACGGCCGCCACACCCAGGGAGACGACGCACACCGCGAGCACCAGGGTGCTGACGGCCGAGACCACGCCGTAGACGGGGTTCTGGGAGCGCAGCACGGCAACGGACCAGCGGCCCTCCTCGGCGATCTCCGGGATCTGCGCCACTCCGGAGAAGGCCAGCAGGGCGAGTGATCCCGCCCAGCCCGCCGCCGTCACCAGCGCGGCACAGGCCAGCGCCAGGGCCGCCGGGCGCGGGGGCAGCCGATGCGCCACGGGGGGTGCGAGCACGGCGAGGGCGGCCGAGACGAGGAACGGGACGTAGACGCTGATCAGCACCGGCTCACCGCTCCCCGGGCGCGTTCGGGCCCTCGGAGAGTACGTCGTCGTGCCCGGACAGCAACTGGTGCAACAGGTGCTCGTCCTGCTCGGACAGTTCCGAGACGAAGCGGGCGAGGACCGCCTGACGGTCGGAGCCGCCCTTCAGCAGGGAGTGCATGCGCTGGGCGGTGTGCGACGCCTCGTCGCGGGCCGGCTCGTAACCGTAGCCACGGCCCTCGCGGTGCCGTACGAGCATGCCCTTGTCGTACAGCCGGGACAGGATGGTCAGTACGGTCGTGTAGGCGAGGTCGCCCGGCAGCCGATCCCGGACCTCCCGCGCGGTCAGTGATCCGTCGGCGGACCAGAGCGCGGCGAGTACATCGCTCTCCAGCTCGCCGCGTGCCCGTCTGCCGGATGCCTCCTGGCCCTGCTCTTCTCCTCGGCCCGCCACCTCGCCGTCCGCCTTTCCTCTCCGTCGTTGCGTCCACGCTACCGGTCCACCTCCTCCGCGCCGTAGGACCCGCCTTCCCCGTCGTCTCGTTCGCGGCTCGCCGGAGTGTGAGATACCGAACGACTCACGAGCATCTACTACGTCATGTAGAGGCAGGGCGTATCGTGGGGTGCCGCTGGGGCCGGGTGCCCTGAACAGCGTCCGCACTCGTCCCTCCGAAAGGCCCCTGCCCCATGACGGCACCGTTTTCTGCCGCCTCCCGGCCGGCCCGGTTCGTCCCGGTGGATCGCACGGTCCTGAACCTGGAACACCTGGGGTGACCTGTGGCTTTTATCGTGGTATGTGAGGATGACGCGGCGGTCCGTGACGTCCTCAAGCGTGCACTTGAGCACGACGGCCACAGGGTCGCAGCCGCTTCCACGGGAGACGGTCTGCTGCGGCAGCTCGAACCGGTCCCTCACCTGGTCGTCCTGGATCTCGGGCTCCCGGACGCCGACGGCCGCGACGTCTGCCTGGCGCTGCGGGCACGTGGTGTCGACGCCCCGGTGCTCATGCTCACCGCTCTGGACGGCATGCAGCACAAGGTGGGCGGCTTCGAGGCGGGAGCCGACGACTACATGACGAAACCGTTCGACATCCCGGAGTTGCTGGTGAGGGTCCGCGCCCTGCTCCGCAGGACAACCGCGACGACCCCGCCGAGAGGCGTCGTACTCGATCCGGCGAAACATGTCGTGATCCACGGTGCGACGAGCGAGAGCCTGACGCCGACCGAGTTCCGGTTGCTGGGCAGGCTCATCGCCTCGCAGGGCGACGCGGTACGCCGCCACGCCCTTGTCGCTGCCGGCTGGCCGCATGGCGCACAGGTCAGCGACAACACCCTCGACTCCTTCGTCCGCCGGCTGCGGACCAAGCTCGGTGCGCTGGGCGTCGCCGACCGCCTGGCGACGGTCCGCGGGGTGGGCTACCGATGGGAGTGACGGGTTTCCGCGGAAGGGTCGTCGCCCTCGCGGTCCTGATCGCGACAGCGGTCGTCGCCGTGCTGGTCGTGGTCTCCCACGTGCTGCTGAGCCAGGTGACCGAGTCCGACGCGACCGCACTGGCGCGTTCACGCGCCGAGGCGGTGGCGGCCAACGTGACCCTGCGCGGTGACCGCGTCGTGCTGGTCGAGAGCGGCAACGAAGCACTGGACACGGTCTCGTGGGTGTACGCCGACGGCCACCTCGTCGACGGGATCGTGCCGGGCGGCGTCCTCGACCGTGTCGACGCGCTCGTCGGCTCCGGGCGGTCTCAGACCGTCACGGTCGGCAGTGACCTGCTGTACGCCCAGCCGATCCTGCTCGAAGGCCATCACGTCATGGCGGTCGTGAGGGTGGATCTGACACCGTACGAGACGTCGGAACAGCGCAGCCTGACGATGTCCCTCATGCTGGGCGGCATCTCGATCCTGCTCGCGGGCGTGGTCGCGCACCTCGTGGTGGGCCGTGCGTTGCGGGTGGTCCACGACATGGCCGCTCTCGCCGACGACTGGGGCGATCACGAACCCGGGCGCCGATTCGACCTCGGCGTACCCCGCGACGAGTTCGGGGAACTCGGGCGGACTCTCGACCGCCTGCTCGACCGCGTGGACAACGCGCTCGCGGACGAGCGCAGGCTCACCGACGAGATCGCCCACGAACTGCGGACACCCCTGACGGCCCTGCGGGGCGAGGCGCAGCTGGCGCAGCTCGCCGGTCACCCCCTGGCACCGGAGTCCGTTCTGACCGAGGTAGACCGCCTGAACGCGGCGGTCACCACGATTCTGGGTTCCGCCCGGACACGGATCGACGGTGGTACCCGCTGCGATCTGAGAGCGGCGGCACGACAGGCGATCGCCGGCCGCTCCATCGAACTCGCCGTCCCCGCCGACGTCGACGTCGCCGTGGCGACCGAACTCGTCGTGGCCGTGTTGTCACCCCTGCTGGAGAACGGCCTGCGGCATGCGAGTTCGCGCGTCTGGATCACGGCGCGCGTCAAGCCCGAAGGAGCCGTGATCGATGTCCTCGACGACGGCCCCGGCTTTGATCCGGCGGTGGTCGACCGCGTCTTCGAGCCCGGTATGACCAGCGGCGACGGGCACGGGTTGGGGCTGGCCGTGGTGCGGCGTCTGGCCGCGTCCGCGGGAGTGGCGGTCCGTGCGGTCGCGGACGGCCACGGGCGCGTCGAGGTGACCTTCCCGACGCCGGAGGCGATCGCGTAGTCAGGTTGTGTGCAGGTTGGCCGAGCCAACCTCGGCGCATGACAACGACGAGCGAAGCCCGCACGCGCCGCGGTGGGCGGCTGATGCTGAACAAGGTTCCCGAGGTCACCATCTGGTTCTGGGTGATCAAGATCCTGTGCACGACCGTCGGCGAGAGCTTCGCCGACTGGATCAACATGAAGCTGGGCGTCGGCCTGGTGAACACGGCCTGGATCTTCACCGCGGTGTTCGTCGTGGTCCTGGGCGTCCAACTGCGGCTGAAGCGGTACGTCCCGTTCCCGTACTGGCTGACCGTGGTCGTCGTCAGCGTCACGGGCACGCTGTACACCGACATCCTGACCGACCAGCTCAACGTCGCGTTGTGGATCAGCTCCACCGTGTTCTCGGTCCTGCTAGCCGTGGTCTTCGGCGTGTGGTGGCTGCGCGAGCGCACCCTGTCGATCCACTCGGTCACGACGCCGTCGCGTGAGTCGTTCTACTGGCTCACCGTCCTGGTCACCTTCGCGCTCGGCACCGCGACCGGCGACTGGACCCTTGAGCTCACCGGCTGGAGCCCGGGAGTCTCGGTCCTGCTGCCGCTCGGCCTCATCGCGGCGATCACGCTGCTCCGGAAGTTCGGCGCGAACCCGGTGCTGTCCTTCTGGCTCGCCTACATCCTGACCCGCCCGCTGGGCGCCAACATCGGCGACTGGCTCGCCTCCCCGAAGACCGCCCAGCCGGGCGAGCCGACCGGCCTCGCCCTGGGCACCTTCACCACCAGCCTGATCTTCCTCGGCCTGATCCTGGCGACCGTCGTCTACCTGACGGTGACCCGCTCCGACGTGACCGAGACGTACGACGCCACGCACACCCCGCAGACCACCGGCGACCCGAACAGGGAGCGCATGGCCCTGGCGGGCTTCGTCCTCCTCGCCGTCGCCACCGGGGGTCTGCTGGTCTGGGCGCATGGTCAGCCGCACGTCGGCCCGGCGCCGGAGACCGACGCCACCTCCACCGTTCACCTCGCCCCTGGCCAGGCCGTGAAGAAGTTCCCGTCCGCGAAGGTCTCCGCACTCAAGGCACTCGCGTCGACCTCGCTCAAGGACGCGCGATCGGGGAACGAAGCGGGGGCCCACGCGGCTGCCCAGTCACTGCGGGATCTCTGGGACGCCGACCAGGCCGCGCTGCAGCCACTGGACAACACCGGCTGGACGTTCCTCGACGCCCAGATGGACCAGGTGCTGAAGACCTTCGGCATCGACCACCCGAACGCGCCGCTGCCGTCGGCACAGCAGCAGGCCGAGCTCAGCACCCTCCTCACGGACATGGGCTGAGCGACCCGGTCGGCGGCGCCTCTCCCGCGCCGCCGCAGAGCAGTCAGGATGCGTTCAGGTAGTCCGTGGCACGGTCGGGCCTCATGGCAGACGGGACAGCAGAGACCAGGGCGGCGGCGGCCCCGGGCCGCCGGTTGCGGGTGAACAGGCTGCCCGAGGTCACCGTCGGCTTCTGGATCGTCAAGGTGCTCTGGACGACGGTCGGTGGGACCGCCGCCGGCCTGCTCGACGAGAAGGCCGGGCTCGGCCTGACCGGCGTGTCGGTGCTGATGACCGCCCTGCTGGCCGTCGTCCTGGTCGTGCAGTTCCGTACGAGTGCCCACCGTGCCGGCGTCTACTGGTCGGCCGTCGCGCTGATCGGCGTCGTCGGCATGCTGGTGAGCAGGAACCTCACCGACACCATGCGGGTGTCGCCGGAGACCGGTACCACCGTTCTCGCGGTCGTCCTCGCGGCTGTCTTCGTGATCTGGTACCGGCGCGAGCGCACGCTGTCCCTGCACAGCATCGACACCGCGAGCCGTGAGTCCTTCTACTGGCTCGCCGTCCTGCTCACGTTCGCTCTCGGGACCGCCGCCGGTGACCTGGTCGCCGGATGGTCGGGCTTCGGCCCCTGGCTGTCCGCGGTCCTCCTCGGCCTGGTCCTCGCGGCGGTCGCCCTCGCGCACCTGGCGCTCGACCTGGACGCCGTGTGGAGCTTCTGGATCGCCTACATCCTCACCCGCCCGCTCGGCGCGGCCGTCGGCGCCTGCCTCTCCCGACCGGCCCGCGACGGTGACCTGGGCCTTGGCCCGGTCGCCACGAGCGCGCTGTTCCTCAGCGTCATCCTCGGCCTGACCACCTGGCCGGCGGTGACCCGCCGGCGCTTGCGCGGAACTGCCAAGGAGCGGTCAGGGCCGTTTCCGGGAGCGACGTCGGGCGGTGGGGACGGGCACGGGTTCGGGGCCGGGCACCACGGAGTTGGAGAGGGATCCGATGCCCTCGACGGTGAGGGTGACCGTGTCGCCGGGGTGCAGCGGCGGCGGGTCCTGCCGGCCGCGTACGCCCCACAGCTCGGCCAGGCAGCCGCCGTTGCCGCAGGTGCCCGAGCCGAGGACATCGCCGGGGCGGACGACGGTGCCGCGTGAGGCGTAGGCGGTCATCTCCTCGAAGGTCCAGCTCATGTTGGACAGCAGGTCCCGGCCGACCACCTCGCCGTTGATCTCGGCGGTCAGCGCGAGCCGCAGGAAGCCGTCCTGGTCGCGGTGGTTCTCCAACTCGTCGGCCGTGACCAGACAGGGGCCGAGGGCGGTGGCGGTGTCCTTGCCCTTGCACGGGCCGAGGCCGACCTGCATCTCGGCGGACTGGAGGTCGCGGGCGGACCAGTCGTTGAGGACGGTGTAGCCGACGATGTGGTCCCGGGCCTGCTCGGGGGTGAGGTCCCGTCCCTCCCCGCCGATGACGGCGGCGACTTCGAGCTCGAAGTCCAGCACGCTCGAACCCGGGGGCACCGGGATGCCGTCCCCCGGCCCGTACACGGCGTACGGGTTGGTGAAGTAGAAGGTGGGCGCCGCGTACCACCGCTCGGGCACCCCGGCCGACCCGTCCACGGACCGTCGTACGCCCTCGACGTGTTCCTCGAAGGTGACGAAGTCCCGCACGGTGGGCGGCTGGAGCGGTGCCAGCAGTCTCACCTCGGACACGTCGGGGCCGGCCGGCGTGTCGAGGGTGGCCGCGCCCGCTTCGAGGAGGCCGGCCAGGCCGCCGCCCGCGGCGAGCAGTCCGGTCAGTGACCGGACCCCCGGCAGCGGGTGGAGGGTGTCGTCGTCACCGATGACGGCCACGTGCTGTCGGTCCCTGTGTTCGTACGTTGCGAAGCGCATGGGCAGTCCTGGTGGAGTGGGGCGGGTGACGGGCGGAACGGATCAGACCGGCGGGGCGACGAACACGCCGTGGTCGGGGTCGTTGAAGGACTCCTTGGCGATCAGTTCGTTCATGGGGTTGGCGGTGCCCCACTGGTCGGTGACCTCGGGCCGGGAGAAGTCGTAGACGTGGGGGTGCCAGGTGTCCTCGTCGAGGAGTTCCAGTTCGGTGGTGTACTCGACGGTGTTGCCGTGCGGGTCCAGGAAGTAGGTGAAGGTGTTGTCGCCCGCCATGTGCCGGCCCGGACCCCAGACCTTCTGGAACCCGGCTCGGATCACCCGGCCGGAGCCGCGCATGTACTCGTCGATGCCGCGCATCTCGAAGGAGATGTGGTGCAGGGAGGTGTGCGGGCCCTTGGCGACGGCCATGGAGTGGTGCTGGTTGCTGATCCGCATGAAGTGCATGACGTCCCCGACGTGCGGGGAGCTGAGCGTGTCGGAGTGCCGGAAGCCCAGGTGCCGCTCGTACCAGGCGCGGGTCCGGTCCAGGTCGGGGGAGTTGAGGACGACGTGCGAGAGCTTGACCGGGATCGCCTCCTTCTCCTCGATCCTGCGGTGGCGGCGGACCTCCACGTCGGCCGAGACCTCGACGGTGCGGCCGTCGACGTCGAAGAAACGGAAGCCGTAGCCGCCGCCGGGGGTCTCCACCTTGCCCGGCTGGGAGACCAACTGGACTTTCTCCACGAGGAGTTGCTCGGCGAGCGTGTCCACGTCGGCGGCTGAGGCGGCGCCGTAGGAGACCAGGTCGAGGCGCTTGTCGGCGGCCTTGCGCAGCCGGACGACGTACTGCTCGGGCGAGCCTTCCGCGGCGAGGAAGGAGATACCGGAGTCCTCGGCGACCTTGGTCAGGCCCCACACCCCGGCGTAGAAGTCGAGTTGCCTGTCGTAGTCGGGCACGGCGAGGTCGACGTGCCGCAGGTGCGTGAGCAGGCGGTTGCTCATGGGAGGTTCCTCCTCAGGAAAGGTTCAGCAGGCTGGTCGCGTTGCCGCCCCGCACCGCGTGGAAGGCGGCGTCGGGCAGACCGGCTGTGATCAGTGCGCCGACCGGGTCGTCCGCGCCCATGTCGAAGGGGAAGTCGGAGCCGAGCAGGACCCGGTCCGCACCGGCCACGCGGACCAGTTCCCGCAGTACGTGCGGGTCATGGACGAGGGAGTCGAAGTACAGCTGTCGCAGGTAGCTGCTCGGCTCGCGGGAGCAGCCCCGCGCGTCGGGGCGGGCCCGCCAGGCGTGGTCGGAGCGGCCGATGTGAGTGGGCAGGTATCCGCCGCCGTGTGCCGCGATCAGCTTCAGGCCCGGATGGCGGTCCAGGACACCGGAGAAGATCAGGTGGGAGAGGGCGACGGCGTTCTCGGTGGGCTGGCCGACGGTGTTGGACAGATACCGCTGGTCGAGCCGCTCGTCGAGGGTGCAGCCGAACGGGTGCAGGAAGAGAAGGGCTCCCGTCTCCTCGGCCCGTGACCAGAAGGGTTCGTACGCGGGGTGCGACAGCTCGTGTCCGGGTGCGTGCGAGGAGATCTCCACGCCCCGTAGCCCCTGGCCGAGGGCACGGTCGAGCACGGTCACCGCGAGGGCGGGGTGCTGGAGCGGGACCACGCCGAGGCCGTACAGCCGCTCGGGTGCCTTCGCACAGTGCGCGACGGTGCCCTCGTTGGCCAACCGGCAGACCTCTTCGGCGAGTCGGGGCGCCGCCCAGTAGTGGTAGTGCGAGGGCGAGGGGCTGACCAGCTGGATGTCGACGCCCTGCGCGTCCATCGCGGCCAGCCGTACGGCGACGTCCGTCAGCCGCGGTATCCGCGCCCCCACCATGGGGCCGTTGACGGCGAGGGCCGCTGGCCCGTTGCGGCGGGCGTCCAGCTCGCGGGCCTCGGTGTGCCCGGGATGCCCGGCGACGGCCTCCTCGACCTCCGGCAGCAGGAGATGGGCGTGGACGTCGATCGTCGGAAGGGAGGCGGGGCCGGTCACGGGAGTTCCCTGAGGGCGGTCATGGTACGGAACATCAGCCCGGGTACGTCCGCGTCGCGCACCCCGTCCAGCAGCCACTGGCCGAGCTGGACGGAGGCGTCGACGACCATGCGCACCCTGGGCAGTCGTCGGGCGTGGTACGCGGTGAGGGCCCGGTCGAGCGACACGGAGTCCCAGCCGTCCAGGCCGGTGAGCAGCTCGGCGAGGACCTGGGCATCCTCCAGGGACATCGCGGCGCCCTGAGCGAAGGTCGGAGGGCAGGCGTGGGCGGAGTCCCCCACCAGGACGATCCGGCCGCGGTGCCACGGACCTTCCACCAAGTGGCGGTCGAAACAGGCGTAGTTGACGGCCTTCGGATCGGTGAACGCGCTGCGCAGTTCCGTCCAGGCACCGCCGTACGCCTCTGCGAGCGACCGCATCTCGTCGGCATACGTGTCAGGGTCCAGCGAACCCCGGTCGCGGGAGCGTTCGACGAGGTAGGTGTAGACGGTGTCCTCGCTGGTCGGGCAGTAACCGGCGATGAAACACCGGCCCCCGTAGATCATCTCGGTGCGGGTGACCCCGGCCGGGCGGGGGGCGGGGGCGCGCCAGATGCCCATTCCGGTGGGTTCGGGTATGTCCGTGACACCGATCATCGTGCGGGTGGTGGATCCGAGTCCGTCGGCGCCGGCCACCAGGTCGTAGCGACGGTCGGTGCCGTCGGAGAAGGTGACCTCCACGCCCTCGTCGTCCTGCCGGAAGGCGGTGGCGGTGGTGCCGAGGCGGACGTCGGCGCCCGAGTCACGCACCTGGTCGATGAGGAGCTGCTGGAGCCGGGGCCGCTGCATGCCGATGTGCGAGGGCAGGTCGTCGCCGCCGGTGCGGAGCTCGTCGTGGGCGTGCAGCACGGTGCCGTCGGGGGCGAGGAGGGCGACACCGTCGGCGGCGTAGCCGTCCCGTTCGACGGCGTCGAGGATGCCGACCTCGCGCAGCACACGCAGTGCGTTGCCCTGGAGGGTGATGCCGGCGCCCGCGGAGGCCTTCCAGTCGGGACCGGCCTCCACGAGGTCGACGGCGATCCCGGCCCGGCGCAACAGGACGGTCAGGGCGTTTCCGGAGGTGCCGCCGCCTATGACGAGGACGGAACGGTCGGGGTTGTCAGCCATGTCGGGGGGTGCCTCCCGGGTTGGGCCGCGCGGCTTCGGGCGGCAGGATGCGGCTCGCTCGTCGCGAAGGGGACTACTTGACGGCGATGGGGTTGACCGGGGAACCGACGGCGCCGGTGATGGGCAGCGGGGCCGCGGTGAGCCAGAACTCGTAGACGCCGTCCGCCGCGCAGTCCGCGGCGAGTGCGTCGGGATCCCACATCTCGCCGATCAGCAGGCCGATGTGGGGGATGGCGACCTGGTGCAGCGGCTGGAACGCGTCGTCGAACTCGTTGGGCCGTACCTCGAAGCCCCAGGTGTCCGTGGCGATCGCGGCGATCTCGGAGGAGTGCAGCCAGCCGGCGGTCGTGAAGGACAGGCCGGGCGCGGGGCCGCCCGCGTACTCGCCCCACCCGTCCCGCCGGGCGCGGGCGAGGTGCCCGGTGCGGACCAGCACGATGTCGCCGCGACCGACCCGCACGCCGTGGGCTTCGGCGGTCGCCGTCAGGTGTTCCTCGGTGATCGCGAAGCCGTCGGCCAGTTCCCCGTCGGCGCCCATGACGTGACCCACGTCCAGCAGGACACCGCGTCCGGCGACGTGCGGCGCCATGTGCTCGATGCCGGTGACGAGATCGCCGTCGGAGGTGACGACCTTCTCGGCCGCCCGGCCGTTCCATGCCTTGCCGTGGTCGAAGATGTGCCCGAGGCCGTCCCACTGGGTGGAGCACTGCAGGGGCATCGTGATCACGTCGTCGGCACCGCCGATGCCGTGCGGGAAGCCCTGGTTGCCGAGGGCCGCGTCGGTACCGGTGTCCAGCATGGTGTGCACCGGGTTGGTGCGTCGGCGCCAGCCCTTCTGCGGGCCGTTCATGTCGAAGGACTGCGCCAGCGAGAAGCTGACGCCCCGCCGGACCAGCGCGGCCCCCTCGCGCCGCTTGGCCTCGTCGAGGAAGTTGAGGGTGCCGAGCACGTCGTCCGCGCCCCAACGCCCCCAGTTCGAGTACGACGTGGCGGCCTCGGCGATCGCGCCCTCGGGGTCGTGGCGGTCCGGGCTCATGCCGACACCTCCGCCACACAGCGGGTGCGCTGCACGCCCAGGCCCGTGATGGACCCCTCCATGACGTCGCCGTCGCGCAGCAGCCGGCCCCAGTGGATGCCGTTGCCGGCCGGACTGCCGGTCAACACCAGGTCTCCCGGCAGGAGCTGGGCGCTCCGGGAGGCGTAGGACACCAGCCGTGCCACGCCGAACAGCATGTCCTTGGTGGACTCGTCCTGCATGGTCTCGCCGTTCAGCCTGAGGGTGACGCGCAGGTCGCCGGGGTCCGCGACCGACTCGGCGGGGACGAGCCAGGGGCCGAGCGGGGTGAAACCGGGGGCGTTCTTGCTGCGCAGCCAGTCGGTGCCGATGGCCTTCATGTCCCGGCGGAAGACGGTGGCGCGGTCGGTGAGGTCGTTGGCGATCGTGTACCCGGCGACGTGGTCGAGGGCCTCTTCGACGGAGACCCGGTGGGCGGGCCTGCCGATGACGGCCGCCAACTCCAGTTCCCAGTCGGGCTGCTGTGCCCAGGAGGGGAGGACGACGTCGTCGTAGGGGCCCGTGACGGAACTCGGCAGGCCGATGAACACGTACGGGAGGTCCTCGGCGGCCCGCCGGTCCATGATCGCGGCGATCTCCGCGCGCGCCTCCTCGACCGTCCGCGGGTCGTCGGGGGAGCGGTGCGCGACCTCCAGGTCGATGACGTGCTGCCGGTAGTTGGCGCCGGACTGGAAGATCTGGCGCGGCTCGATCGGCGCGTGCACCCGCAGGCCCTCCAGAGGCCGCCGGCCGAGGGTGTCGTCGTTCGCGAGGGAGCGCAGCACGGGGAGGGTCTCCTCCCACCGCTCCACCACGGCGCGCAGGGTGGACGGTGCCCCGTCCAGGGCGGTGCTCAGGTCCAGCACCTGTTCCCTGGCCAGGAGTCCGGGGAACGGCTCCCCGTCCGGAGCGGAGAACGTACCGAGCGCGAACGGGCCGGCAGGTTGCGCGAGCGTTGCCATCAGATTTCCTTCGGCTGGGGTGTGGTCTACTCTGACCTCGTTCGACAGATCATGGAAATAGATGCTGTGGATGACCGCCATCCATCGAGTGGATACCGTGGCGGGTGGCCCCCAGCCGTGAGGCGGTGCCCGGTGAACCTGTCCCGACTCGATCTCAATCTGGTCCTCGCCCTGCGCGCGCTGCTGGAGGAGCGCAACGTCACCCGGGCCGGCGAGCGCATCGGACTCAGCCAGCCCGCGATGAGCGCCGCGTTGTCCCGGCTGCGCCGCCACTTCGACGACGAACTGCTCGCCCGCACCGGCAACAGCTACGAACTCACCCCGCTCGGCACCGCACTGCGCGAGAGGAGCGCGACCGCATGCGACCTGCTGGAACGTGTCTTCGCCAGCCAGGCCGACTTCGACCCGGCAGCGGAGAGCCGCGAGTTCACCCTGCTGGCCTCCGACTACGGCGTGGCCGTGTTCGGCTCCGCGCTCGCGCGGGCGCTGCACCGCGAGGCACCGGGGATCCGGCTCACCTTCCAGCACTCGACGCCCGCGGCGGTGGAGAACACCGCGACCGTGCTGAGCACCGTCGACGGTCTACTGCTTCCGCACGGCATCATCGACGGCTTCCCCGCCGTCGACCTGCACCAGGACCGCTGGCTGTGCATGGTCGCCGACGACCACCCGGAGGTCCGTGACGAACTGACCCTCGATCAGCTGGCCGGACTGCCCTGGGCCGTCTACCAGCGTCCCTACGACGCCCCGGCCGCCCGCCAGCTCAGCATGATCGGCATCAGTCCGCGGGTGGAGGTCTCCGTGCAGACCTTCCAGCTGCTGCCCCACATGGTCGAGGGCACCCGCCGGGTCGCGATGATCCAGGAACGCCTCGCCCGCAGGGCCGTCAACTCGGCGGCGGTCCGCATCCTGCCGTGCCCCTTCGAGGCGGTCCCGGTGCAGGAGGCGATGTGGTGGCACCCCGTGCACGCCCAGGACGCGGCCCACATCTGGCTGCGGGAGAAGGCCGCGGAGGTGGGCGCGACGCTGGCGGACGGTACGGAACAGAACGGCCAGCGGCAGCCCGTCTCCCCGGGCCCGCTGCCCGGTGGGAGGTGACCCGGAGGAGGCACGGCAGCTCCGCGCGAATGCCGTGCGCCCTCTCGGTCGGGTCGGCGTGCGGTGTCCTCAGACCACCTGCTCGGGCAGCGGCCGGGGATCGACAGCCGCCGCGGCATGGCGCCGCGCCGCCGCAAGTCCCGCGGCGACGAGTGCCGTGGCGAGCCCGAGCAGACCCACGGCGCCGGCGAGGCTGCCCACTGCGGACTCGCCGCCGAGCAGGATGAGCGGGCAGACGAACTCCCCACCGAAGAACGCCGCCATCCACAGTCCGGTGCCCCGGCCGCGATCCTCGAACGCCAGCCGCGACATGGCGCTGGTGAGCAGGGCGGGCAGGAGCATCCCGGTGCCGACGCAGTTGACGACGGCGCCGAGGACCAGCAGGGCAGCGTTGCCCGCGAGGAACATCAGCCCGAACCCGGTCGCGCACAGGGCGAGCACGGCGGGCAGCAGCGGGCCGGGCGAGCGCCCCAGCCGGGCGAAGGCGATCGCACCGCCCACGGTGGCGGCGCTGGCGATCGCCGTGGCAAGACCGATCACACCGGAGTTCTTCACGCCCAGGTCGTCGAGCAGATACGCCATCTCGACCGGGACGGCGTAGAAGACCATCGCACCGAAGAACGTGAGGCCGCAGATGCCCGCCAGCGGACGCCAGGGGAAGCGGCGCCGGGCTGTCGCAGCCGCCGGATCCGGACCGACGGCCGCGCGGGCCGCAGGGCTGGGCAGTGCCGCAGGGCTGGGCAGTGCGGACGCCATCAGCGGGGCGAGCACGAGACTCACGGCGTAGACCCAGAAGGGCACGCGCCAGCCCGCCGACCCGGCGGCGCCGCCCAGCACGAAGAAGACGGTGGCCGACGCGGAGGCGCACATGGTCTGCAGAGCGAGGTACTTCACCCGCCGGTGGCCCGAGTAGTAGTCGCCGATCAGCGTCGTGCAGCACGTCATGATCGCGGCCTCGGCGACACCGACGAGGGCACGGCTGGCGATGATCGCCCCCAGCGAGTCCAGCCAGAGCGGCGCGGTGCCGAACACGGCGTACAGCAGCGTCGCCGCGATCAACAGGCGCTTGCGACCCAGCCGGTCCACGATCAGCCCGGCGAACGGGGCCAGGACGGCCAGCGACAGCGCGGGGACGGTCAGCGCGAGCGGCACCAGCGCCTTGGCTCCCGGGACGGACGCGAAGTGGTCCTGCATCTTCGGCAGCACCGGGGCGATGAGCACCGCGCCCAGGATCGGCAGGCAACTCCCGGCCATCAGCAGGGTCACGCGCAGCAGATGAGCCGGACCCGACACCGCGACGGGCGCAGGGGCGGCGTCGTCGACCGGATCGGGGGACGACGGGGGCACGGAACCGGGCATGGCGACTCCAGGAAGGTGTGCATCAGGAGCGGGCATGCCGTTCACGGGCGCCGTCGGCGCACAGCAAGCCGCTGGGGACGGCCGCACGCCGGTGGCTGGTCCGGACAGCGGCGTGCGGGTACGGACGACTATGCGGCCTTCGGTGCACGGCCACCATCCTCGACGTGATCCGAATCGCCGATCAGGCTCATCCACGCCGTGGATGAGCCTGCGGAAGCAGCGCCCGAACGCACCACGGTCCGCCAAGAAGCGAGCGAACGCCCTCGGTCCGGGGGCAGCATTTAGCACATCCAGGTGTGAGGTGGTTGTGTGCGCGTTCTGGTTCTCCTTAATTCTCTGAGAAATTTTCTACAACCATCCAGCTCAGGTGTCCGTCTGGTTAACACAAGGGTGTGTAGAGGTGGATGTAGAGGAGTTCAGGACGTGACCGTGCGTTCCTTTGCCCGGCGGATCCGACCGCGAGTCGAGCGGAAGGCCGCCGAGAAGGTCTGGCAGCTGCGCACCATGCGGCGGCGCCGTATGGCCGCGGTCACGGACCCGGTGCTCCGCCCGGTCGCGGTGCGCGGCCAGCAGCTCTACGGACGGGTCGTGACCCGGTTCAACGCCGCCGAGGCGGCTGCCGCCAACCTCGGTCTGGTCCTCGCCGCACTGGAGCAGGACGGCATCCCCTACTTCCTGGTACCGGCCTCGCGCACACGCCACACGGTCGGTGTGAATGCCGTGGACCGGGAGCGTCTCCTCACCGCCCTGGAGGCGCAGAACGCGGGGAAGGCGGTGTTCATCGGCCGACCGCTGCCCGGCGGAAAGCTCAGGCACCCCGCCCTGTTCATGGACGGTGTCCTGCCGGCCGCGCTGCGTACGGCCCCGGTCCTGCGGATCGGGGAGAACCACCTGGGCCCCGCGGGCCAGCTGCTCGCCGGCCCGGAACTCGCCTGCGACGTCGAGTTCTGGGAGGACGGGGCACAGCTCCTCGCCTCCGCCGCAGGGCCCCGGCGCCTGGCCTCGGTCCAGCCGCAGGCCTCCGAGGACGTCTTCGCCGAGTCCCTCGTCGCACCCCGGAACAACGGCATCACGGACGTACTGCCGGCGTCCGAGCAGACACCGGCCGTGGTCCGGATCGGCGACCGGGAGCTGCCGAGCTTCGCCGCGCTGACCCTGCCGACCGTGAACGACGTGACCTTCCCCGTCGACGTCGTCTACACCTGGGTGGACGGCGAAGAGCCGGAGATGCGGGCCAAGCGCGCCCGCTACCAGGAGCGCGGTACCGCCGAGATCCTGGACAAGGAGACCAACGCCTCCCGCTACACCAGCCACGACGAGCTGAAGTACTCGCTGCGCTCGCTCGCCATGTACGCCGACTTCGTCCGCCACATCTACCTCGTGACCGACGGCCAGAAGCCGCACTGGCTCGACGACACGGCCTCCGGGATCACGGTCGTCGACCACCGCGACATCTTCCCGGCGGACGCCCTGCCGGTGTTCAACTCGCACGCGATCGAGACCCGGCTGCACCACATCCCCGGCCTGTCGGACCACTACCTCTACTTCAACGACGACGTGTTCGTCGGCCGCCGGGTCACGGCGGAGCACTTCTTCCACGGCAGCGGTCTGATGAAGATCCCGGTGTCCCCGCTCAAGATCGGGGTCGGTAAGCCGCACGCCGAGGAGACCGCCACCAACTCCGCGAGCAAGAACGTCCGCCGGCTGCTGCTGGAGAAGTTCGGGCGGATGACCACGAACAACTTCATGCACACCCCGCTGCCGCAGCAGCGCGAGACCCTGCGGGACCTGGAGGACGTCTTCCCGGAGGACATCGCCCGCACCACGGCGTCCCGCTTCCGCTCGCCGCAGGACATCGCCGTGACGGCCCCGCTGCTCTACCAGTACGCGCTGATGACCGGCCGCGGCGTTCCGGGCCGGTTCGGCTTCCGGTACGTCAACATCAGCCGTCCGGACGCCGAGGCCCGCCTGGCCGACCTGCGCCGCACCCGCCGCTTCGACTTCTTCTGCCTCAACGACGTCGACGTGCCGCCGGAGGAGCGGGAGCGGGTCGGCGTCCGGATGCACGAGTTCCTGGAGGACTACTTCCCCTTCGCGAGCCCCTTCGAGAAGCCGGTCGAGAAGCCGGTTGAGAAGCCAGTCAAGAAGCAGAACTGACGGGGGCTGGGGGGCATGGACATCCGTCACCGCTTCACGTTCACGGCGCCCGCGGGCCTGCGCGCCGCCCGGGACCTGCTGGCGCGCCTGTGCGCCCGGCTGTCGGCCAGGCTCTGGGCGCTGCGCGCGACCCGGGCCCGACGACGCCTGCGCGCCGCCGTCCCCGGGCGCGGGATCACCTTCGGAGCGACGCGGTTGTACGGCCGTACGGTCGACGCCTACACGGCCGCGGACGCCGCCGAAGCCGATCTCGAACGGGTCTGCACTTTCCTGGAAGGGCTGCACGTCCCGTACTTCCTGGTCCCCTCCGACCACGGACACGGCACGCCGCGGCAGGTCGTCGGCGTCGAGGAGACGTACCGCGACGCGATCCTCGCCCAGGCCGCCCAGCGCTTCGCCGGCACCGCCGGGTACGTCGGCGCCGTCGGACCGGGCGGCGCCGTGACGACCGCGGTGCTGTGGGCCGACGGCAGGCTGCCCCGGGCGCTGCGGCGGGCCGCCGTACTCCGCACCGGCGTGGTGCGCCTCGGCCCGGCAGGGCAGGTGCTCAGCGGCCTGGAGACGGGGTGCGACATCGAGTTCTGGCGGCACGGCCGGGACCTCGGCGCCCCCTCGGATGCGGCCGGGGGCGGCGCCGGTGGCACCGATCCCGCCTGGCTCACCGTGCCCGGCAGTCGGTTGCCGGACGTCTTCGGGCCGGCGCTCGTCGCCCCGCGCCGCAACCCCGTGGCGGAAGTGCTCCCGGTGACGGCGCGGCAACCGGCGGCGGTGGCGGTTCGCCGCCGCACCGTCCCGACGTTCGCCCCGTTCGCCGAGCCCGGCATCGACGAGGTGCTGTTCCCCGTCGACGCCGTGTACACCTGGGTGGACGGGGACGACCCGGTGATGGCCGCGAAGCGCCGGGCCCACCAGGAGCTCTCCGACAACGTCATCGCTCCGCGCGAGACCGGCGCCTCCCGCTACACCAGCCATGACGAACTGCGGTACGCGCTGCGCTCGCTGGAGATGTACGCCGGGTTCGTCCGGCACGTCTACCTGGTCACCGACTCCCAGATCCCGTCCTGGCTGGACCCGGAGGCGGAAGGCCTGACGGTGATCGACCACCGGGAGATCCTCCCGCCCGACGCGCTCCCGGTCTTCAACTCGCACGCGATAGAGAGCCGCCTGCACCGCATCCCGGGCCTGTCGGAGCACTACCTCTACTTCAACGACGACGTCTTCATCAACCGCCCGGTAGACCCCGGGCACTTCTTCCACGGCAACGGCATCGCCCGCATCCCCCTGTCTCCCCTGAAACTCGGCGTAGGCGCCCCGCACCCGCTCGAACCGGCCCCGAACTCCGCCGGCAAGAACGCCCGCGAGGTTCTCAGGCGCTTCCACGGCCGACACATCACGCACAAGTCGCTGCACACCCCGCACCCCCAACTGCTGTCCGTGATGCGCGAGATGGAGAGCCTGGACATCGAGGAACTCGAACGGACGTCCCGTTCCCGTTTCCGCTCCACCTCCGACGTCGCTCCGGCATCCACGCTCCACCACCACTGGGCGCTGGCAACGGGCCGGGCCGTCCCCGCCGACTACCGCTTCCGCTACGTCCAGCTGGGCACACCGGACATGCGCCGCCGTCTGGCCCGCCTCGCGGCAGGCGAGGACATCGACTTCTTCTGCCTCAACGACGTGGACACGCCCCCGGAGGCCAGACCGGCTGCCCAGGCCGCCATCCGCAGGTTCCTGGACCGCAAATACCCCTTCCCGAGCCGCTACGAAGCAGCCCCCCGCACCGGCACCCGCCCCATCGCACCACTCACGACGAGAATCCCGTACCAGCCCACACGGGAGGAAGCGCAACGCCGCGAGGCGTAGCCGCCCCGGCCCGGGCAGCGAGGCGGGTTGCCGGCCTCGCCGAGTTGAACGCGCTCGCTGTGTCCTGCGGTCACCGCATGATCATCAGTCTTCACGCACCGATGATCAGCGGTGGCCGTCCTGGTCTCTCAGCCGCCCCTGCCGGGGTTCGGCGAGAAGTCCGGCCGTGCTCGTCGTTCTCACCTGGTTGCCGGGTTCAACGAGACAGCCAGGTCTTGTGCTGGAGAGAACTTCCAGGGCGGAGCTTGCCGTCCTCGTCGAGATCGTTCAGCACCGCGGACAGGCCGACGCGCAGCATCTTCCGCCGGACGTGCCCCAGGATCTGGACCATCAGGAGCCCGCTTGCCCCCGTGAACCCCGTATGGTCATAGGTGAAGCGCGTCCCTGAGTCGTGCGGTTCGACGCGGTAGGCGACCTCGGTGGTCTCGCCGCCGCCGTGGTCGGTCCACGAGTAGCGCAGCAGCCGGGGCTGGTCCACCTCCAGCACGACGCAGTCGACGATGCCGCTCCAGCCGGGCTTGGGCTTCGCGATGAATTGGAAGTGGGTGCCGACGGCGGTGGCGAACCCTTCCGGGCGTGCCCCGGCTCCGGTCGCGGTCCATAGCGGTATGAGACCCGGGTCGGTGACGGCGTGCCAGACCTTGGCAGGGGAGTGCGGGTAGTCACGGACGATGTGGATAGCGCTCATGGGGGCTCCCAAGGCGGTCGAAGTGCGGAAATTACAGCGACTAAAAACTTACAGTAGCAGTAAATATTCTGCTGCTGCACTACTCTGTCGCCATGAGCACGGTGGACTGGACGGCACGGCACCCGCAGCCCGCGGAGCCCGGGGCCGAGGGGTTGCGGGAGCGCAAGAAGCGCCTGTTGCGGCAACGCCTGTCCGACACCGCGACCGAGATGTTCCTGGAGCGCGGCTTCGACACCGTCCGCGTGTCGGAGATCGCCGAGGCATGCGGAGTCTCGGAGAAGACGGTCTTCAACTACTTCCCGACCAAGGAATCGCTCATCCTGGACCGGGGCGAGACCACGTTGGCCAACCTGCGCGCCGCCCTGGCCGACTCGGACCACTCTCCGGTCGAGGCGGCGCTGCGGGTCCTCTCCGATGAGTTGCGAGCCATGACCTCCTGGATCGCCGCGCATGACGACCCGCACCAGGCCGCTGCCACGATCAGGCGCTTCGGCGTACTGGCCAGGTCCACACCCTCACTGAGGGCCTACCACCAGGACATGACCGACCGCCTTGTCACCGTCGCGGCCGAGGCACTGGCCCAGCGCACCCACAGAAGCCCGGACGACCCGGAACCGCAGATCGCGGCGACTGCCCTGCTCGGACTGTGGTCCATCCAGTTCCAAAGCCTGGGGAAACATCTGGACGGCACCCGCACGCCGACACAGATCCATGAGGCGGTGACCGCCGACGTCGGCCGCGCAGCCAGACTCCTCACCACCGGCCTGGCCTCACTCGAAGGCGCCACTCAACCCCACTGACATGCTCAACCGCAGATCGCGTGAGCAGCCGGGGCGCGAACGCGGGCACGTCTGGGATCCCCCCTTCGTAGGCGAGCGTCGAGCCGCTGTCCTCGACCCGCCACTCTCGCCGTACGGTGACTCGTACGAGCCCGCTACCCGCGTGATCCTGCCCGTGGGGTCGATGTGGGGCTGCAGGAGGAAGTGCCTGAAGCCGGGGCTGTCCGGACCGAATACAGCCACGACGGCATGGCGTCCTGATGGCCCGCCACCCCGAGGCACGCCGGGAGCTGGCGGCCGACCCCTCGCACATCCCCAACGCCATCGAGGAGATCCTGCGCCACATCCTCCTGGGCCAGCCCCTGGTCCAGGAGGACGCGGACCTCTTCCACGGCCTCGGCGCGGACTGCTAGGCACCGGCGGAGGCCGGCTTCCCCGACATGCGGTGGCTGGGCTGAGAACACCGGGTGAGTCGGTCGTGGCCGTGCCGCCGGGGAAGACGTCGCGGCAGCGGAGGTGGTCGCGTACCCGGTGGATCAGGCCGTTTCGCCGGCGTCGGCAAGGAGGGTGCTGCCGGTCATGAAGGCTGAGAGGTCGCTCGCGCAGAACAGCACCACGCGGGCGATGTCGTCGGGCACGCCCAGCCGGCCGAGCGGGCCCGCCTGCATCACCGCCTTGAAGGTCTCGGCGTCCATCGGAGCTCCGGCAGCGGCGGCAGCCGCCGCGTTCCCCTCGGTCGGCACGAACGTCGGCGCGACACCGAGCACCCGTACTCCGAACGGAGTGAATTCCAGAGCGAGTTGGCGGGTCAGGCCGCGCGTCGCGTGTTTCGATCCGACATACGCGGCGAGCCCCGGTCCCGTGCCCCGGAACCCAGCGGTGGAGACGACGTTGACGATGACGCCTCCATATCCGGCCTTGCTCATGCGGCGCGCGGCCTCCCGGGAGCCCAGGAAGACACCGCGTGCGTTCACGGCGAACACCTCGTCCCACGTCTCGGTCGGCATCTCCAGCGCGGGAACCGCCGGGAAGATCCCGGCATTGTTGATCCAGATGCCGAGCCCGCAGAGCTCCCGCACCGCGAGATCGACGGTCGCGACGACGCTCCCGGCGTCCGTGACGTCCAGATGCGCGGCGAGCGCCCGGCCCTGACCGCGGCAGCCGAGGTCCTCGGCGATTTTGGCGGCGAGTTGGGCGTCGATGTCCGCGACCGGTCACCACGGCCCGCCGGTCGGACAGCGAGATCAATTCGGTGAGGGTGCGGGACGAGACGTCGGGTACGGGGATCCGCACGACGGGTCCTTTCGTCATTGCCCTGGATCTGGTGCGGAGTGGTGGAGGCGCCCCGGAGGAGCCAGGGCACACCCGGTCATGTCGACCGCCTTCCTGCGCCCACCGGAACCATCGTCATGGTCAAGCTCTACGTGGGCACTCTCGACGCCGCGGAGAGGTTCTACGGCCGGGTGTTCGGTGCGAAGTTCGCTGTCGCGCAGGGAGAGAACGTGCACATCGTGACGTTTCCTGACGGCGGGCCAGGGCTGGTGCTGATCAAGAAGGGTCCGCACGACGGGAAGAAGAAGGGCGGCTTCATCATCCAGGTTCCGGACCTGGATGTCGCCAAGGGGCGGGCGGCCGACAACGGCGCCAGGGTCCAAGGCGAGTTCGAGGCCCCGGACGGTTCCCGGTCCGTCGATGTACTCGACCCGTGGGGCAACCAGGTCGAGATCCTGCAGAGGGGCTGATGCTGCAGACGGGCCGATTGCCGGTGTTCGTCCGGGGTGCCCTCAACTCTCGGGCATCGCCCCGCTGTTGCCCTCGAACAGCAGCCGTACGAAGTCGGTGACCGGTCCGACGATGTCGAGTTCCTGGTCGATGAGCCACTGCAACTGGAGCCCGTTGAGCACTGCTTGGAAGAGGACCGCGGCGCTCTCGGGGGAGACGCCCTGGCGGAGCGCGAAGCGTGCGCCCTTGTCCGGGAACCCGTCGGAGAACTGGGCGCGGCTGCGTTCGTAGCGGTCGACGAAGTACGCGTGCGCGGGGTGATCCGGGCGTGAGGCCGCCGCCGCGAGCTCGATCCACAGCCGCATCAGCTCCGGGGCCTTCTGGTGGTGCCGGACCAGCTCGGCGAGGTACGGGCCGAGGCGTTCGGTGCTGTCGACCTCGTCCACGCCCTGCTGCCAGTCCTCGGAGTCGCGGTCGGCGAGCACCGCGGCGAGGAGTTCGTCCTTGTTGCGGAAGTGATGCAGGAGTCCGGCGTGGGTGATGCCCGCCCGCTCCGCGATGTCGCGCAGGGAGGCGTTGGCGTAACCGCGCTCGGCGAAGCTGTCGCGAGCCGCTCGTACGATCTCGGCCCTGCGGGCCGGAGTCTTCGCGTACGGCCCCCGCGCCTTTGCCTGGCCCACGCTGAGCTCACTCTCCTCGACGGCACCCAGCTCAAAAATCTACTACACGGTCGAAATTTGGCGTGTCGTCTTCGGTGGGCGATTGAGAATGTAACGCTCTGATTACGAAGCTCGATCGTGCACTTCCTGGCCTCCTCGCGCAGGCCTAACGTCGAAGCGAAAGCCGACCAGTTGGTAAAATTCCATCCCTCCCGGGGTCGGCCTCTCGTTCGCGCCTTGTGGGCGCGGTGCCTCAAGCGTCCGTGGTGGTCCCCTCGTAGCGCTGGAGGAACTGCTCCACGAAGTCGAGAGCCTCGGCGTGACGGGTCGTCATGCCCATCGTGTTCTCCATCATGATGATCCGGCCGAGTGCGTTCGTCAGCATGAGCAGCGCGGCCGGGGACACCTCGGGCGGCAGTTCGACGCCTGTCTCCGTGAGTCGTCGGGTGAGCGCCGCGAGTTGTGCCTCGCGGTAGCGGTCGGCGAAGGCGGCGAGTTCGGAGCGGATCGCCTTGCGGTGGTTGGCCAGGGCGGCGAACTCCGTGGTCAGCGCGTTGCCCGGGTGGCTGGCGATGCGCCAGAGGGTGTGCAGTGGCTGCGGTCCGTCCAACAGGCGGACGACCCGCTCCATCTCGTGCTCGCCGCGCCGCCGCAGCATCGCGAGGAACAGATCGTCCAGCGTGCGGAAGTAGTACAGCACCAGTGCCGGCGCCACCTCCGCTTCGCGGGCCACCCGGCGGATACCCACGGAGGCGTAGCCCTCCTCCAGCATCAGCCGCTCGGCGACGTCGAGCAGGACCTGGCGCGTCTTGGAGTTCTCGGTGCCCATACGGCGAGGCGCAGTCATGCCGCTCATTGTCCTTGACGGCTCCGGTGGGCGCTGTTAAACAGGTGTTCAGCGCTCGTGTTAAACACTCGTTCAGCACGAATGGAGGGCCACCTCGATGGCTCGCTGTACGGGTACCCGCGCTCTGGGCGTCGAGGATCCACGGCTGTTGACCAGCACCAGCACCAGCACCAGCACCGGCATCGGCATCGGTATCGGCACCGATGCCGATGCCGATACCGACGACGTACGCCCCGGCGTCGTCCTGGAGGCCGACGTCCGGGAGACACGCGTTGTCCCCCCCATCCGCCCGTTCTGCCCAACCCGACCCAGGAAAGCGAGGTAGTCATGCCCGGACGAGTCGAAGGCAAGGTCGCCTTCATCACCGGTGCCGCCCGTGGCCAGGGCCGCAGCCATGCCGTACGGCTGGCCGAAGAGGGCGCCGACATCATCGCCGTCGACGTGTGCAAGCAGCTCGACGGCGTCACGTTCCCCATGTCGACGCCCGAGGACCTGGAAGAGACCGTGAGGCAGGTGCAGAAGCTGGGGCGGCGGATCCACGCCGTGCAGGCGGACGTCCGCGACCACGACGCGCTCAAGACCGCCGTGGACGACGGTGTCGCCCAACTCGGCCGCCTGGACATCGTCGTGGCCAACGCCGGTCTCGGCAGCGGCGGCGCCACCCTCGACGCCATGGACGAGAAGACCTGGCGCGACATGATCGACGTCAACCTGACCGGCGTGTGGCTGTCCACCAAGGTGTCCACCCCGCACATCGTCGCCGGCGGCCGGGGCGGCTCGGTCGTCCTGACCAGCTCGGTGGGCGGCCTCAAGGGCTACGCGAACATAGGCCACTACATCGCCGCCAAACACGGTGTGGTGGGCCTGATGCGCACGCTGGCGGGGGAGTTGGGGGCACACGGCATCCGCGTCAACACGGTGCACCCCACCCAGGTCAACACGCCGATGGTGATGCACGAGGGCACCTACCGGATGTTCCGCCCCGACCTGGAGAACCCCACCGTCGACGACTTCGCGGCGGTCTCCCAGAGCATGCACGTGCTCCCCACCCCGTGGGTGGAGCCGCTGGACATCAGCAACGCCGTCCTCTTCCTCGCCTGCGACGAGTCCCGTTTCGTCACCGGCGTGACCCTGCCGATCGACGCCGGCGCCCTGCTCAAGTGAGACGCCCAGCAGAGGAGTTGTGCTCGTGACCAATGCAGAGACGATCTACTGGGACCCCTACGACCCCGCCCTCGCCCGCGACCCCTACCCCCTCTACGCACGGCTGCGCGAGGAAGCACCCCTCTACTTCAACGAACAGCACGACTTCTACGCCGTGAGCCGGTACTCCGACGTCCAGCACGGTCTGGCGGACTGGGGGACCTACTCCTCCGCCCGTGGCGACATCCTCGAAATCATCCAGGCGGACATCGAACTCCCGCCCGGCACCCTCATCTTCGAGGACCCGCCCGTCCACGACATCCACCGCCGCCTGCTCGCCCGGGTGTTCACACCCCGCCGGATCGCCACCCTGGAGCCCCGCGTACGGGCGTTCTGCCGGCGCGCGCTCGAACCGGTCACCGGTGCCGAGCGGTTCGACCTCGTCGAGGCCGTCGGTGCCGAGATGCCGATGCGGGTGATCGGAATGCTGCTCGGCATCCCGGAGGCCGACCAGCCCGCCATCCGCGACTACACCGACGACACGCTCGGCACCGAGGGCAGCGGAAAGATCAACCACGAGGACATCCTCAGCACGGACGCCTTCAAGGACTACATCGAGTGGCGCAAGCAGCACCCCTCCGACGACCTCATGACCGAGCTGATGACCGCAGAGTTCGAGGACGAGAAGGGCGTCACCCGGACCCTCACCGACGAAGAGGTCCTCACCTACTGCACGGTGGTGGCCGGCGCCGGCAACGAGACGACCGGCCGGCTCATCGGCTGGTTCGGCGCCCTGATGGCCCGCTACCCCGAGGCACGCCGGGAGCTGGCGGCCGACCCCTCGCTCGTCCCCAACACCATCGAGGAGATCCTGCGCTTCGAGCCGACCGGTCCGTTCACCGCACGCCACGTCACCAAGGACGTCGAACTGTACGACCGCACGGTCCCGGCCGGCAGCGCCATCCTGTTCATCCAGGCCGCCGCCAACCGTGACCCACGGCGTTTCGACGACCCCGACACCTTCGACATCCACCGGGTCACCCAGCACATGAGCTTCGGAGTCGGCGCCCACTACTGCCTGGGCGCGGCACTGGCCCGGCTGGAGGGCAGGATCGCCGCGGAGGAGATCCTCGCGCGGTTCCCCGGCTGGGACGTGGACTGGGACCACGCCGAGCTGGCCCAGACCTCGACCGTCCGGGGCTGGAAGACCCTGCCCCTCGTCATCGAAGGAGCCCGACGATGACCGAACGGTGGACGGTCACCGTCGACAAACGGGTCTGCGTCCGGACCGGGCTGTGCGCGGCCTCCGCACCCGAGGAGTTCGAACTCGACGAGAGCGGCCAGGGCCGCGCCCGGTCCAAGACGCTCCCGGCCTCCGAACTGGTCCTGGAAGTCGCCGAGTCCTGCCCTATCGAGGCCATCGGCATCACGAAGGCGGCGAACGGCGAGCGGGTCTTCCCGCCTCGAACCGCCTAGCCGCTCCGCCGAAGCGCCCAGCCGGACATGCCGTGACGTGTCGTCGATCGGTCGCAGCTCCGTCGTGGCCGATCGCGCAGTACCCGGTGACCTCCGGGGCGCTGCCGAACCGCCGTGGCACACGCCTTTGCCGGCCGCTGTCCGCCTGAGCGACTGCCTGCCCACTCCCGAGCGGGGACGACGTTCTGATGAGTATCGACCTGCACGACGCCGTGGCGGTCGTCACCGGTGCCGGCAGCGGCATCGGCCGCGCCGCCACCCACGCCTTCGCCCGGCGCGGCGCGCGCGTGGTCGTCACCGACCTCGTGGCCGAACGGGCACACACCGTCGCCCACGAGATCGGCGACGCCCAGGCCGTCGCCACGGGCTGCGACGACACCGGCCTCGACGACCTGGAAGCCGTCCGCAAGCTGGCCCTCGACCGGTTCGGCCGCATCGACCTGGTCATGAACAACGTCGGCATCCTCGCCGTCGGCGCCGTCGAGGACATCCCGTTCGAGGCCTGGCAACGGGTCGTCGACGTCAACCTGTTGGGCGTCGTACGCAGCAACCTCGTATTCCCGCCGCACCTGTTGGAACAGGGCTCCGGCCATGTCGTCAACACCGCTTCCACGGCAGGCCTGTTGCCCTACGGCTTCGACCGGCTGCCGTACACCGCGACCAAGCACGCGGTGGTCGGCCTGTCGGAGGCGCTCGCGCTCTACCTGCGCCCCCGCGGTATCGGTGTCTCCTGCCTGTGCCCCGCCGGAGTGGCCACCAACATCGTCGAGCAGATCACCTTCTACGGGAAACCGGCACCGCCCCAAGGACCCGACTTCCCCGTTCTCGACGCCGACTCGGTCGGTGAACTCGCCGCCGACGGCGTCGCCCGCGACCGCTTCCTCATCCTCATCGCTCCTCAGGCCGCGGACGAACTGCGCGAGCACGGTGCCGACGTCGACGCCTATCTGTCCCGCTTGACGAAGGAGGCCTCATGAGCAACACTCTCGACCGGTTCAGCCTGGACGGCAAGGTCGCCGTCGTCACCGGCGGAGCCGGCGCCATCGGCCAGGTCTACGGCCGGGCCCTGGCCGAGGCCGACGCCTTCGGCGGCGTCGACATCCTCGTCAACAACGCCGCCCTCATGGCCGAGACCGTCCCCCTGCACTCGCACGTCACCGCGGCCCTTCACTCCGGCGACGTCACCAAGGAGGAGATGGACGAGATCGTGCTGCAGTTCTCTGCGTACTACGGCTTCGCCAAGGGCGAGGCACTCGCAGCCACGGTCGAGACGGCGTGGACGTCCCGACCCGACTGACCCCGTCCATCACCTTGCGCCGACGAGGCCTGCGCCGAGGAACTGACGGATCGCGGTCCCCCCCGCCGACGGGGTCAACCTCGCGATGTAGAAGAACCGGTGCTGGCTGCAGAGCCACAACGGCGCACCACCACGGCACCCCACCGGACGGGTCCACGCCCGCCAGATGACCGCGCCGCGCCGCAACCCCGCCTGACCGGCCCCGTGGGCAGGGCCGGCTCCATGCCGACACCGAGACCGCCGCCCACGGTCAGACACCACCGGGGCCGGCCGTCGCACCCCGGCCAGGTATCGCGCCCGGTCAGGGGCGCGGGGAACTGCGCGAGCAACCCACCACGCGCCGGCAGTCCGCATCGAACCGCACCCGGCAGACGGATCCGCTAAATCCCCTGCCAGTC